>DYOK01000019.1 GCA_020720565.1 Acetofilamentum sp.
AAATTGAAGCGATAGTGCCTTTAAATCCCGCAACATACGCATATTGTTTTTCGTTATAGAATAAAAAAGCTCAGTTTTACTGAGCTTTTTTATTAGTGACTATGATGCCCGTGCCCATGGTGGTGCTCACCATTATGTTCGTGCCCATGGTGGTCGCTATCGCATGAGTTATCACCAGCTAATAAATTGCCTTCTATTAATTGTAATACCAAACTTTTTGGATCGACACTTGGTGCCCCTGTTATTACATTAATATTGTTTTGTTGGAAAAGCACAATGGCTTGCTGGCCAACACCGCCAAGTATAACATCGGTAACTTGCTGTTCAGCCAAATATCGAGGATATGCCCCTGGTGTATGTTCTGGTACAGGCCAAAGTTTTTCCGAAAGAATTTTGTTATCGTCAATATCGTAGACCGAAAAATACTCACTTCCACCAAAATGGGAACTCAGTTTGCCATTTAATGTTGGGATTGCAATTCGTTTCATATAATTTATAATTTATAAAATCAAAATTACAATTAATATCTGAGGTAATTAAAGAGATTTGTCATTATTTAACATCTCTAGTGCCTATTTCTCAACATAAATATTGATGCTTTACAAAGAGGTTAATCTACCGTTAATACCCGAAGTCCGTTTGACGGAATAAGCTATTGCTTTTTCGAAATTCTCGGTACTTGAAAATATTTCTAAATGATCTTTTGCTCGGGTTAAACCTGTGTAGACTAATTCTTTTGATAGCAATTCTTTGTTTGTTTTAGATGGTATGATAAGTGCCACATTCTCGAATTCTGAGCCTTGACTTTTGTGAATGCTCATAGCAAATACAGTTCTGACCGTTTTTAATAAGTAGGGATTAAACGACACCAATTCACCTGTTTCGCTCTCGAAAAACGCCTTAAGTTGTCCTTCGTCGTCATACCTTATTAAGCCCACATCACCGTTGTACAAACCCAATTGATAATTGTTTTCCGTGACCAAAATTGGGCGATTGTGATAAAACGGTTTTTTTAATTCTAATTGATGTTTCCCCGAAAGGTACATCTCAACTTTATAATTGATATCTTCGACACCCAATTTACCCTCGTTACTTGGGCATAGAATTCTGTTTTTGTTAAATAATCCAAGGGCCTTTTTAATGTCATCTTCTTTTAAATAGTTAGCAAATAATTCAAAAAAAGATTCGAGAGCTACAATGTTCGATTCAGAATAAAACTGTACACTTTTGTTTTTGAACTCAGTTGAGCGATTAAACGTGCCAGCCAAAACAGATTTGCTTAGTTTCCCGATATCGCTTTGGTCGGTAAATCGATAACTTTTCTTTAGTTCAACGGTGTTTTCGCTAAGGGCTTTAGATAGATTGGTTATATGCGTCCTGTCAAGTTTAGTATCTAAAAACTGATTAAACCATTGGGCAGTGCTGGGCAAAAACCGATTGGTGCAATCCGAATTTGCCAAGATTAAATCGCCAAAAACACTTCCAGCTTCTACCGACGACAATTGGTGTCTATCGCCGAGCAATACCAATCTTTTGCCTGTTTCCACTGCGTATAATAATTTTGCCATCAAACTTACGCTCAGCATCGACGATTCATCAACAATTATTAAATCGTATGGCAAAGGATTCGACACATTGTGTTTGAAATAATGCGTGTTTTTTCGAAAGCCTAACAAACGGTGAATTGTTAAACTTGGAATGGATTCCATTTTGTCGAGAACCGATTCGGCAACCATCGAAAGATTGGTTCTCGATTTTTTTAACGATTCTTTAAGTCGACTTGCTGCTTTACCAGTTGGTGCGGCCAAAACCACATTTAAATTGGGATGGTTCGAAAGCAAAATAGCTAAGAACTTTGCCACAGTGGTTGTTTTGCCTGTTCCGGGTCCGCCGGTGATTAAGCTCAGATTTTGTCTGTATGTCATTAAAGCAGCCAATTTCTGCCAATCAATTTCTTTTTTCTGATGGCCAAACAGAAGTTCGATTAAGCCAGACGATTCTTGAATTTCGATTTGTCGTTGTTCTGTTTGCTCGACTTGTGCAATCCTATGGATATGCTTTATAATGTCCGATTCGTATGCAAAATATCGCTGTAAGTATATGTTGCCACTGTGTAAAACAAATGGTTTGTCAATGTCATATTCATTGCCAAGCCATTGGCTTTTTTTGATAGCGTCTATGTTAAGCGAATGGCTGCTTGCAAATTCTTCTAAATCGAAGCAAATGTGTCCTTCTTCAAGTTTCTTCGAGCATTCGTACGCTACAGGCTGAATGGAATCTGTTGAGAAATAACTCGAAAATATTTGATGTTCATCAATTTGTAATTCCATATCGCCAAAAGCTTAAATGTCTTTATTTAATCACAAATGGCCCAATGAATTATTGCTTTTTTATTTCAGTGTGCCATTTTATGATGGTTTATTTAACTTCGCACCCATTTTTGGTTTGAAGGGTAGGCTGCACAAATCGAAGTGTACCATCGGCGTCTTCGGTCATTAAAATCATGCCTTGCGACTCGATTCCCTTTAGTTCTCTTGGTGCAAGATTGATCAAAATACTAACTTGTTGTCCAATAATTTTGTCGGGCTCGAAAAATTCGGCAATCCCAGAAACTACAGTTCTTTGGTCAATTCCTGTATCGATAGTTAGTTTAAGCAGTTTTTTGGTTTTAGCAACTTTTTCGGCTGCGACAATGGTGCCTACACGGATATCCATTTTAGCAAACTCGTCATAGGAAATCAACGGTTTAGAATCGTTTGCTTTGAACTTGTTGCTTAAATTTTGTTGCTTAGTCGATTGTAACTTTTCGACTTGGGCTACCACATGCTCATCTTCGATTCGGGTAAATAGCAACTCTGGATTGGCAATTTGATGTCCAATTGGTAAAGCTTTGCAGTTTCCAATTAAGTTCCAATCAACAGTTTCGAAATTGAGTAATTTTCGTATTTTCGCAGCAGCAAATGGAAGGAATGGCTCAAAAACCTGCGACAATCCTGCCGTAATTTGCATGGCAATGTACATGATATTTTTAACTCTATCGGGATCCGTTTTAATCACTTTCCAAGGTTCTGTTTCGGCCAAATATTTATTACCTAATCGAGCCATGTTCATAGCTTCTTTAAGGGCTTCTCTAAAGTGAAAGGTCTCGATTAAAGTTTCTATTTTTTGTTTAATAATAGGAAACTCGTCCATAATTTCTTTGTCGAAAGCCACAAAAGCATTTGGCTCGGGCTCGGGAACTTTTCCATCGAAATATTTATGAGTAAGCACCATCGAACGATTGACAAAATTTCCCAAAATAGCTAATAGTTCATTGTTGTTTCGGTCTTGAAAATCCTTCCATGTAAAATCGTTGTCTTTTGTTTCGGGGGCATTGGCGGTAAGTACATAGCGCAATACGTCTTGCTTACCTTCGAAATCGCGTAAATATTCGTGCAACCACACAGCCCAATTTCTCGATGTCGAAATTTTATCACCTTCGAGATTTAGAAACTCGTTGGCTGGAACATTGGTTGGTAAAATATAAGAGCCTTCTGCTTTGAGCATGGCAGGGAATACGATACAATGGAACACGATATTATCTTTGCCAATAAAGTGGATTAGCTTGGTGTCTTTATTTTTCCAATATTTCTCCCAATCTGGAGTAAGTTCTTTTGTAGCAGAAATATATCCAATAGGGGCATCGAACCATACATAAAGCACTTTCCCATTTGCACCATCGACGGGCACTGGAACGCCCCAGTCTAAATCGCGACTCACTGCACGAGGCTGCAATCCAGAATCTAACCATGATTTACATTGGCCGTAAACGTTGGTTTTCCATTCTTTGTGGTCTTCTAAAATCCATTGTTTTAAGAAAGGTTCATATTTGTCGAGGGGTAAATACCAATGTTTGGTCATTTTAAGTTCGGGGGTATGTCCCGTAACGGCAGATCTTGGGTTGATAAGTTCGGTAGCATTTAACGACGATCCACACGCTTCGCATTGATCGCCATAGGCATTTTCTGCCCCGCATTTTGGACAGTTACCCAATATATATCGATCGGCTAAAAACTGATTGGCTTTGCTATCGTAGAATTGCTCGCTCTCTTTTTCGATAAAAACTTGATCTTGATATAGCTTTTCGAAAAACTCTGATGAGGTTTGATGGTGAATTTTTGAGCTGGTGCGCGAATAGATATTAAATGAGATGCCAAATTCGGCAAACGAATCGCGAATTATAGTATGATATCTATCGACCACTTCTTGTGGGGTGATGCCTTCTTTTTGTGCCTTGATAGTAATAGGTACGCCATGTTCGTCTGAACCGCAAATAAAAAGTGCATCGTGACCTTTTAATCGTAGATAACGCGTGTAAATGTCGGCTGGAATATAAACCCCAGCTAAGTGCCCAATATGTACTGGCCCATTGGCATATGGAAGTGCTGCGGTAATGGTATATCTCATCATTCTATCTGTTTAGGTGTTCGTTAAAATTTATGTATCTGTCAATTAAAAAAGCGACCTAATTCCTTTCGATATTGGAAATATTGACAAAAAAGTCTATTATGTATAATTTTATTAAGCTAGAATATTTATAAATATACAGTTTCAAAAAAAAGAAATAGGTCGAAGACCCTAGCTCATCGAAATTCCTGCCGAAATAATAAATTTCATTACATCGGCCGATTTTTTATCAATAGGTGTAATTTGTTCTTTGGGTACAATGTATAATTCGCCCGAAAAAGCATACGAGTGTGGGAAATACACGGCCATTTTACCATCGTAGATGTCAAACTCTTTTAAATCTTCTTGAGTTATAAATCCAATTTTTTCTAAATTGGTCAGTGGGTTAACCTTTACCAACACTGGCTTGGTAAACTTTTTTTCTTTGCCCACAAAGGCTTTTAGCAAATCTTGAACAGAATTGTATATCAGTTTTAACAAAGGTGCTTTATCGAGTAAAAGTGTAAACTGCTTTTTAATGGGTTGTGTAATCAGAAATTTTCCAACCCATCCAATAAAAGTAAGTAGAACAAACATTAATAAAATTCCTAGCCCAGGTATTACGAACCCAAATACGTGTTTAAATTGAGAATCTAAGCTGATGAACAAGCTGTACATGATATAGAGCGGAATAAAAATTGGGGTGATATACAATATACCCTGAAAGAATAAACCAAAAATGCGTTTAATAATTTTATTTGAACTCATGCTATTGGATGTATAAATTTTTTAAATAACTAATTGACAGTAGTTTACGATTTTGTGAGCGGATTATTAAATGAATTAATGCAAAAATATGCAATTGAAAGCACTAGCGAGCAAAATTATATGAAAAAATGTTTGGAATAAAAACTAAAGTTTACTACTTTTGCCCCACGTTTTTCGATGGCGTCATAGCTCAGTTGGTAGAGCAACGGACTGAAAATCCGTGTGTCCCTAGTTCGATCCTTGGTGACGCCACATTAATAGCCCGATTTTTCGGGCTATTTTTTTTAAAAGACAAACTTACTGGTGTTAATGCTACACCTTGCTCGGAATTTCGGGCAATTACTTTATTTTGTATCCTGTAATATTTCTATTTTTTACAGACATGAAGAATTTACACACATTATTACAATCTAACAAGATTGATGATATTCACAAAGGGCTTTCGATGGCCGAAACAAACGCTTCTCTAAAAGATTTGTCCTTAATTCTCGAATTATTAGCACACCCTGAAATGGAGCAATTCGAAGTTCAAATTATCGAATTAGTAAGTAACGTCAGTTATTCCAAAGCGAACGAAATAATCATTGAGTATTTTAAAAAGTTCCGTCATTCAAATAAGGCACTAAGGGCTTTGTTCCAAATGGCTTGGCAATCACGTTTAGATTTTTCGAGCGAAATGGAATATTGGGTCGAGCTTTTTTTAGAAGCAGATTATCTAACATCGATAGAAGCGTTTACATTAATCGAGAATATTTGGCAAGATTACAGCTATACACCAGAATCAAAAGCCATTATTTTATCCTTGCTACGTCCTCAACTAAAGTCGGCAGAAGAGCATAAACACAATTTGATATCGGCACTGATTAAAACCATCGAAACTACAGAACACATCGATGAGTAACTCCCGAAACAGGTCAGTGTATCAGTAACTTATATTGTTTAAAAGCCTCCCATAACACCATGCCAGTGGTGACCGAAATATTAAACGAGTGCTTGGTGCCAAATTGCGGAATTTCGAGCACCATGTCACAGTTGTTAATCACCAATTGATCGACACCTTTAACTTCGTGCCCCATCACGAAGGCGTATTTCTTATTTGATTCGATCACAAAATTATTTAGCATAACACTATTTTCGGCTTGCTCTACTCCTATTATTATATAGTTATTCTTTTTTAGCCATGTAATAGCGTCGAGTGTGTGCGAAAAGTACTGCCAGTTTACGGTTTCGGTAGCCCCAAGTGCCGTTTTGTATATATCGCGATGAGGCGGACATGCTGTTATCCCACATAAAAAAATGGACTCGATCAAAAAAGCATCACTCGTTCTAAAAACTGAACCAATATTGTTTAAACTTCTGACATTATCGAGAACCACAATAAACGGACTTTTTGTTGCCGCTTTAAAATCGTCGACATTGATTCGGTTAAGTTCGTCGTTAGATAATTTTCTCATGGTTATTGGATCCATTGTTTACACCAGCTTGTGTCTTCGAGTTCAGACAATAGCACATGAATGGGCTGTTTGATTACAGGATGAATAAAATTGGGAAGCACCTCGTTAAGAGGTGTTAAGGTAAATCTTCTTTTATGTAACGATGGGTGAGGTACTTTTAGTTCTATTGTGTCGATAATCTGATTTTCGTAAAACAAAATATCGATATCGATTATTCTCGATTCGTAAACATTATGATTGCTTTTGGTGATTCGCCCCAATTGTTTTTCTATGTTTTGTGCCTTACTGAGTAGTTCAAAAGGATTTAATAAGGTATTTAAAATTAAAACCTGATTTAAGAAATTATCTTGCGAATCGAAACCCCAAGCCAGACTTTCGTAAAATGCAGAACGAGAAACAATATCTCCTAACTCTGTTTCGATTAATTCGGAAGCTTTGATTAAATTTTCGTGCACTTGCTCAAGGTTGCCGCCTAAGAGCAATACGGTTTGATGCATTAGCTTCTGGGTTTAAGAACAATATTAACGGTAAATAAATCGATGTATTCTTTACCTAAGTCCCTCATGTCTTCGTCTTCGGCATCGAACCACCATTCAATTACCATGTTGGTACCCAAATGGTTCATTTGTTCAAGTTTATTTAAAATTGCAAAAATTGATTTTGCCGATGCAGTATTAAAATAATCTAATTCGAAACGTATAAAACATTTTCGAGGCGACTCGCTGGTGAAATTGTTAATCCAGTCGAAAACAGGCTTGTAAAATCCAGAAGCGTCTTCAGGTAAAGAGCGTCCGCAAAAGCAAAGTTCGCCCTTTTCGGCATCGAGCCGAATTTCTGGTGTTTGGCTTGTCTTTTTTATTAATAAATTTTGCATGGGTCTTAAATTCTAATTAAAAAAATAGAGGTCTTAGACCTTTTGTTCTTTGTGTGTGAAGTCGTAGTTTCTGTTAATTATTTATCGATTTTGGCCGACATAATAAAAAACGAATAATTTTCGTCAATCGGATAAAAACTATAGGTCAGTTTATTTCCTGTTTTACGTGCAATGTCTATGAAACCTAAGCCTGCTCCTCCTTTTTCGGAGATGCTGTTGTCCTTCAGTACCGTTTTGTAGTAGTCTCTTAGTTCGTCTTTGCCAAGGGAGTTTATTTTGTCGATTTTCTCAATCAAAAAGCTTTCTTTATCCTTTTTTAAAATATTTCCAGTTACGATTGTCAATTCTTTTTCGTTATTACTGATTAAAAAGATGCCGTGACCAATATTTTCTTGTTTGATTCCGTCTACAGGGTCTGCATGTCGACTAATGTTTTGTAAACATTCGACCATTACATTAAACACTTTCTTCTGGCCTGGAAACTCTTCTGAGCGCAAACCATTTTCGGTTAAACTGGTAAATACCTTCATAATCTCGTGATTAATCTCACCTTCGTATATGAGTTTAACATCGAGTGGACGAATGGTTTCGTGAAAATTATACACTAATTCCTGAAAGCTTGGTTTTTTAGTTTCCATCTAGTTTGCAGTTTGCATAAGGTTTATAACCTATTAATATATTGTGTAATTATCTATGAAATAGCGTGTTGTGAAATAATAATGTCGTATATTAGAGTTAATGTATCAACCGAACACACTTAGTTGGCTAAGATAAAGATATTTTTAGATATTCACAATCAATTAATCATAATAATAATATTACTTTTTGATATTAAAATTATCATTCATTTCACATTGTTTGATAGGTTATGGGTCTAGGCAGCGAAATTGGCATTCGATTAGCGTACAACTTTTTTAGAGATATTCTTTCGAAAAGTCAATTTTGGAGTATTTTTTTTTTATGGAATTATGTTTTTTTTACAAAAAGAAAAGAAAAGCTAATTCGCAAAGTTTAACTTTGTAAACTCAGAAAAAAAGAAAACATCACATGGAAGATAAAATCAGAATAGGAATTACCCACGGCGATATTAACGGCATTGGTTACGAAGTGATAATGAAGGCCTTAATGGATAAACGAATGATAGAATTATGTACCCCTATTATTTATGGTTCGCCTAAAGTAGCTGCATATTACAAAAAAAATTACGATTTCGAAAATATAAGTTTTAACCAAATTGCACAAGCCGAGCAAGCTAATTCGCGAAGAATAAATATATTAGATTGTTTTGCAGACGAACTTAGGGTTGAACCTGGGGTGTCGACCCAAATAGCAGGTAAAGCCGCACTAGTAGCGTTAGAACAAGCCGTTTCCGATTTAAAATCGGGTTCAATCGATGCTCTGGTTACTGCACCAATCAATAAAGATAATGTGCAATCCGAAGCTTTTAATTTCCCTGGTCATACCGAATTTCTAAAAGCCAGATTCGACGCCAACGAAGTTTTGATGATCTTGCTCCATAATAACCTCAGGGTAGGCGTGGTTACAGGACATGTGCCAGTTAAAGATATTTCGAGGTATATCACCAAAGCGTTGGTGTTCGAGAAAATTAAAATACTAAACCAGAGTCTTAGAACAGATTTTGGGATACGTAAACCTCGAATTGCAATACTTGGTCTTAATCCGCACGCAGGCGATAATGGTTTAATTGGGACCGAGGAAATTGAGCAAATTATACCAGCAATCGAAATGGCTAATCAAAAAGGCATGCTTGCAGTTGGACCTTTTGCCGCCGATGGTTTTTTTGGTTCGCACGAATACGAAAAGTTCGATGCCGTTTTGTCCATGTTTCACGACCAAGGATTAGCACCTTTCAAAGCATTGGCTTTTGACCAAGGGGTTAACTACACCGCTGGTTTATCTATCATCAGAACCTCGCCAGGCCATGGAACGGGATACAGTATTGTGGGACAAAATATTGCATCGGAAGATTCGATGCGTAATGCCATCTATTTAGCCATAGACACATTCCGAAAAAGGTCTGAATTCCAGAAATTAAATTCAAATCCTTTAAACAAATAATTTGATTCGCACCCCAATAGAGATATTTAAAACACTTTGCACTTGGTCTCGAAAAGTTCTTTCTGTTGTGCTTTTTAGTTCAGGTGTGGCACTTGTTTTGGCACTGATAATTAGTTTTACTTCATGGCCATATTGGGGCGTTTATCATTTGGGACACTATCAATCGGAATATCAATTTGAGCCCGAATACATTGTGGTTATGGGTGGGTCTGGTGTGCCCAGTGCAACCGCACTTATTCGTACTTATCATGCCGCAGTCATTGCGCAAAAACACCCTCAGGCAAAAGTCGTGATTGCATTACCTGGCAATCTGCTCGATTCTTTAAGCGATATCAAAAAAATGGAAGCGGAAATGATTCGAAGAGGTGTACAAAACGATTTTAAATTCGAATTTGAAGGTACCAATACCCGTTCGCAAGCTCTAAAAATTAAAGCAGAAATCATTACCAATCCCAATGCACCTATTCTAATAGTCAGTTCGCCCGAACACATGTACCGCTGTATTAAGGTATTTCGTAAGTTGGGTTATCGGAATTTAGCCTCATGGCCAGCTTTTGAGCAAGATTTAACAGACGAGCTATTATATGACAACAGCGAGTTAGGCGGTAATCAATTTGTTCCCAATGTCGGCAATTCAAAACAGTTTAGATACCAGTTCTGGAATCATTTAAAATACGAAATAGATTTGTTAAGAGAATATTTTGCAATTGCTTACTATTATATAAACAATTGGATTTAAATACTTTATATATATGCATTGTATTTTTCCAGCTTAAAGCATTTCAAAGAATATATAACAGATTTTATATACTATAAAAAATAATCTTTTATCACTTTCTGGTTATTTATGGAATAAATACATTATGACATAAACAATATTTAGACTATTTATTAAGCTTAAATTGTTAATTTTGAGGTTAAATACATTTAGCAATGTATATCTTTAGAAAAATATAATTTGAATTACTATTACTTACTTAGGTCAAAGACCATAACTTTTAAAAAATGAGAAAAAAAATTGTAGCAGGGAACTGGAAAATGAATACTTTGCCGTCGCAGGGCTTAACGCTAGCCGAAGATATTGTTAGACAAAGCTTTTCTGACCAAACCGAATTGATTGTTGCACCACCACATACCCATCTGTTTTCGGTATCGAAAGCCATTGCGAACAGTAGGGTGAAATTATCGGCTCAAAATCTGTCAAACGAGAATTTTGGAGCCTATACAGGCGAAGTTTCTGCCGAAATGCTTGTGGAGTTAGGATGTTCGTATTGTATCATCGGCCACTCGGAGCGTCGCCAATACCATCACGAAACCGACGAAATTTTACTCAAAAAAACGATTAAAGCGATCGAAGTTGGTTTAACGCCTATTTTTTGCATTGGCGAAAGCCTCGAAATACGAGAGAATAATACGTATTTAGCATATATTTCGAAACAACTCGACCAAAGTTTGCTTAAATTGAGCCGCAATCAAATGGAAAAAGTGCTCATCGCTTACGAACCTATTTGGGCAATTGGAACTGGAAAAACAGCGAGTCCACAACAAGCTCAAGAGATACATGCCTATATTAGACAATATTTAAGCACCCATTTTGATGTTCAAATAGCCGAAAACACTAGCATTTTATACGGTGGAAGTTGTAATGCACAAAATGCGAAAGAACTTTTTTCACAAATCGACATCGATGGTGGGTTAATTGGCGGTGCCTCGCTAAAAGCGAACGATTTCATTACAATTGCAAATAGTTTTTAATTTTTTTTATCAATTAATTTTAGATTAGTTTGATATCTGAGAGATATTATTAATTTTGCATTTTAAAATCAGTAAGTTATTGAAATAAAATAGTTTTATTATGAAGAAATTCCAAATAGCATTGGTACTGACCGCCTCTTTAGCGATAGTAAGTTGTGGTGGTTTGAAAAAAATGAAAAAAGATGCTCAAAACGTTAAGTACACCGTAACACCAAGTCCTTTGGAGTTACACGGCGACAGCGTAGAGGTAACCATCAATGGATCAATTCCACCTAAATACTTTAATAAAAAAGTGATAGTGGAAGCAACTCCAGTACTTAAGTACAACGGTGGCGAAAAAGCATATGCAGTTAAAAAATTGCAAGGCGAAGCCGTAGAAGACAACAACAAAGTGATTAGCTACACCGAAGGTGGAAGTTTTTCGTATACAGCTAAAGTAGCTTACGAAGACGCTATTAGAATGTCTGACCTCGAAGTTCGCATTAAAGGTTATTTAGCTAAAAAACCCGAAAAACCACTCGATTTCGAACCATACAAAGTGGCTCAAGGTGTAATCTCTACTCCAAGGTTGTTGCGTGCAGAAGGCAAAACCATTATAGGTAAAGATAAATTTGTTAGAGTAACCAACGAAACTAAATATGCCGAGATTTTATTCGATATTCAACAAGCTGGCGTAAAAAGCTCGGAAACTAAGAGCGAGCAAATGAAAGCCCTTAAAACTTATATCGAAGAAGTTAAAGCCAACGAAAGAAAACAATTCAAAGGCGTTTCTATTTCTTCTTACGCTTCTCCCGATGGTGACGAGCAAAAAATCAATGCACCTTTGGCCGATAAACGCGGAAAAAGCACTTTGGATTTAGTTAACAAAGATTTCAAGAAAGTTGAAGAAGCTAAAGATAAAACAGACTTCATCACTTCGCAAGCTACCCCAGAAGACTGGGAAGGTTTCAAAGAATTGGTTCAAGCCTCTGAATTAAAAGACAAAGATCTTATTTTAAGAGTTTTATCAATGCAATCTGATCCGATTCAACGCGAAACAGAAATCAAAAACATTTCTGCTACTTATGTAGAACTTGCAAAAGATATTCTTCCCAAATTGAGACGTTCAAAAATTAACGTTAATGCTGAGTTAGTCGGATATTCTGACGATGAGTTAAAATCTATTTTCAGCTCTAAACCTGATAGTTTAAATGTTGAAGAATTACTTTACACAGCTACATTATACGAAGATTTAGATCAACAATTAGCCGTTTACAAAAAGGCTGAAGAAATTTTCCCACAAGAATGGAGAGGATTTAACAATGCTGGTGCCACTTATTTGAAAAAAGGGGATACCGACAATGCAAAAGCTGATTTACAAAAAGCTAAAGAACTAAATGCTGGTAACCCCATCATTATGAACAACTGTGCTGCTCTTCAATTGAAATTAGGCAATTATAACGATGCTGAAGAAATGTTAACTTCTGCTGCTGGTGCTGGAGAAGAAGTAAACTATAACAAAGGTGTTGTTGCAGTTAAAAAAGGTGATTATGCTGCTGCTGTAGCTGCTTTTGGTTCAGATTGTTCTTTCAACGCTGCCTTAGCTAAACTTTTAAATAAAGACAACACAGGTGCTGCTAAAGCTATCGATTGTTCAGATGACAAAGCCACTTGCATGGGATACTACTTAAAAGCAGTTATTGGTGCTCGTAACGACGATTCTGATATGGTTCTTAATAATTTAAGAGCTGCTATCGAGAAAAAAGCGGACTTAAAAGCTCAAGCTAAAACAGATATGGAATTTGCAAAATTCTTTTCTAACGATACATTTAAATCTATTGTAGAATAATTAACTACACTAGTTGGAAAGCCACCTTTTTTAAGGTGGCTTTTTTGTTTTACAACACTTAATTAATTTAGTAAATTTTAATAGAAATTCTATCTTTGTAAATTATCCCACTCGCCTAAATTTGATGAAATAAACTTGCATTGTCGTAATAATGACAACGACTTGCAAAGTATTATTAATTAGAATACTTATAAAATTAATGCTTAGCTTCGATCAAATAGTTGTTTTTCTGGTAATTGCATTTATATTAATTTCCTTGTATAAGGAGTTAATTGGTCCTGCTTTTACATTTTTGATTGGGGTAATGATATTGGGGATTTTCGAAATTGTAACGCCTAAAGAGATACTGGCGGGTTTTGCAAACGAACAATTGGTGGTGGTTATTCTGTTATTGCTTATCGGCGATATCATCCGTCGGACAGGATTACTCGATGCCTACTTTGCGAAAATATTCGACAAAAATTCTAGCAAGAAAACTTTTTTGTTTAAAATGACGGCCTCGGTAGCCGGATTTTCCGCTTTCCTTAACAATACGCCCTTGGTGGCTATTATGATGCCCTATGTGAACAATTGGAGTAAATCGAATGGTATATCGCCCTCCAAAATGTTGATTCCATTATCTTATGCTACAATAATTGGTGGTACAGCCACTTTAATTGGTACATCGACCAATTTAATTGTGAATGGGATGGTTATCGAACAAAAAATCATCCCCAATATGGAGAAAATTCATATGTTCGATTTTGCTTGGGTGGGCTTACCAATGATAGTCATTGGCGTATTATATCTGGTTTTCTTTTCCGATAAATTATTGCCGAATCATCAAAGCAAAGTCGATGAGTTTAATAACGATGCTCAAAACTATATTGTCGAAGTGCAAATACGTAAGAACTCGAGCTTAATCGGGAAAACCATCGAAGAAGCACGCTTAAGGAATTTGCAAGGATTATTTCTAGTTGAGATTATCCGAGACGATCAACGTTATTCGGCCATCTCTCCCGATACACTTTTGCTAGAAAACGATTACCTGTATTTTGCTGGAAAAACCGAAATGGTTGCAGAACTCTTGCATTTCGATGGTTTAACCTTCCCTCAAATTGGGCTACTCAAACGGAAAACAAAAATTGAAGTGGTCGAAATTGTTATCACACATAACTCGTCTTTAATTTCGAGAACCGTAAAAGAAGCCAATTTTAGAGGTAAATACGATGCTGCGATATTAGGAATTCAACGTAATGGAGAACGTTTGTCGGAAAAGATTGGCGAAATTAAACTAAAAGCAGGCGACTTACTACTTCTACTTGCCGGTAGCGATTTAAACAAGCGTGACGATGTACTCGATTTCTATTTTATTTCGAAAGTAAAAGAAATAAACGAAATTCCATTGCCTAAAGCCATAACCTTGATAGCAGGCGTTTTATTGGCTATTGTATTATCGGCAACAGGAATTATGTCGTTGTTTCTGGCATTGATCATATTACTGGTCATTATTTTAAGCATTGGAATTGTATCACCTAAAGATGTACACCGCAGTATCGACTATAATTTAATATTAATAATTGGAATGTCATTGGCATTAGGTACTGCCATGGTTAATTCAGGCGTTGCACAATTGATATCTCATACTATAATTTATTCGCTTTCAGGATTTGGCCCCTTTGCTATTTTAGCTGGAATTTATTTTGTCACTTCGATATTAGCCGCCTATGTAACCAATAAGGCAGCGCTTGCTATTTCTTTTCCAATATCGTTAACCATGGCTGTAGACATGGGCGTCAATCCCTTACCCTTTGTTTTAGCTGTGGCTTTTGCCTCGGCCGCAAACTTTATGACTCCTATTGGTTATCAGACCAATCTGATGATTTATGGGCCTGGCGGTTATAAATTTAAAGACTTTTTTATGATTGGAGCACCTTTAAGTTTTATTTATATGGTAGTTGCCCTGAGTGTTCTATATTTGATGTATTTTTAATAAGCAATGACCCAGAAACTAGAAATTGCCATACAAGCCGCCATAAAAGGAGGGCTTGCCATTTTGGACATATACCAATCCGCCGATTTTGGTATTACTCAAAAAGAAGATGATAGCCCTTTAACTAAAGCCGATATAGCAGCTCATAATGCAATAATCGAAGTGTTATCGGCTTCTCAATTACCAATTTTAAGCGAAGAATCTAAAGCCATCGATTATTCCGAAAGACAAAAATGGGATATTTTTTGGATGGTCGACCCATTAGACGGCACCAAAGAGTTTATCAAACGAAATGGCGAATTCACTGTAAATATTGCATTAATCGAACATCAAAAGCCAATTTTGGGCGTGATTTACGTTCCAGTTACCGATGTGTTGTATTTTGCCGATAAAACAAATGGCTCATTTAAGATTGAGCATGCAACAAGTTTCACCTTAAGCAATTTGTTGAAATTAGCAGCGAGACTGCCCATTAGTAAAACAGATACGTATTCCGTAGTCGGTAGTCGTTCGCATCAAAACGAAGCCACACAATTGTATTTCGAAAACATAGTCAAAGAAAAAGGACCAATTGCAATAAAGTCGATAGGTAGCTCGCTAAAATTTTGTTTGATAGCCGAAGGCCTTGCTGATGCATATCCACGTTTAGGCCCCACAATGGAGTGGGATACCGCCGCTGGCCATGCTATTGCACAGTTTTCGGGTGCTAAAGTAGGTCAAATCGAATCCGACTTACCACTTGTTTATAATAAGCCTAATTTACTCAATCCTTTTTTTAAAGTAACTCGATAGTTCTATTAAGGTCTTCGACCTATTTCTTCTTTTGGTAACTGTTTTTCAAACTTACGGCTTAATATATTACAACATTATATTATTCAAAATACATAATATAGGAATCGAGGTCTTTGCTTAACAAGTTTTAATAATCCCGAAAGCTCAGTATTGATATTTACGATGTAACTTTGTGCCAATGAATTGGATCAACAGAAGATATTTATGGATATTGGTGGGCATTATTTTACTTTCGATGCTCGGCTTAATTGCCATTCAGAGTTATTGGATCAATAATTCGTATCACATTAAAGAGAAATATTTTAGCTATCAAGTTAACAAAGCCCTTTCAGAGGTTATTGCTCAACTCGAAACCCAAGAAACGGTATTCGAAATTAGCAACGAAGTGTTTCAAATGGCCGATAATAAAGACAGTTTAGTCGACCGTTCGGTGAATAAATTCGATCAATCTTTAAAAAATTACAAGAGTGATTACCGCACTTTAGCCAATCGCAGTTCGGTGACCATGAGTGGCAGTGCCAGTAAAATAGATACTTCGATCAATTATATTAATCCTCACGCGAATAAAAAGGCGAACAAAGAACCATTTCTGGAGATTTCTTCGACCGATGTGAAAGATATTTTGAAAAATAAGGTCGATAACCAAACATTATTTGTCGAGAAAATTGTAAATCAGATATTGAATTACAACGAAGATGTGATGAAACGAATCGAGAAAGTGGATTTGCAAGCCCTTATTAAAAAGAACTTGAACGACCACGATATCCAGATCGAATTTGAATATGCCATTCGCTCCGACGGAAAAATTAAGTATTCGACAGAAGCCTTTAAAGAAGAGCGTTCCAAATTGTACTCTAAGCAGTTGTTTCCCAATAATTTGTTTCACGACAGCGATTTTTTAGAGTTATACATCCCAGATCGCACTTCGTTTATTGTCAGAACAATGATTCCAATTATTGTGATTACCATTGTTTTAACCTTTCTAATTATTGGATTGGTAATCTTTAATTTTATTGTCATTGTCCGGCAAAAAAAATTGGGCGACATTAAAAACGATTTTGTCAACAACTTGACGCACGAATTAAAAACACCGATCGCCACCATTTCTTTAGCCGGACAGATGCTATCCGACAAAGATATCGTATCGTCGAAAACCAGCATAGAACGATATGCAGGCATAATCAATCAAGAGGCCAAACGATTAACCGATCAAGTTGAAAAGGTGCTTCAAATCGCCTTGCTCGACAAAGGCGACATCAAGTTAAAAAACAAGAAAATCGATTTAAACGAATTGGTTAGAACCGCAATCGATTCTTTTCAGATAAAAATCGACAATTATCATGGTCGGTTAAATGGGAATTTGTCTAATGATGCCTTGTGGTTGTATATCGACGAAACCCATATGAGCAATTTGATTCATAATTTACTCGATAACGCCTTGAAGTATCGACAAGGGGCACCTATTATCAATATATTTACAGATCAAGATGAGCAAGATATCTATCTCACGGTTCAAGATAATGGAATTGGTATTAGCAAAGTCGATCAATTACGAATATTCGAGAAATTTTATCGGGTCGAAACGGGAAATGTACACAACATTAAAGGATTTGGTCTCGGATTGAGTTATGTTAAAAAAATTGTCGATATTTACAAAGGAAAAATTGAAGTCAAAAGTAAACTGAAACAAGGTTCAAGTTTTACCATTCGCTTACCCAAACCCGATTTTTCACAAATTGATGCTTTATAGAAAAAATGTAGAAGGCAAAAAAGATATTTTGGAAATCGTTTAAGGTGTTAGGTCTGTTTCTTTTTGTAATTAACTATTTATCAATCTTATAACTTAATATAATTTGGCATTAAATAATACTTAGATAAGGTAAATCTCAAAAATACAATCAAATTATTATTTTTGAGATTACAATTCAAAATCAAACTAAAGTATAATATTTTAAAACAAAATTCGTTACAAACTTCAATTACCCACAAATACTATGGAAAAACAAATAAAAATTCTTTTAGCCGAAGATGATAAAAACTTAGGCACATTACTTCAAGAATATCTTACAGCAAAAAAATATGAGGTCGATTTAGCGTCCGACGGGCAATATGCACTCGAAGCCTATGCCGAAAAAGATTTTGACTTGTGTATATTTGATGTCATGATGCCCCGAATGGATGGATTCACGCTGGCAAAAGAAATTCGTAAAATCGACCCGCATGTGCCCATTATTTTTTTAACGGCCAAATCGCTTAAAGAAGATTTAATTGAAGGGTTCCAATCTGGTGCCGACGATTATTTAACAAAGCCTTTCAGTATGGAAGAGCTTATTTTAAGAATCCAAGCCATAATGCGAAGGGTTGGAAGCAAACCTACCGAAATGGGACAAACCAAGTTTCAATTGGGACGATACGAGTTCGATTCGCAAAAACAAATGCTTCTAATCGATGGCGAAGAAAAGAAGCTGACCACCAAAGAATCGGAATTACTTCGTTTGCTTTGCATTAACCAAAACAATCTGCTCGACCGAAACGACGCACTCAACGAAGTTTGGTCTGACGATAATTATTTTAATGCTAGAAGTATGGATGTATATATCACAAAATTGAGAAAATTATTAAAACAAGATGAGCGGATTCAGATTATCAATATACATGGTAGAGGTTTTAAACTGCTTATCGACGAGTGAGCCATGGTAAGTAGATCTTAATTGTCCCGAAATGAGCCTAGTCAAAAACACTGAGCTCATTTTTTTTTGCGTTTTCAGCTTAGTGTGATTGGCGTAAAATTCTGATATTATTGTATTTGCGAATAACTCAGATCGTCTCTGTGCGTATCAGAATCAAAAAAGTAAGCCATGCAAACCAAACATAAAATAGGATTGTTGATGATGTTGATTTCGTTTATCATGTCTTGCGAAAAACCATTTGACGAATCACAAAAAGAATCAGCCCAAACACAAGAACCGACTGTCAGTATTTTGTCGGCTGCTCAACCCTGTTATTACAAAGATTCGCTTCGATGTGCGACCATTGTAAGAGTAAAAAGTGTCATATGCAAACAAGAAGGATACGAATTGCTCAGTACCTCAATTGTAAAAAACTTCCAAAACCCTTTTCCTAATATCGAACCGCCCTATATTTCGAATGTCAGAAACAAGAAAGATTCGCTCATTGTAAAGTTAGTGTGGGAAATCGATTGCAAAGCCGAAGGTTTAGCCGGTATCGAGCTCGTTGATGGCACAAAAATTAATTTTTTATATAAAAAATACAGAACTACCGTAAAGGATTCGTCTTGCTATTATACTGCTGAATTTGTGATTCTAAAACGCAAATGGACCAGGCTAC
The DNA here is from genome assembly GCA_020720565.1 of Acetofilamentum sp. Lineage (GTDB taxonomy): Bacteria > Bacteroidota > Bacteroidia > Bacteroidales > JAFGXI01 > JAFGXI01. The sequence continues at coordinate 19,296 of DYOK01000019.1, forward strand.
AATTTGCTTTCGAGGGTCAAAACCTTAATGTGCTAAATGATGCCAGTTCGTTCTCGCTGTAGTTGGTCAAAACCAAAACTTAGATCGAAACTAATATATAAAACTTAATATTATGAAAACAACTCTACTAATTGGTATGATGTACTTCGGGTTGATGGGACAAAACCTATGTGCACAGATTCCAGCAAGACCAATTGAAATGACAGGTTATTTATTAACACCTTACGATGCGGATTTAAGCATTTGGACAGGCTCTTGGCAAGCCCCACAATGTGTTTACGATCGAGGCTTATACCAAGATAATCCAGACCATTGGACACAAGATGCTTCATGGGAAGGTACCACATGGAACAACAATTACTCTGGGTATGGCATATTTGTAGTCGACTTGAAAGAAATAAGAACCATTAATAGGTTTCGGGTCTTTCAGATGTTTTCCGATGGGAAAATTACTGGGATAAAAATTTTCAAAAACACCACTTATACAGGCTCTACGGCTCCATTGTCATCGTCGGGCGGATGGGCTGAAGTTACATCAGGATTAACTACGATTGGGGCTGGCTTAAATAATACATCGTACATTTCGAGCCCAACCAATATTTCGACCAGCGATTTTAGTACCAGATATATCATGCTATATTGCTACAACGATGGTACTCTTGGCTCGACAAGCTTTATCGAACTCAAAGGAATTAAAGCGTTCTATTTTGATGGCAGTTCGTATTCTATCAACTATATGCGTAGCGCTCCAGGTGCCACACTGCCCGTGCAATTACTCGATTATAAAGCCATTTGCCAAAAGAATGGCACTCAATTGCAATGGTCAACCGCCAGCGAATTTTCTAGTGACCATTTTTTAATCGAAAAATCAAATGATGCTAAAGCATGGCATGTGATCGGTAAAATAAATGCAGCTGGACACAGCAACCAAGCCTTAGCGTATGAGTATTTCGATAAAGATTTGAATACCCAAACCACCTATTATCGCTTAAAACAGATCGATTTTAATGGGAACTACACATACTATCAAACATCTTCCGAACCTTGTGATGCAGTGCCGAACTGCCAATTTAAAATTTATCCTAACCCCAGCAAAGGCCAATTTACAATTAATGGGCTTGAACAAAACATAACATCTGTGGCCATCTATAATGCTTTCGGAACAGTAGTTTGGAGTCAAAACATTACACCAAATCAGAAAGTCGAAGTCGATTTATCGGAATATCCGAATGGAGTTTTTTACGTCAATGCTCAATCGTCATCTCACACATCAATTCAAAAAATTAGCATTTGCAAATAATCTGAAGAGATTTAGCATGGAGTAGATTTGAGTTCACTAAATGTTAATTTCATAGGTGTTCTGTGATTTTCAATTCTAACCTGCCTGTCCCATTTTGTCGTGATGTAACCCTCATAAAAGCAATAGTTCGATTTAAAAAATCTTCTATTGCTTAATGCGGGTTAAAAAAAGCCGCTTTGTTCTATTGTTTGGCAAATGCAATTGGATTAATTTTACTACAATATTAGATCATTGCTAAAGCGTAAATCTTCACTACCATGCTACATCAGAGATTAGAACAAAAATTGCTTCAAAAACTTTCGCCTCAACAAATTCAACTGATTAAGCTTTTGGAAGTTCCTACTATGGAGCTAGAGCAAAGAATTAAACGCGAGATGGAGGAGAACCCGACGCTCGAAGAGGGTAGAGACGAGGAAGAAGAAGTGCAAGAAGACGAGAAAATCGAAGAACCCGATAATTTCTCATTAGAAGATTATGTCAAAAGCGAAGACGTACCTGCATATCGTTTGCAAACCAATAATTACTCCAAAGACGACGAACGAAAAGAAGCACCAATCTCGGAAAGCATTTCGTTCTACGAAAATTTACATACCCAACTAGGCTTACGAAAGTTGCCCGAGTTCGATTACGATATTGCAAAATATATCATCGGTAACATTGACGAAGATGGTTATTTGCGCCGCGAAATCCCGATGATTGCCGACGACCTCGTTTTTAGAGCCAACATCGAAGTGAGTGACGAAAAGTTAGAGGAAATACTTAAAGTTATCCAGTCTTTCGACCCTCCCGGCGTCGGTTGTCGAAGTCTACAAGAGTGTCTTTTAATACAACTCAACAGGAAAGAAACAGAGCATTACGAGGTGAAAATTGCCAAAGAAATTCTTACGCATCATTTCGAAGAATTTACGAAAAAACATTACAACAAATTAAACTCTAAATATGGGTTAAACGACGAATCGCTCAAGCTGGTCATCGACGAGATTCTTAAACTTAATCCAAAGCCCGGAAGTGGATTTACAAGCCCTGGAACAAGGCCCACGCAACATATCACACCCGATTTCTTGCTCGATTACGACGAGAACCAACTTAATTTGAGCCTTAACACCAAGAATGCCCCCGATTTGAGAGTGAGTAAGACCTACTCGAACATGCTACAAGAGTACGCTACAAACAAATCGAATCAATCCAAAGACCAAAAGGAAGCGGTTACGTTTATTCGACATAAACTCGATTCGGCCAAATGGTTTATCGAGGCCATTAAGCAACGCCAGCAAACCCTTTTGCAAACCATGACCGCAATAGTCGATTTTCAACACGAATATTTTATCGAAGGTGATATTAAAATGTTGAAACCCATGATTTTAAAAGATATAGCCGAAAAAACAGGGCTCGATATCTCGACCATTTCTCGCGTTGCCAATAGCAAATACATTCAGACTCACTTTGGAATTTTCCCGCTTAAATCGTTTTTTTCCGAAGCCATGCAAACCACCGATGGAGAAGATATTTCGTCGAAAGAATTAAAAGCCATACTCCAAGAAGCAGTGGAAGCCGAAGACAAAAAGAACCCTCTAACCGACGACGAATTGGCCGACTTACTCAAAGAAAAAGGCTATCAAATTGCCCGTCGAACCGTGGCCAAGTACCGCGAACAGTTGGGGATTGCTGTGGGAAGAATGCGCAAAGAATTGTAGCGTTTTT
>DYOK01000235.1 GCA_020720565.1 Acetofilamentum sp.
AAGGCTTTGTGTTTTTGTATTAACAACTTTTTGAAGTATCAATTCTCTTAAAAATCCTAAATGATTTGTTTTTCGATTTCAATTTCGCTTACATACATTATCTTTGTGAACCGAAGTTAAATTGTATCAAGATGCCCGATTCGCACTTTAAAGAAACATTTTGGAAAAAATTCAAGAGTAAGTATCGCCTTACCATCTTGAATGATACCACTTTCGAGGAGGTGTTTTGGCTTCGCCTTTCGCGTCTTAATTTGGTTGGTGTATTGGGAATTGCATCCATCTTATTTGCGTTGACAATTTTTGCTTTAGTGGCTTATACACCCATTCGAGTGTTTATTCCTGGATATCCCGACGGTTCGACTCATGCCAACATCATCCGAAACGCCTACCGCCTCGACTCTATGGAGCAAAAGCTGATTATCTACGACCAGTATTTGAATAACATACGAACCATTTTTCAAGGCGAAACCCCCATCAACCACAACGATTCTTCAGCCATTTTTACAAAGCCTTTATCAATTGACACTTTGGCTTTAAGTGTGTCGCAAAAAGATTCGATGTTTCGTGCTCGAATGGAACAAGAAAACGAATTCGATTATCTGTCGGCTAATGTTAAAATCGAAGAAGATTTAACACTTTTTCCGCCCGTACATGGTATTTTAACTCGGCATTACGAACCAAAATCGAACCATTTTGGAGTGGATGTAGCCACAAAAGAAGGCGAAGAAATTAAAGCATGTTTTAAAGGGACTGTCATTTTTGCAGAATGGAGCATGGAAACGGGATATGTGGTGCAGATTCAGCATCCGAAAAGTTTAATCAGTGTATATAAACATTTGAAAGAACTCAATGTACAACAAGGCGATAGGGTAGAAACTGGACGTAAAATTGGTAATTCGGGCGATGTGGGTACTTTGTCGACAGGCCCACATTTACACTTCGAACTATGGCGAGATGGCATTAGCATTCCGCCTACAGAATCTATTGTATTTTAACCCAGATTAAGATTAATTTGGATTTAAGCAATTAGCACAAATAACTAATTGCTTAAATTTAAAGAACGTAATATTAAACATGTTTTATAGGTCGTTGACCCAAATATAGGAATAGCACACAGTGAGTAAAAAACATATCGCCATTTTAGGCTCTACAGGTTCAATAGGCACACAAACATTAGAAGTCATTTCGGAGCATCCCGACCAATTTGTTGTTGAGGTGCTCACCGCTCATCACAATGTCGAGTTGTTAATTGCACAATCGCGCCAATACATGCCTAATGTAGTGGTGATTGCAAACGAACTTTTGTATCCTCAATTGAAAGTAGCGCTATCCGATCTACCCATTAAAGTTTTTGCTGGAGCCGATAGTATCACACAGGTTGTAGCGATGGAAACGGTCGATATTGTATTAACGGCCATGGTCGGTTTTTCGGGATTATTACCAACCATTAACGCCATAAAACACCGAAAGATAATTGCATTAGCCAATAAAGAAACCCTTGTAGTCGCTGGCGAATTGATTCAAAATTTGGTTAGCGAATACCAAACCGAAATACGCCCTGTCGATTCCGAACACTCTGCTATATATCAATGTTTAGTGGGTGAGTTCGACAACCCAATCGAGAAAATCTATCTCACCGCTTCGGGAGGCCCTTTCCGAAATTTACCACTGGACGATTTCGCTAAAATAACGCTCGAACAAGCACTTAAGCATCCCAATTGGAATATGGGCAATAAAATTACCATCGATTCGGCCAGTATGATGAACAAAGGACTAGAAGCCATCGAAGCCAAATGGTTGTTTAACTTAAAACCTGATCAAATCGATATTCTGATTCACCCCCAATCGATAGTGCACTCGATGGTTCAATTCACCGATGGGTCTATCAAAGCTCAGATGGGTTTACCCGATATGAAGCTACCCATACAGTTTGCATTAACCTACCCAGACCGCATCCAAAGTAGTTTTCCTAGAATGGATTTTGGTTTATATCCTCAGCTCGACTTCAAAGCACCCGACCACCAAAAGTTCCCTGCCATTGCAATGGCTTATCAAGCCATGGAAAAGGGAGGTACATTGCCTTGTGTGATGAATGCCGCTAACGAAATAGCCGTAGCTGCTTTTTTAAATAGACAAATCAAATTTATCGATATGGCACGTGTCGTGGAATACACTATGGAACATGCCACACACTATGCCAAGCCAACTATTGAGACCTATCAGGAAAGCGACGTCGAAGCCAGACGAATTGCCGAAGCGTACATTCAAAACGTATCACTTTAAAAATATTAACGTTAATAAATCGAATTTATATATCTTACAAAGTCTGACAAATTACTTTAATAACTAAATACTTATCAGGTAGTTGTCGCAATCTTAAATGACATCAAATTAGAATAAAATCAAATGGAAGCATTAATAATGACATTACAGCTTATTTTAAGCTTAGCAATATTGGTAACCTTACACGAGCTTGGCCACTTTTTGGCTGCACGAGCTTTTGGAATACGGGTCGAAAAATTCTATCTATTTTTTGATGCTTGGGGCTTTAAGTTCTTTAAATTTAAAAAAGGCGATACCGAATATGGCATTGGTTGGTTGCCGCTTGGTGGTTATGTTAAAATTTCGGGAATGATAGACGAGTCTATGGATAAAGCCCAACTCGAAAAACCGGCAGAGTCATGGGAGTTCCGCTCAAAACCAGCTTGGCAACGCCTTATTGTGATGGTTGCTGGTGTGGTGATGAATCTGATTTTGGGGATGATTATTTTTAGTATGAATATCATCACATTCGAAAAGCAATATCTGCCCATGAACGAGGTCAATAAATCGGGCGTTTATGCCTACGAATCGGGTAGAGCCATTGGATTGGTGTCGGGCGATAAAATTTTAGAAGTGAATGGTACGCCTTTGGAAAGGTACAACGATGCGGCTTCTATCGAAGTGCTTTTTGGAGCAGTTTTAACAGTCGAACGTAACGGACAAATATTAAAAATTGAAGTGCCCGATTCAACCTACAAATCGTTTAAACGTACCGGACAACATCTTTTTGGTTACGACAATTTCTCAACAGTGGCCGATTCGATTATTCCAGGCTCATTTGCCGAAAAGGCAGGAATTAAAAAAGGCGACGAGATGGTTTCTGTAGCACAGGTATTAACCCCAGCTTTTGGCGATTTCTCGACTGAATTATCGAAACACAAAAACAGTCAAGTGGAAATTGTGATCAATAGAGCGGGCATTTACGACACCCTTTTAGCTCAAGTCGATAGTCTGGGTAAGCTTGGGTTTAGGCCCACTGCACCACAATTTACGGCGGTTGAGTACAGCGTCGGGCAAGCCGTCAAATATGGAACCGAAGATGCGTGGGAAAGTCTGGTGGTCAATGTTAAAGGCTTGGGCAAAGTATTTAAAGGCGAAGAAAAGGCCACCGAAGCCGTTCAAGGGCCTATTGCAATGGCTACTATGTTTGGCCCCGTGTGGGACTGGCATCGTTTCTGGAGATTGACAGGCCTTATTTCAATGATTTTGGCGTTTATGAACATCTTACCCATCCCAGCACTTGATGGTGGGCATGTTGTGTTTACATTATACGAAATAGCCAGTGGACGCAAACCCTCCGACAAATTCTTGGAATATGCTCAAATCGCGGGAATGGCCATCCTTTTCGCCCTTATGTTTTTCGCATTCGGAAACGATATTTACCGTCAGTTCTTGTCATAAACAGCCAGATCGATTGTAA
>DYOK01000236.1 GCA_020720565.1 Acetofilamentum sp.
TAGTTTAAATGACCCAATGCTCTAAAGTCTTCGCCGCTGGGGCTTTGGAACATTTTTAAGCCAAATACATCGATAATGGCAAAGGCATGGTCGAAAATATCGGCTTGAATTTTTTCGTATTGCTCTAACTCTATAAATTTGCTAAAACAGTAAATTTCAAGGGGTAATCCAGTGTCTGAGCTTTGCATTTGACGAACCATTAGGGTCATGTCGGTATTAATTTTTGGATTGTGCTTTAAGTAGAGTTCTAAATAGGCTCTAAAGGTTCCTATATTAGTTAATTTGACCACATTGCCCATGTGTAATTCATTTTGTGATTCTTCAGAACCTTGATTTTTTAGGAATTCAATTTTTTCGACTAAATAATTTTTTAGAATTTTTATTTTGCTAAGCTCTTTTATGTCCTCGTCGTTAAGGAATCGGACTGTTTTTATATCGATAAATAACGACCGTTTAATTCTTCTGCCGCCAGATTCTTCCATTCCTCTCCAATTACTAAACGACTCATTTACAAATCCATAACTTGGAATCATCGAAATAGTCTGATCCCAATTTCTTACTTTTATTGTAGTTAGCGAAATGTCGATTACATTGCCATCGGCGTTGTATTTGGGGATACTTACCCAGTCGCCAATCCGCACCATATCGTTAGCCGAAAGCTGTATGCCACTTACAAAGCCTTTAATGGCGTCTTGAAAAACCAAAATTAATATGGCCGCAAATGCACCCATACCCGCAATGATGGTAATGGGATTTTTCCCTGTAAGTGTCGAAAACACAATGAGAGCCGATATAATATAAACCAAGATTTTGCCAATCTGAATGTATCCTTTAATCGACTTGAATTTAAGGTGTTCGGTCGACTCGTATATTGACCCTATTGAATTTAATAGACTAATGGTGACACGAACGAAAATATAAGTGAAGTACAATTCGATGATTAATTGTAAAAAATGGCTCATGTTGACATTAAAGTCTATAATGATGGGAACAATTCGATGTAATAATATAGCGGGGATAACATTGGCTAAACGATGAAAAAACCGGTGCTCAAGCAGTGCATCGTCCCAGTTGTTGGTGCTTTTTTGTGCAGCTCTGGTTGCCACTTTTATAAATACATATTTGATAATTTGATATACAATCAATAAAAGTAAAGCGGTAAAAAAGACCAGTAATATTGAACCTACATACGTTTTTACAAGCGGTGGCCAATTAAATTCGTCGAGTAAATTAATTAAAAATTTGAGCATTTTTGTATCAATTTATTATTTTTATGGAGTAAAAAAATTAAAAACCTGATTATAAGATTTTTATGTAATTTTGGTAAAATATGAAGTATTAATTTTGTTAAGTATTTAGAATAATTTAATGTCGTATTTTATTAAGCTATAGTGTTGATAAATAGTAAGTTGGTAAAACAATAAATAGGTCGAATATCTTAATTGATTTTATTTGATGCAATCTTTTTATAATTTGTATATCTTTATTCTGTTTAATATAAAGCACAAACTTAACAAAAGAACTCGTAATGCATTCAATAAATAAAGGGCTATTTGGGACACTTTTAATAATTTTTGTTAATTTAAATCTTACCGTCCTTGCTCAAAGCTCAAAGTTTAATAAGTGGTTCAATCATCAAACTTTACGAATTAATTTGATTCATTCGGGCAGTTCGAAAACAGAGCACTATTCGGTGCACTCGTATCAACGGATTGCATTATGGTCGGGTAGTACAAATTATCTGCTCGACACTTCGGGTTATGGCGATATCCATTTCGAAGTGCTTGACTCGGCAAGCCAAACGCCCATATATTTGCGCGGTTTCGACAACATGTTTTACGAGTGGCAACAAACCGAACAAGCCCAAACCGAACAAAGAAGTTTCGAAGAGGTGATTCGTTTTCCATTCCCTAAAAAAAGCGTCCAAATTATGATATACCGACGAATATCGCTTAAGAAAAAGGTATTGCTGCATAGTTTTTTTCTTAATCCAAGGTCAGTCGAAATTGAATTGGCATCACAAAGTACCTATGCTAATGTCGCTTTCGGTCAGCTTTCGAGTGAGTCAAAAGCAGTCGATGTGGTGGTTTTACCCGATGGTTATACTCAGAGCGAAATGCCCAAATTTATTAAAGATTCGGAACGAATGATTTCTTTTTTACTCAGCACTCCACCCTTTGATAGCTTGCGCGAATATTTTAATTTCAGAATGGTTTTAGCTCCTTCGGTGGAGTCGGGAACCGACATACCCGGTAAAGGAATCTGGAAAAATACCCTACTCGATTCGCATTTTAACTCTTTGGGTAGCGACCGTTATTTGACCACGCAAAGTATCTTTAAAATGCACGATATGGCACAAGCGGTTCCATACGATCAAGTTTATGTCTTGGTCAATTCGCCCACCTATGGTGGTGGTGGCATATACAATTATTATAACTTAAGCTCGGTTGACGATAGTTTGTCGCCTTGGGTGTTTATTCACGAATTTGGACATGGTTTTGCGGGTTTAGCCGACGAATACGAAGACGACGAAATTTCTTATTCAACTTTGTATAGTAGTGCCGAAGAACCTTGGCGTCCCAATATTACCAATTTGGCCGATTCCACTGCAAAATGGCAAAATATGGCCGACAGTACTTTGGGCGTACCCTCCGAAGAAATTGATGAAAATAGGCAAAAAATTGGTTTTTACGAAGGTGGGGGCTATGTATCGAAAGGCATATACAGACCATACATTAGCTGCGAAATGCGCTCGCTACAATCGGGCTTTTGTCCGGTTTGCCAAAAAGCGATTCGGCAAATGATTGTTTGGAGTACACAATAAGGTCTTCGATCTATTAATAGTTTTTGTAACTGGCAGTTTATCAATATGCTATCTTAATAAAATTAGACATTAAATTATACATAATACTTACATTGGCGTTGACCTTAATTAAATTCAAGATGATACAAACTAATCTATTTCGACTAATTTTAATAGCCCTATGTGCTGGGCTGTTTTCTATAAGCAAAGTCAATGCACAAACCGAAGAAGAAGGGACTGTTTGTTGTGGTGGCACCAGTACCATCGACGAGGAACCCGATACCAATCATTATCAAACAGGCTTCTATTTGCAAGCCAAATTTTCGCCAGTGCTTACCTACAATGTGTTTACAAGCACTACCATCGAAACCTACAATGGTACAGTCGACCCCAAAACCATGTACACCGAAAGAATGTCGTATGTGCCTTCGCTCAATTTGGGCTACGCCAGTCGTTATGTTGACCTCAATTTAGGTTTTGTATATTTGTTTTACACCGAGCGTTTTTTGGTTAACAATTACGACAGTACTCAATTAAAAAACTATGGTTATTCTCGAACCAATACCTATCAATACCTCTGCTTGCCTTTGACTGTGGCGTATGTCATTCATTTAAATCGTTTTAGGATGAATTTAGGAGCTGGTTTTTTGCTAGGGATTAACCTGCAAAAAGATGGGTTAACCTACGATTTTGCCAAAAAAGAAGTCATCGACTTAGACGACAATTTTAGTCCAGTCAATTTTTCGATGCACTTGAGTTTGGCCACGCATTACGAGTTGAACTCTAAATTAACAATTTTTGCCGAACCATTTTACACCACCGGTGTGAGTTCGATTTGGGAATCTAATCCCATTTATGCTTGGAAACGCTCGCATGTGGGCGTGTTCTTGGGCCTGCAATATTGGTTGTAAGG
>DYOK01000237.1 GCA_020720565.1 Acetofilamentum sp.
TAACCAACAAAAATACACAAAATGAGATATCTTGGAAATGGAATTTTAATTTTTTTGAGCTTATTTGCTAACAGCTTTTTAAGTGCACAAACGAAAAGTGCATTGTTTTTAGGCAACAGCTATACCTATTATAACAATTTGCCTCTTCTGGTATCTAATCTCGCACTTTCTATGGGTGATACATTAGAATACGATATGAATGCCCCTGGCGGTTATCGATTGATGAATCACGCCACTAACACTACTACTTATCAGAAAATTGACTCCAGAAACTGGTGAATCAATAAGCTACAAAATAGTTTTCTGATTTAGCTTTTTTTGTTACTTTTGCAGCTCAATTAAGGCTGGCTACGTGGCTCAATTGGATAGAGCATCAGATTTCGGCTCTGAGGGTTGGGGGTTCGAGTCCCTCCGTGGTCACAACATAAAATAAAAACCGCTTGTAAATCAATATATTACGAGCGGTTTTTTGTTGACTTTTTATTGTTTTTAAAGTTTAATCATACAAAAACATTATGCTTGGCCAATCGCATTATTCCAACGGGCAAAAAACTCAAGAACAAATTGGTGATGTTCTTATTGTATATTTTAAAAATGGAATAGTCAAAGCCAAAGGGCAATTTATTAATAAAATGATGGAAGGGGAATGGGAATTTTATCGAGAGAATGGTTTGTTGTGGCAAATAGGCCATTTTAGCCATCATAAGCCTCATGGAATTTGGATCCGTTACAATATTCAAGGGAAGGTTGAATATACCCAAGTATTTAATCAAGGTCGTAAAGTTTGTGTTCCATCAAAAAAATAACATCAAATCAAATGTGCTTTTTCTCTAAATTATCGCAACCTCTCAGTCAAATTGAGCAACGTTTTAAGGCAAAAGCCATCGACACTCAAAAGTTCGAACCCAGTCCATATAATGGCTTTTCGTTTCCTAAAACACCTGTCATCACGAATCTTTCGCAAGATAAAATTCAATTTTTTCAATGGGGACTTATCCCTTCTTGGTCCAAAGACGAAGGCATTAAAAAATTTACATTAAATGCTAGAATCGAAACCTTGGATATAAAACCCTCTTTTAAAAACATTCAGAACCAACGTTGTTTAGTTATTGCCGATGGTTTTTACGAATGGAAATGGCTCGATCCAAAAGGTAAAGAAAAGCAAAAATACGAACTCAGTTTGCCCGATCAGACTATTTTCTCGTTTGCTGGTCTTTGGAGTCAATGGGTTAATCCTCAAACGGGTGAATTGATTCAAACTTATACCATTATTACCACTCAGGCCAATGCATTAATGAGCGAAATTCACAACTCAAAGCAAAGAATGCCTATCATTTTAGCCCCGGCGTTTGAGTACGATTGGTTGATGGGCAGAAATTTTGAAACAGATAATCATCGATTAATGGCTCGTTTAATGTCATAAAAAAAGAGCCTCTAGTAAGAGACTCTTAATTTTTATAAATTATCGATTTCTAATAGTAGAATAATCTGTTATCAACGATATTGGCATTCTCTTTAATCGCTTTAGAAGCTTGGTAATTTACTCTGTTTGCAAATTCTTTAGCTAATCGCTCTTTTTCAGATTCTGGAGTAGCTTTTTCTTCGGTAGCTTTGGCTGAGGTTTTAATAGCCAATACACCAGATGTACCTTTGATGGGCGCTTGAACTTTGTTAGCAGGGCCATAAAGTGCGTATGCAATAGCTTCTGCCTCGTTTCCTGCACCAGGAATTGAGTATGCATTAAAAGTTACTTTATCGGCTGTTTGAACTTGTAAATTTAGTTTTTGAGCCATCGCATTTAAATCGTCAGATTTAGCCGCAGTAAAGTCTTTTATCATCAATTCTGCTTTCTTTTCTTTAATTACAAGTACTTCTAAATCGGTTTTAACATCTTCGAAAGTGGTTTCGCCTTTTTCGCGAACACCTGTTAATAAAGCCACTACATATTTATCGCCAAACTTCATAACTTCCTCGCTCACGGCGTTCAATTCACTTTTGTATGCCCAACGAATTAATTCTCTTGGCGACTCTAAACCGGCAATATTTCTGTCGGTATTTTTGATGTTATTTGCAACGCGAGGAATCAGTTTTAAGGTATCGATTGATTTCTCGAATTGTTCTTTGGTTCTGTTTTCGGCAATAAATTTACTGGCTTTATTGTATACTTCTGAATCGGTTACATCGCTAGCAATAATATTAGCTACTAAGTATCCAACTTGAATTTTCTTTTGTTTTGCACCAATTTCTTGAACTTCGATAATGTGAACGCCAAACTGGGTCTCGGCTGTTACAATTTCTCCTTTTTTGGCTTCGAAACATGCTTTTTCGAATGGACCAACCATTTGTCCTTTTTGGAACCAGTTTAAGTCTCCACCTGTTTGAGCAGATCCATCTTTTGAATATTGTTTGGCTAAAGCAGCAAAATCGGCACCACCTTTAATTAATTTAACTAAACTATCTTTTAAAGCTGTAATTTTCTCGTAACTTTCAGTTTCGGAAGGCTGCAACAATATGTGACGAGCTTTTGCAGAGTCTGGTAATTCTTTCACATTGACCAAACGAGCTACTTTAAATGCATTTCCTTCTTGATAAACGGCTGTAGTCATTCCCGAATCGGCAGCAAACATCAGGCTATCGAGCATTGTGGGCAGTTCTCCTTTTTTGAAATACACATCAGCAAAAGGCTCATCAGAATTTAAGTTAATGTATTTAATGGGGTCTTTTTCTGAAACAAAGTCGGTTCTTTGTTTTTCCAATTCGGTTTTCGTTTGAGCAGCATCGGCTTCCGAAGGCAATACATCGAATGTTACATAAGTTAGCGAACGCGAAGTTTCTTGATTGAACATATAAACATGCTCATCAAAATATTTTTTCAAATCAGCATCGTTAAAAGTTACATCTTCGTCTTTGATATCGGTGTATCTTTTTAATACAAACTGTAAGCTAACACTTTCGTTTGCACCTTTAACTTGGTCGGCTACTTCGAGTTTATTGGAATAATACCCTTTTTGAATTAAAGTATTATACTTGGTAACTTTTTTGTTTTCGATAAGTGCTTTTTCGAACGCTAACCACGAAGCACGTGCAACGCCAGAAGGGTCTTGATCTAAATTTTTTAAAAACGAAATTACGCGTGTTTTGTCGAACATTTTAGTTTGTTCGTTCTGGAAAATTGGAATTTGCTGAATTTGTGGGTCGATAAATTTACCTTTAATCATATCTTCGAGCTCGCTTGCGCTAACGCCAATCCCCAACATTTCGAATTCCTCGTCCATCGTGTATTTAGATACTAACAATTCCCATGCTTGGTCATAAATAGACTCCATGGTTTTGCTGTCTATATTTTCGCTTCCATTGTTACGTTTGGTGGTTTCGACCAACTCGTCTATGGTGGCTTGATATTCTTGTATACTAATGGTCTGTCCGTTAATTTCACCCAAATCTGGTGCGCCACCGCCCATCGTTCCTTTACTAATAAAGTCACTTAGAATAAACGATAATAAAGACAGTCCAATAACAACTGCGATTAATATTCCTGCTTTGTCTCTGATTTTTTGTAATGTTGCCATTTCTTAATAATATAGTTGTTGTTCAATTTACAAATAAAGGCACGAAGATATAAAAAAAATACGTGCTGCAATGGTCTACTCACTCATATATTTTATAGAATTTGTAGGTTTTGGGGTTGAAATTACAGACCAAACCCAA
>DYOK01000238.1 GCA_020720565.1 Acetofilamentum sp.
AAATAATATCGTATTTCGAACCGATAGCTGAGTTTTTTAACTCGGCTATTTTATTTGTTGCAAATATGGCACTCAAGCAATTTTTGAAAACACTAGCAAAATTGATTATAAAACATTAATTTTGCAGCTCTTTTTTAAGTACAGTATCCAACGAAGTGAATTTGAATTTATGGTAAACAGAAGATTAATCCGAATCAAAGCGTTCCAAGTAATTTTTGCCCAAAGCGTTAAAGAAGATTTAAACTTTGATTTTAGTATTAAAACGTTGGACAAAAGCATATTAAAGACCCAAGAAATGTTCTTTTTGTTGTTTAGGCTTATTATCGATATTCGAGATTTGGCCGAAGCCAAAATTGAAAATAACAAACAAAAACATTTGGCAAGTGCATCAGATTTAAATCCCAATACAGCATTCTTACAGAATAAGGTTTTGCAACAAATTAGCGAAAACTATCAGTTCGGAAAAGCGGTTGAACAGCACAAACTTAATTGGAATAAGTTCGAACCATTGGTCGAAAAACTGTATAAAGAATTGCTAGTTCACCCTCTGTTTAGCCGTTATCTTGCTTTAGAAACTTCGACATATAAAGACGATAAAAAGATGGTTAATGTATTGCTCGAAGATATTATTGGAGGATCGGATGAATTGCTTAGCATTATCGAAGATATGAGCATTTTCTGGACCGAGGACTTCGAATTGGTGATCAATACCATGTTAAAAACAGTACGTATACTGAAGGAAGATTCTCCTAAGACATTAATAATATCTGAGTTATACAAAAACGACGACGACAAAGTGTTTGGCCGCGATCTTATTAAGTTTGTCATCCAAGACCGTGACAAACATCTCGAAATTATTGAAAAATATACTAAAAATTGGGAAGTCGACCGTATTATGCAAGTCGATATCGTTCTGATGGAAATGGCATTGGCCGAAATACTCAATATGAACACCATTCCATTGAAAGTAACGCTCGATGAATACATCGAACTTTCCAAATTCTACAGCTCAGTTAAAAGCAAAACATTTATTAACGGAATATTAGATAAAATTATCGAAGAATTAAGCCTTTCTGGTATGATACAAAAAAAGGGTAGAGGCCTTATTGGGCAATATACTCCTAATGTAACGAATGCAGAACAGTTATAAATAAAAATGTAAAATATTTAAATTAATGAAAATCAAATTCTTAACAGCAGTTTCGCTTTTTTTTATGATGTTTTCATGCTCGCAAAGCTCAAGCGATGATAATACGCAATTGTCATCAGATTTGGTCAATAATCCCAATTCAGCTCAAGCCAATGCCGACACCAGTATGCTTCCCAAAATGACATTCGACCATTTGAATTTCGATTTTGGATTGATTTTTCAAGGCGAGCAAGTAGTTCACAAGTTTAAATTCAAAAACACTGGAAAAACTGACTTACTAATAAGCAATGTATCGGCCACATGCGGTTGTACCATCCCTTCGTATTCGCGAAAACCTATTAAACCAGGCGATTCGGGTTATATCGAAGTTAAATTCGATAGCGAAGGCCGTCATGGTCAACAACACAAGTCGGTCATCGTACTGGCCAATACTCAGCCCAATAGAATTGAGTTAACTTTTACTGCAGAAATCGAAAAACAAAAATAAATTAATCGCAACATATGAATAACTTAGCACAAATTTTATTAATGGCCCCACAATCGGGTGGTAAAGGCGGAAGCGGATGGGAACAAATTGTATTCCTTGTTCTTATTATTGGAGTTTTCTATTTCTTTATGATTCGTCCACAGATGAAACGACAAAAAGAAATTAAAAAATTCAGAGAAAGTCTACAAAAAGGCGATAAAGTATCGACTGCAGGTGGAATTTATGGTAAAATTAACGAGATTAAAGATGAATTTATCTATTTAGAAATTGCTCAAAATGTAGTTGTTAAAGTAGATAAAGCTTCTGTTATCCGTGACTTTGCCGACGTTCAAGACAAAAAATAGTTAATTCTTAATAAGTTGAATTTGTAAATCAATTTTTATTGACCATCAAATTCAACTTATTTTTTTAAATTTGAGTATGTATAAAAGCCACGATACTCGCCGAAGCGAACTAAGAAAGAAAGTAATTAGTTTTGCTATCTTTTTCGTATTGGCATCTATTTTCTGGTTTTTAAATACGCTTGAAGCCAATTATACCGAAACCATAAAATTCCCCTTGGTGTTCGAAGTCAAAAATAGAGAACACATCCAAACACAAAACTTACCTTCGCACGTGAATGTTCGGATTACAACCACCGGATATGAACTTTTGAGATACTATTTTGGGATGAATCAACATCCCATACATTTCCATTTAAGTGCCAAACCAAAAGAATTGAATAAAACCCAATTTATTTTAATTCGTTCCATTGTCGAGAAAGAACTTGCTCAAAGAGTAAATAAAATTGTCGTCGAAAATGTTTGGCCAGACACCGTCAAATACCGAATAGAGCCAATGGCTCAAAAAAAAGTACCCGTTCGTGCTAATGTGAAATTTAAAATGGAAAAAGATTATGTCTTAAAATCCGCCTTAAAATTATCACCAGATTCGGTGGTTATAAGAGGTGGTGTAAATGCTATAAAAACAATTGACTATGTATCAACAGGTTTTGTAGATCTTGGGATTCTCAAAAACACACATAAAGCTAATTTAGCCATTCAATCCGACCCTCACCTTTCGTACGACAAATATAGAATCAATGTAACTGTTCCCATTGAACAAACTACCGAAAATGTACTCGATGTGCCTATTACAATCTCAAAAAACAGTACAAAACATGCCATCAAACTGATTCCAAATCATATTACAGTTCGTTTTAGAGTAGGATTAAGTCAATATAAGCTAATCACTGCCAATCAATTTGTGGCCGAAGTAGAATATAACGACAGTACCAAAAGTCAACCCATTCTTCAAGTACACATCAAGCGATTACCCAAATCGATTTACGTTTATAGTTTTTCGCCCAATTTTGTGGAATACATTATCGAAAAAAATGATTAAAGTAGGTCTTACTGGTGGAATTGGTTCTGGGAAAAGCACTGTGGCTAAAGTATTTGAATCGCTAGGTATTCCTATCTTTTATGCAGATATCGAGGGTAAGAAACTTTTAAATAATAGCAAAGTTATTCGAACTAAAATTATTACAGCTTTTGGAACACAATCATATCAAAATGATGGTACGCTAAACAAAACATTTATTGCCCAAAAGGTATTCGGTGAACCAGAAAAATTGAAAATTCTCAATCATTTCGTGCATCCTGAGGTGTCAACGCAATTTGAAATATTTTGTGCTCAACATTTAAAATCGCCCTATGTAATCGAAGAAGCTGCCATTCTCATTGAGGCTAAAGCTTATTTAAATATGAACGTGCTTATAGGTGTAAGATCGCCTATCGAATTGAGAATGCAACGCGTCTGTCTAAGAGACCAAATGGAAATAAAAGACATTAATCAACGGATTCAATCTCAGTTAAACGACGAGCAAAGAAGTGAATTTATCGATTATTGGATCGAAAACAACAACACAGAGTTAGTAATCCCTCAGGTTTTAAAAGTGCACTTAGAAATTTTAAAACGCTGTTAAGTCATTTGTTTTTTCAAAGCCCATAATTTGATAGTTCGGAGTTTGTGCCGTATAAAAAATATTGGTTTTAAAAATCATCGAAAGCCCTAAATTTG
>DYOK01000239.1 GCA_020720565.1 Acetofilamentum sp.
GTTTGTGCCGTATAAAAAATATTGGTTTTAAAAATCATCGAAAGCCCTAAATTTGTCAGATGTATCGATTTAAAAAATATTTACCTTATTACAAAAGAAACCTAAAATTGGCTTGGCCTATCATGTTGGCACAAGCTGGGCAAACCAGTGTGCAATTGGTAGATGCTATAATGGTAGGGCATCTTGGTACAACCGAATTAGCAGCTGTTTCCTTTGCCAATTCCGTTTTTATTATTGGATTTGTTTTTGGAATGGGTTTTACGTTCGGTATTACACCTTTGGTTGGACAAGCCTTTGGTAACAACGATTCAAAGCGGGTAGGGGACTTATTTACGCAAAGCTTTATTTTGAATACAATCCTTAGCTTAATGCTTAGCATGCTCATTTTTGGGGTCTCTTATGCCATGCCATACATGGGACAACCCAAAGGCGTAGTGGAACTAGCCATTCCATTTTACAGAATATTAGTTTTTTCGATGTTACCATTTTTGTTCTTTTTTACTCTCAAGCAGTTTTTAGAAGGCTTGGGTCAAATCAAAATTGCTACTGGAATTACAATTAGTGCGAATATCCTCAACATAATACTTAATTACATCTTGATTTATGGACATTTTGGATTCTCGAATTATGGTGTAAATGGTGCAGGCTATGCCACATTTATTGCACGATTAACCATGCCCATAATTTTGATGGTCTATTTCTACAATTCCCAATATTATGTTAAATACAAATCGTATTTTAGCTTTAATTCTATACATTGGAAAGACGTTTGGAGCTTGTTCATGTTCAATATTCCCATCGCTTTTCAAATTGTTATCGAGGTAGTTGCCTTTGCTTTTGGGGGCCTTATGATGGGATGGTTTGGCGAAGTAGCATTGGCCGCACATCAAATTGCCTTAGGCTTGGCCTCGTTCACATATATGATTGCGTCGGGTATTGGCTCGGCAACCACTATTAGGGTTTCGCATCAGTTAGGATCAGGACACTTTAAAGCCCTGAGAATTGCCGGATTCTCAGCCTTACATGTGGTTGTCGCTTTTATGAGCATGACAGCACTCGTATTTATTATTTTTAGAAACGAATTGCCATTGCTGTTTACCAACGATATTAAAGTTATTGAGCTTGCGGCCATATTATTAATCATGGCAGGTGTTTTTCAAGTTATTGATGGTTTGCAGTTGGTATCTATGAGTGCATTAAGGGCCTTGTCTGATGTTAAATATGCCATGTATTTATCCATTGTGGCATACGGAATTATTACTCTGGGAGGAGCGTATCTTTTTTCTGTAAACTTAAATATGGGACCAATCGGAATTTGGATGGGATTCGTAATTGGTTTGTTATTGGCTGCGGTTTTATTAGTGAATCGTTATAATAAGTTGACACGAATAGCCTAAAAGAGGTTTGTAATTATTTCTATTTAACATAATATAAATTATGGGTATATTTTTAAATCGTGATTTGTCTATAAAGTATGACTTAATCAACTCGTACAACAATTATCAATGAAAATAAAAAACTAAAAGTAATTGATGCTCTGGTATTCCATGAAAAAGATATTTCTGGTTTAAATAAAAAACACAATATGAACTTATTAAACAAAATCATTTTGGTTTCTGCCAAAAGTCAATCAAGAAACATTTTCGAAGACTCACGACAGATTATTAATCTGGCTTTGCGGTCTCAGTTTAAATTCTAAGGCCTTAAACATCATTTCAAAGCTGCTGTCGATTGACAGTAAATTTTTTTCTCTTAAAATAGACTTACTTGGGCTGGTATATCTCGAATGTTTTATCGGAATAAAAGATAATTACCTTTTCTGGTTTCCTATCGGCTAATTCATTTTTGTCCTCTGTTCCCTGCTCAACTGGTTTTGAACTAATTTTAAGCTCGTGAGAATCACTTATCGTATGCCGGTGTGCATGCTCTTCTGGTTTATTCGATTCTAAAACGTTTAAATTGGGGTTGTTTCTCTCCGTGTGGCTTGCTGTAGGCGACATATCGAACAAAGTACCTTGAACTAATGGTTTGTACATCTGCCCTTTGCCTTGTATTAACCATTCTGCATTTAGTTGTGGATAGCGTTCCAAAATTTTTAACAGAACTTCTAAGCTAGGATTGTTTCTCCCCGATACAATATGGTGCAAACTCGAAGGTGCAATTCCTATTTCGTTAGCGAATTGAACTGCATTTAATCGATTTTTATCAATCAGTGTTTTTATTCTAGTTTTCATATGGAAATTCAGTAAATACCCAAATGGAAACTTTCACAATTCCCAATTGGACACATCAAATATAATCAATAATTTCCAATTTGAAATAGACAAACGAAGATATTTATGAGAATTTAAATAGTGTAGATTATTAGGCTGTTACAATACTCTATAAATGTCGCATTTAAGAAGTAAATCTTTATATATATACCCTATAGATGTGATAATTAAGTATTTAACTAGAGTAAAACGTTAATTATAAACGTTTATCACGCAAAATTAGGCCTTTTAATCTTATACATCTAACTTAATACTTTAAAAATACTGTATTATATACTTGATTTCAAGTCTATTATGATAGTTTTTTTGATACTTACATTTCTGTTTTCAATTGGAAATTCCTAGTTCTAACATTAATCACAAATACGAATATAACGTTTAGAAATTCATTTGTAAATTGGATATCCAATTCCAGTTTGGAAATCTGCATATTTCCATTTGTAAATCCAATACTACTCTACCCTATTGGGATTTCCTAAAGTGATTAAATAGCGTATTTTGGCAATATTCACGACCATAGAATTAGTTGAAAGGGAATATCAAATTCTCAGAGAGGTAAAGCAGACCCGTTTATATAGTTAAACATCAGATTATAGGTTAATTACAGCTAAGAAAATGACGAATATATAGCCTAGATTTTTAAAAATCTAAAAAGGTCTGCCCTTTCGATTTTTGAAAATAAGAAATTGAACACTCATATCTTGTCTAAATATTCATGAAATATAAACTTTTATGTTTTTTGCTATGTTTTGATTACGTCTCTACGAATGCTTTAACTTGCTTAATGAAAATTCGGCAATTTTATCGAGAGGTAAAACAATATGAGCCGCACCAAGGCTAATAGCAACTTTTGGCATTCCAAAAACTACGCAAGATTCTTCGTTTTGGGCTATAGTGTATGCACCAGCTTCTTTCATTTCGAGCAAGCCTTTAGCTCCATCATCTCCCATCCCTGTCATAATTATGCCTATGGCATTTTGTCCAACATATTTAGCTGCCGATCGAAACAGCACATCGACCGATGGTCTATGTCGATTTACTAATGGCCCTTCACTTACATCGACAAAATATTTAGCCCCAGTGGTTCTGATAATCATCTGCTTATTCCCAGGTGCAATTATGGCTTTGCCTTGGGTAATGGTTTCTCCTGTCGTGCCTTCTTTAACAGATATTTGACATAATGAATCTAATCGATTGGCAAAACTTCTTGTAAACAACTCTGGCATATGTTGGACAATAACAATTCCTGGGCAATCTGGAGGCATCGCTTTTAAAAATTGTTCAAGAGCAACTGTTCCTCCAGTCGAAGCCCCAATTACGATCATTTTATCGGTTGTTTGCTTTAGATAGACAGGGGTTTGTGGTAATGACAATATCGCATCTGCAGTTAATTTAGGCGGGATTGAGGCAACTT
>DYOK01000020.1 GCA_020720565.1 Acetofilamentum sp.
ACTGACAGCTGCGGTTTTTTTGTTACAAGTGTATGTCAAGACGTTTTTACCCGATGGGGTAAAAGAATAATAACGCAAAAAAGGCTCTAGTTTTTAGAGCCTTTTTATATGGGGAATAAAATAAATTTATTTTAATTCGAAATCGTCCATGTATTTGGTGGTATAATCACCATTAACAAATCCATCCGATTTTAATAATTGTCTGTGGAAAGGGACTGTGGTTTTGATACCTTCGATAACAAACTCTCTCAAAGCGCGACGCATTTTTGCAATAGCTTCTTCGCGGGTTTGAGCCACGGCTATCAATTTTGCAATCATTGAGTCGTAATTTGGCGGAATGGTATAGCCTGCATAGACGTGTGTATCGACCCGTATGCCATGACCACCTGGTTTGTGTAATTCAAGAATTTTACCTGGAGATGGCATAAAGTTTTTATATGGATCTTCTGCATTGATACGACACTCGATGGCGTGCATAGTGGGGTAGTAGTTTTTACCCGAAATTTTGATACCTGCAGCCACTTTAATTTGTTCGCGAATCAAATCGTAATTGATTACTTCTTCGGTAATGGGATGCTCAACTTGGATACGGGTATTCATTTCCATAAAATAGAAATCGCGGTTGGCATCAACCAAAAACTCGATGGTGCCTACACCTTCATAGTTAATGGATTTCGCAGCTTTTACGGCAGCATTGCCCATTCGTTCGCGCAACTCGTCGGTCATAAAAGGCGAAGGCGTTTCTTCGAGTAATTTTTGATGACGACGTTGAATCGAGCAATCGCGTTCCGAAAGGTGAGCCACAGTACCATACTGGTCGCCAATGATTTGAATTTCGATATGTCGTGGATTAACGACAAATTTTTCCATATATAGGCCGTCGTTACCAAAAGCAGCAGCCGATTCTGTTTTTGCTGAATCCCAAGCCGCTTCGAGCTCGTCTTCTTTCCATACCACACGCATACCTTTTCCACCACCGCCAGCGGTAGCTTTAAGAATAACGGGGTATTTAATTTTATTGGCAATCTTTTTCCCTTCAGCCACTGATCCAACTAATCCATCTGAACCCGGAATAATGGGTACACCAGCAGCTTTCATCGTTGCTTTTGCAGTGGCTTTATCGCCCATTTTATCAATCATATCAGCTTCTGGACCAATAAATTTGATATCATGTTCTTTACAAATTCTTGCAAATTTTGAATTTTCCGAAAGAAAACCGTAACCAGGGTGAATGGCATCGGCATTGGTGATTTCAGCAGCAGAAATTATAGCTGGAATATTGAGGTAAGATTTTGAGCTTTGTGGAGGGCCAATACAAACCGCTTCGTCGGCAAAACGCACATGTAAGCTGTCTTTATCAGCCGTCGAATATACGGCCACCGTTTGAATTCCCATTTCGCGACATGTTCTTATGACACGTAAGGCAATTTCGCCACGATTGGCAATGAGTATTTTTTTAAACATAAGCCAGAAAATTAGTGTTCGTTATTAATTAAAGGTCGAAAGACCTATTTAATATTTTTTTGCAAAATCAAAATTGATTAGAATTAAATCAATTCCAAAAAAACTCATAAATAAAATGGTTATTAAAGAATTGGTAAAATGAAAACAAAAATGAAATATACAGCAATCGATTTATGACGGATCGACTAAGAACAGTGGTTGATCGTATTCAACAGGAGAAGCGTCGTCGACAAGAACCTTTACAATTCGACCCGAAACTTCCGATTCAATTTCGTTGAACAATTTCATGGCTTCTAAGATGCAAATCACTTTTCCGGGAGCAATTACGTCGTCTACGTTAACAAAAACTGGTTTTTCAGGAGCAGATTTACGATAGAAAGTTCCAACCATTGGGGCTTTAATGGTGATGTATTTTGATTCTTCGTCGGCATTAGTTTTTACAGGCTCAGCTGTTGCAGGAGCAGCGGCCATAGCGGGCATAACAGGTGCGGCAGCCATTACGGGCATTTGTACAGGCATTGCAACTTGTTGTACCACTGTTTCTACTTTACCTTTCGATTGAGTTTTAATGGTAATTTTCATTCCGTCGCTTTCGATACATACTTCCGATGCACCCGATTTGGCGATAGCTTTTACAAAATCTTGAATTTCTAAGTAGTTCATAACAATAAATTTTCAATGGATATTAAGGTCTTCGACCTGTTTAATATTTTTCTAACTTGCATTAAAACAATCTCTTAGATTAACAAAACACGATATTAAATTTTTCTAAGTATTAGATGTCTTAATGTATACAATCCGCATTGGATTGTTGCAATATGGTGTAACGACTTGTTATATCTTATCCGTTATAGCCCCATTTAATATAAACGGCACCCCAAGTAAACCCTCCTCCAAATGCCGACAAAATGATGTTGTCGCCTTTTTTCAGTTGTTTTTCGTAGTCCCATAAACAAAGTGGTAAAGTACCACCAGTGGTGTTGCCGTATTTTTCGATATTGATCATAACTTGCTCTTTTTCGATGCCCATACGTTTGGCCGTAGCCTCGATAATACGCATATTGGCCTGATGCGGAACGAGCCAAGCCAAGTCGGAAGGTGTAATCTGATGCTTTTCCATCATTTCGACCGATACGTCGGCCATTTTGCTAACCGCCCATTTAAAAACAGCTTGACCTTCTTGATAAATATAGTGTTCTCTAGCATCTACAGTTTCGTGGCTTGCAGGTTTGACAGATCCGCCTGCTTTTTGATGCAAATGCACTCTTCCCACGCCATCCGATTGTAAAATAGAATCGACAATACCAAAGCCGTCTTGGTTTGGCTCGAGCATCACAGCCCCAGCGCCATCGCCAAAAATCGGTGCCACAGTTCGGTCGGTATAATCTACAATCGACGACATTTTGTCGGCACCTACAATCACAACTTTTTTGTACTGTCCCGATTCAATATATTTAGAACCAGTAACCAAGGCGTATAAAAAACCAGAACAAGCAGCATTGATGTCGAAATTAAAGCCGTTACGTATTCCCACTTTATCTGCAATAATATTAGCCGTGGCAGGGAATTGCATATCGGGTGTTACGGTAGCACAAATGAGCAAATCGACTTCTTCGGGTAAAGTATTGGTTTTAACTAATAAAGCTTTAACAGCCTCTGCTGCCATGTCGGAAGTACCTTTCCCTTCGCCCTTGAGTATGTAACGTGTTTTAATACCAATACGTGTCATGATCCACTCGTCTGATGTGTCCATCATGGTCGATAATTCGTCGTTGGTCATTACATAATCGGGCAAGTAGCCTTGCACACCAGTGATAGCCGCTGTTAGTTTACTCATGGTCGAAAGCTTCTTTAATTTTCTCAGTTAAGTTGGCTTCGATTACGCTCATGGTATGTAGAATCATATTTTTTACAGCCAATGGTTTTGATGCGCCGTGTCCAACAATAACTGGGGCATTGACACCTAAAACAGGTGTGCCACCGTATATGTCAGGATTAAATCGATTGACGTATTCGTTATCAACATTCTGATGTTGCATCAGGTGGTAGAACGATTCGGATTGTTTAAGAAGCACATTGCCAGTAAAGCCATCGGTGATAATAACGTCGGATTTACTAGAATCGAAAAGATCGTTCCCCTCTACATTACCCACAAAATTAAAGTCGGTGGTTCCGCGCATTAATTCGTGAGTCGCTTTGGTGAGCAAACTTCCTTTTTCTTCTTCTTCGCCAAGATTGAGCAATGCTACTCTTGGGTTGTCGACATGGTATACATATTTGGCATATAAGTTACCAAGTATGGCATATTGATACAGAATATCAGGTTTACAGTCGGGATTCAGACCTACGTCTAACATAATTCCAAAACTACCGTCGGGACGGGGTAGAGGCCCAATTAGACAAGGTCTGATAATGCCAGGGACTTGCTTTACGGTGTACATAGTACCCGCAAGCATAGCACCTGTATTTCCAGCACTTGCAAAACCATCAATTTTTTTGGTCAATAGAAGTTTGAAACCCACAGCGATACTCGAATCGGGCTTTTTTGCAAAAGCTTTAGCCGGATGGTCGTTCATGGTAATTACTTCCGATGCATGAACAATTTCATAATCGCTTGGATTTTCGCCTTCACGAACCAAAATATCTGTAATGGCTTTTTGGTCGCCAATAAGCACAACAGACATGTTACTTGGGAGCGATTTTTTAGCTTCAATCGCACCTAAGGTAGTGGCTTCGGGAGCAAAATCGCCGCCCATAATGTCGATTCCGATTTTTCTCATACAAAAAAATTTTTTAAGCTTAATTTTTCAGAAAGCTTAATTCGTTGAATTTAGTACCTTAGGCAACAGCCTCTTTCTCTATGGCTAATTTTCCACGATAGTAACCACATTCTGGACAAACACTGTGGTAACGGTGTGTTGCTCCACAATTTGAACATTTGGCCAATGTTGGAAATGCGGCTTTGTAGTGCGTTCTTCTTTTGTTTTTACGCTGCTTCGATGTTTTTCTTTTAGGATGTGCCATCTTTCAATTTATTTAATTCATTCCACCTGGGATCTATTTTAGACCCATCATCATTAATATTTTCAATATATTTGAGCATATCGACCGGACAAGTTGGTCGTCCTTTTGTGTCGTCGGGATGCACTTTTCGCATCGGGAAGGCTACAACAATAAGCTCATTAATAAACTTAGATACATCAATGTCGTTGTTGCTTTCAGGCCAAATGTAAAGATTTTCGTCTTCTTCGGCATATGCTTCGCCAAATTTCACATAAATTTTCTGTTGGGTTTCAATCTCGCTGCTAACAGGCTCTAGGCATCGATCGCAGGGGAAACTTACGGTTCCATTTATGTCAAATTCGAGTTCGACATGTGTACTTTTTTTTCGAAATGTAAGGCTTACTTGCAAATCAGCAGCAAGCAGATTTTCCGTTTCGAAGGTTTCAAAGAACGTTTCGTTCAAGTGATAGTCATATAAATACTCCCCTTCGGCTAGTCCTTTATAGGAAATATTATAATCATGCATCGCTTTCACAAACTCACTAAGTTTAAGCCTGCAAATTTATAAAAAATCTGCAATTCTATCATTAAGCTTTTGTTTTTATATGCTAAATACTATTTATTGAT
This sequence comes from Acetofilamentum sp., assembly GCA_020720565.1. Taxonomy (GTDB): domain Bacteria; phylum Bacteroidota; class Bacteroidia; order Bacteroidales; family JAFGXI01; genus JAFGXI01. Next base: position 5,095 of record DYOK01000020.1, read on the forward strand.
TTCAAATACCACATAATCAAACCAATACAACGATTAAAGCAAGTCGTTACAGCGGGCTTTTGATCTGTTTTGGGAGCTTAATTCGTTAGTGTGTTGCGGCGTATTTAGGAATAAGCTTGCAGTTTGCGACTAAATATAGCTCGCCAAGAGAATAATCGAAATAAAAGGGAATAATGGATTCTTATTATTCTTTACAACCATAAGCTAAATCGCCAGCATCGCCTAAGCCTGGAACAATGTACGATTGCACAGTAAGTTCGTCGTCGATACCTCCAGTCCAAATGGTGATGTCGGAATTGCGGATGTGGCGCAACACATATTCTATGCCTTCTTTGCTGGCCAATACCGAAACGATATGGGTATGTTTGGGCGTTCCGTTAGCCAACAAAGCTTTGTAGCTCATTACCATAGACGAACCAGTCGCCAACATAGGATCCGATAAAATAAGCACTTTGTCGGTTAGTGAGGGTGCAGACATGTATTCGACTTTAATCTCAAAATCGTTGTCGCTGTGGTATTTTCGGTATGCGGTTACAAATCCGCTTTCTGCTTTGTCGAACACATTTAGAAGACCATTATTGAGAGGTAGCCCCGCACGAAGTATGGTAGCTAGAACCAATTGGGTGTCTAACATTTTACAGGGGGCAATCCCCAGTGGGGTTTGTACGTCGACCGTTTGGTAATTCAATACTTTTGAAATTTCGTATCCCATGAGCATGCCCACACGCTCCATATTGATTCGAAAACGCATGGCGTCTTTTTGGATGTTAGCGTCGCGCATTTCTGCAATAAACGTGTTGATAACAGATTGACTTGAATCGAAATTGTGAATCATTGCTTAAAAAATTGAACGATTAAAGATAGTATATTTTGCGGATTGTTAAAACGATATTCGAAATAATGATGCATTTTGTATCGAAAATGTTCGCTTAATTCACTTGTGAGATGTTCAGAATGCAATTCTAAAGAGAGTTGATAAATCGATAAATCTTCCATTAAGGTGTTCATCATCAAGTAGTCGGCGTGCAATTCTAAGGCTTCAGGATGAAATGCTGAATGTAACAAATAGGCTCGGTTTCTAAAAAACATCAGAAAAGTGCAAGCAATCAGTTCGTTGTTTTGATTGTGAACGGCATACATTTTCCCTGCGGTAAGCTGAGTCGATGTTCGGATAAGCCGATGAAGAAAATCCCAATAGCTCTGTGGTTTATTTTGTTGTTGTCGGCTCAATTTGATGTATTCGTTGACAGAGCGCAAGGTACTGCAGTGCAGTTTATGGCGTGCGGCTTTTGATAGCTTTTCGGTAAGCTCTGGTGCAAATTGCTGGGCAATAACCAAGTAGTCGTTAACTAAATCGATTTGTCGGAATGGAATTTTCTTGATTTGGTTTTGGGTCGATAATATTCTATGGTATTTACTGAGTCGATATAGACCTTGAGCATAATGCTCGTTCCAAATTTGTTTAATTTGTTTCCAAATAGTTTCGGTGAATGTCGTATACTCGAGTGCCCCCAAATAAGGAAGAAACTCGGGAGTAGTCAGATTTTTCCCATCGACAAAGTACGGGAGCAAGAAGGTATAAGTGTCGTCGATTATGGCATGCCACTCGGTATCGTACAAATCGAGCACCCACGAATAATGAAAGACAGACGATTTTTGCGATTGAGACACCGTTTGGTCCCATCGTGCTTTGTCGATCGCATGGTTGTGTACTATTTTAAGTTGCATATAAATTGGGAACTCAGGTTTGGGTGTCAACTATCTGACATTTGAAGTTTTCTGGAATTTGAGGCTTGTCATTTAAGCCCCTTAAGTTCGGTATAATCCGATTGAACCGAAAGCATAATTTCTTGGCCAAATGGGAGGGCATAATTGTCGGTAATATGTCCCGCAGGGAAACCAAAAACGACAGGGAAATTGTAGTCTTTTACGGCTTCTAGAATAATCTCTTCTGCTGTTTGCCCAAACGGAGTCTGGTTGTCGTGCATTTGAGTCATACCACCCACTACAAGACCCTTTAAGCCGGCGAGTTTGCCTCCAATTTTTAAGTTCATTATCATGCGGTCGATGTGATATAAATATTCATCTAAATCTTCGATAAACAATATCTTGTTTTGTGTATCGATGTCGGCCAATGTTCCTCTTAGACTGTACAAAATAGATAAGTTTCCACCCAATAATTCACCTTGAGCTACACCAATTTTATTGAGCGAATTGCTAGGGATACGATAATTCAGAGGACGCCCCACGAGTCGATCGAAAACAGATGTCAAAGGTAGGTCGGTTAACTGATAACTGGGAAGGTTAACGGGCATGGTAGCATGAATACTTTGCCATTGCATTTGTGACGAAAGAAGCGCGTGCAAAACGGTTACATCGCTGTAGCCTACAATCCATTTGGGGTGATGTTTTAGGGATTCTAGATCCAGATAAGGAATTAGCCGTATGGTACCATAACCACCTCGTGCACACCATATCGCACTGACCTCGGGGTCGGTCCACATCTGTGTTAAATCTTGAGCCCGCTCAAGGTCAGTCCCTGCAAATTGGTGATTCTGATGGTGTAGGTATTGGCCTAATTTGACACGAAATCCAAATTTCTGAATGACTTGAACTGCTTTTTCGATTATTTCGGGCTCGATATACCGAGCGGTAGAAACTATTCCGATGGTTTGGCCTAAAGTAAGAAATTTTGGACTCAACATATCGAATGGGTTGGTGCCTATTAATATTCGAAAAATGCCTGAACGTTTCGTCTGGCAATGGGTATCATGACGCCAGCTCTAAAGCTATAAATTAAATCGAGCCGAGAGGCTTGGTCATATTGGCCCGTATTGTAATTAAATCCACGTCGGTTTTTGGTAAATCCTTGTGTAAAATCGAAACCGATAAACCCGTTTAAAAGTCGGTTGTTCGAAAAGTACATATAACCCACAAATTGACTCAAGGCCAGTCCGCTACTCATATGATCGTATCCTTTTCGGTATTCGCCGTAAATTTGTGGAGCATCGTTACCGGCGTTGTCGATTCGGATTTTATGTTGCATAAATCCCACGCCAGCAGCTATTAAAAACCCACTTTGAGGATTAAGCCGAAGCCATGGCAAAAGTTTACCAAACTTAACATTAAAATTGTATCCACTCTCGCTGAGCACAATGTCAGATGGTGTGCCAAATTTACTTGTTATTTGTCCAAAAGAAGTTTCGATGGGGTCTAAAATGCTATAACCTTCTGGTTCTAGATTGTCGCCAAAAACGTAAGACCCTTCGAAAATTAATGCCCAATCGGACTTGAGTTTATAGGTGAAGTTTCCGCCCACTCGATGATTGTTTCCAAAACGTATGGCTAAATCGGCTCCTGGTATTTCGTAGGCATAAAAACCCGATACGGCAAAAAGCCTTTGCCCAACTGGCTTGTCGATGCTTTCGGATTGTGCCAACAAACTGGCCGGTATCCACAGACTTAATATAAGGAGTAATGTTTTCAAAGGATTAAAAAGTATTGGCCGTTTTTTTCAATTTTGCCTCATTTGTGATGCTTATTTTACGACCATTCAATGCAATAATTTTGTCGTCTTTAAACTCAGACAACAATCGTATGGCCGATTCGGTCGCTGTACCTGTAATGTTGGCAAGTTCTTCGCGGGTAAGCGAAATTTGAAGAATACCTTGCTCGTCGACCCCAAATTCGCTCTTAAGATAGAGTAAAACCTCGGCCAATCGTTCACGTACATTTTTTTGAGCTATATCGGTAATAAACGAGTTGGAGTGACCCAATTCGGCACAAACAAACTTCATCATATCGACCGAAAACCCACTGTTGTTATGGAGCAAACTCAACCACGATTCCGATGGAATAAAACAGATGCTGGCATCTTCAATTACTTTTGCGGTGGTGCAAGCCAGTTCGTTACTTAAAATCGAGCGGTATCCAATAATATCGCCTTTTTTTGCAAAACGAATAATTTGCTCTTTGCCCTCGATACCAGTTTTGTACAGCTTGATGACACCCTTCGAGACGCAATAAACCCCTGTTGGGCGGTGGCCTTCGTGGTAGATAATTTCGCCTCTTTTGTGAAAATTACAAGACTTGATATAATTGAGTTCGTCTAATTCTTTTTGATTTAGATGTTTGAATATATTGGTGATATTGGAGATACACTCATTGCAAAATGGAGAATCGTCGAAGTTCTTCATGAAAGGCTATGTTTGAATGAATAGGTATATGAATATGTAAAAGTTTGCAACAAAGGTATACAAATATTAGCATTCTGACCAAATTGCCTTTTAATATTTTGAGCACTCATGCTTTAAATTGGGTTTGGCTCGTTTTTATCATCAGTAAAAGCGTAAATATCTAAGATTCAATAAGATGGAGCTTAATGGAATGCACATTTCCCCAATATTAGAAAGCGTGAATTATTTTTATATTATAAATGCAACAACTTTAATCAAGCTTATTCATATTTATGTCCAGTTAGGGATAAAATATTGGTTGATAACAACAACAATCTGGGTGTTTGTCGAATGTCATGTTAGGGACAAAATATCGTTAGGAATTAAAAATACGATTGCAATATTTTTTAATATAATCGCTGTCTTTTAATAAGGAAAGCGGCCATTAATTCTTCGAATGGTTGACGGATATCGACTTCAACTAAGTCGATATGCAATTGGCTGCACCGTAATTTAAATTGATTGTACCAATTGCCCATCTGTTCTTGATATACCTCGCGAAAATGCGCTGGATTCAACTTAATGGTTTGCCCTGTTTCGATATCGATAAATTGATGAGGACGATTCGGGAAATCTAGAATCCGCTCGGTGCTGGGATCCGTAATGTGGAAAATGATTAGCTCGTGTTTTCTAAATTTTAAGTGTTGCAAGGCTTCGAACACCGATTCGTCGGCTTGGCTTGTAAACATGTCGCTGAGCAAAACAACCAAAGACCGTTGGTGTATACGTTCGGCTAAATCGTGTAAAATATCGGCGGTACTTGGTGATTCGACGTTTCTCGAACTGCCTTTTTCGAGAATCTGTTCCAACTGTAGGAAAATATTTTTCAGATGGCGGGTGTTAAGCTTGCTTTGGGTGTGCGAGTCGATTTGAGCCGAAAAAACGCTTAAACCCACCGCATCGCGCTGTCGTTTGAGTAACTGCATCAATGCCCCTGCTGCAAAAACGCCAAACTGGAGTTTGCTAAATCCTTTTTCGGGAAAATACATGGACGACGATTGGTCGAGAACCAGTTGGCATCGTAAATTGGTTTCGTCTTCGAACTTTTTAACAAATAACTTGTCTGTTTTTGCATATAACTTCCAGTCTATCAATCTTTTCGACTCGCCAGCATTGTACATTCTATGCTCGACAAATTCGACCGAAAAACCGTGGTAAGGACTACGGTGTAATCCTGTAATAAATCCCTCGACCACTTGTGTCGATAATAATTCGAGCTGACCAAACGAATAAGACTTAATAACTTCTTGCAAATTTATCATGCTCAAAAATAGCATATTTTAAATTAAGCTGTTTGACCTATTTAAGATATTTTGGGGTTTACTAGAACAGCATAGCCTATGAAATCCTAATTTTCAACGAGAGGAAATGAAAACATTGGGTTTGCTTCCGAATTTATCATTTTGAATTATTGGATTCTCTAGACTAATTTCAAACCCTTAGACTGATACTTTTCGAGATTCTTATGCAGTACCAATATCAGCCACAAACGATTGTAAAGATAGGTTTCCCCTGAAAAATACTTTTGCTTTAATTTCGCAACTACCTTGTAATCGACCAATCCATAGCGCTTGAGCATTGTTTCGGAGGTGTAGTATTCCAATACAGGTTTTAACTCGTTTTTAAGCCACGAGTCGAGGGGCATCGAAAAGCCCCATTTAGGTCGCTGAAACCATTTGGCATCGACATATTGGTGCAGTAAGTCTTTGAGAATCACTTTTTGGTTTCGACCTTGAATTTTAAAATCTGGGTTTAAATTGATAGCCCACTCTACTAAACGGTAGTCGAGAAAAGGAGAACGCAATTCTAATGACCATTTCATCGAAGCTCGGTCGGCTTTGACCAATAAATCGTCGCGTAAATAATACTTAATATCGAAAATGGCCTGTTGCTCGGATGCCGTTAAATGACGTGGCGATACGACACCTTCGTCTAAGCTGCCTTGAATGGAATTGTTGCCCGACAAGTTTTTCAACTCCTTAAGGCTAAAAAAATATTGTTCTTGCGAAAAAACGTGAGACTTAAAATGCGATTGATTGGGATAATCCAATAGACCAGCCACTCTTTTGTATGGTGGGGACAATTGTTCTAAAACCAATGCACTAGGCTTGCGGAGTAAGTTCACCAATGGATTTTGTAAGCGGTTGGCCCATAAATACATGCCGTATCCGTGGAATAATTCGTCGCCCCCATCGCCTGTTAAACTCACACTCACTTTCGACTTAGCCAGTTGCGAGACCATAGCCGTTGGAAAGCCCGAGCTATCGGAAAATGGCTCGTCGAACATGTCAAAAAAAGATTCGAATTGGTCGATAATATCAGCTTCGGTAACCATAAACTGATGGTGCTGTGTGCCAATGGCTTTGGCCACATTCTGTGCATGAATAGACTCGTCGTATTTTTTATTTGGGAATCCAATCGAAAAGGTATTAATAGCTTGATTAGATTGACGTTGTGCCATTGCAGCAATAATACTCGAATCGACACCTCCGCTTAAAAAAATACCCAAAGGTACATCGCTAATCAAACGTTTTTCTACCGAATCGTTTAGCAAACGATCTAAGTCGGTCAATGCTTTGCTGTAATTGTTTTCGGTTCGTGGGCTTAGCGATTTTTCGACCGACCAATAGGATTTTATTTGTAGCTTGCCCGATTGCCAAACGGCATACGAAGCTGCTGGGAATTTGAAAATTGATTTAAAAAACGTATGGGGTTCAGCAATGTATCCCAATTGCAGAAATTGGCCAATGCTCGAAGCATCCATGCCACTTTGCTTTTTTACGAGGCTAAATTCGAACAAAGCTTTAATTTCTGATGCAAATACCAAAGTGTCTCCTTGAACGAAATAGAATAAAGGTTTTTTACCTAATCGGTCTCTAAAAAGCCAAAGTTCGTCTGTTACTTGGTCGTAAATGGCCATTGCGAACATGCCATTGAATTCCAGTACCATATCGGCACCCAGTTTTTCGAACAGTTGTAAAATAACTTCGGTATCGGAATGGGTTTGCATCAGCAATTGATGGCGTGCTATCAATTCTTTAAAATTGTAGATCTCGCCATTAAACACCACCGTGTAACGCTTATTGACCGAGCACATGGGTTGGTTGGCTGCGGCCGATAAATCGATAATGCTTAAGCGGGAATGCCCCAGCATGACCATCTCTTTTTGCCAAGTCGAGCTAAAATCTGGCCCGCGATGGGTCAACGACTTAACAGCTTGTTCTAATTCAGATAAAGATCCATTTGAACCGGCAAAGCCGACGATTCCACACATGTTTTTTGGTGCTTAATTTTGTCGCTAAAATATGCTTATTTAAGCATTCGTACAATTTAATTTTTGAAATATGGGATGCGTTTCGAAATATGAGTTTTTAATAAAACATAAGTTACATATGCGATGTAAAATTAGCATTAAATTCATAAATTGATAAACTCTAATACATATAGAAGATGAAATCTGAGTATACTTTTGCAATAAAACTTCATGAAAATCAAACTACAACTAATTGGGTATTTTATATCTTTTCCATTGTTATTATTGGCTCAAGAACAAGAGCAAAAATCAAAAAAACTACTTATAGAGGGCTATGTTCAAGCTCAATACCAAAAGTTTTTTGTTTCCGATACGGTTGGTGGTTATACAAAGTATTTAGCAGATTTTTCGGGCGGTAAATTTGTAAATCGCTTTACAACAAATCGCTTTACAGTTAGAAGAGGACGATTAAATATAAAACATATTGGCGAGAATCACAAAGCCGTGTTTTCTATAGATATTTCTGAAAGAGGTATTGGAATAAAAGATTTATACTTAGACTATACCGAACCTTTTATAAATTCGATCACATTTACTGCTGGTGTTTTTAACCGTCCTTTTGGCCGCGAAATAGATTTGTCTTCGTCTGTTAGAGAGACCCCAGAGCGTTCACGCATTGTGCAAACACTTTTCCCCAACGAGAGAGATTTGGGTTTTGGTGTAAAATTTCAAATGCCAGAAGAAAAATTTTTATCATTTCTTAATTTTAAAGCAGCTTTAGTTAATGGAAATGGTACAGCTTACGAAACTGACAATTATAAAGACGGTATTGCTAGAATTGGTATTGATTTTAATAAACCCGAACAAAAAATTAAATTTAGCTTAGGATTTTCAATTTATAGAGGTGCTATCAGCCATATTTACGAACCAGTTGACACTGTATCATCAAATGCAACAACAAAATATTACATATATTCTTTTGAAAATGTTACAGATACCACAGAAAGAACAAAAATGGGCTTTGTGTTAGACAGTGCAGCAACCAAAGCGACTGGAACAATGGGCGGAAAAGTGAAACGAACATACCAAGGCGTTGATGCAGAACTTAGCGTTAAATCTCCATTCGGTAAACTAACAATTAGAGGAGAATATATTTGGGGCACACAACCCGCAGAGGTTGCATATAAAGATGTTGAACAAGAATATATTATTCACAATGGTATGAATACTTACAGTCCAACAGGTCCTTTTATAGGCGTTTCGTGGCCCATGTACGACCAACCTCAACCATACAATCCAGTTTCGGTGGGACCTGTAAATAAATTTCATCATACTTTCATTAGAAAATTTAATGGTGGTTACCTGTATTTTATCCAAGAACTTTTCGAAACAAAACATCAGGTCGTATTTAAATACGATTGGTACGACCCAAATTCAGAAGTTGAGGGTAAGGAAATTTCTTACGATGAAGATTTATATCTAAACGACCCTACTTATGTAAAACCTTATTTGTCAGTAGCTGATGTCAAATTCGAAACTTTTGGAGTGGGGTTTAATTATTTTGTGAACGACAACATTAAGGTTTGTTTATATTACGAACACGTACAAAACGAAATTGTTGACATAAAGCCTTATGCGGGAGATATTAGGCTTGGACGAATGCCGGCTCCAGGTTTTAATAAAGACATAAAAGATGATGTTTTCACTTTAAGATTTCAATATAAATTTTAATAATTTTCAAAATGAAAAAAAGTGTTATTTTAATAGCGTTTTTGCTTATAGCATTTCAGAATTTTGCAGGAACACGTTATTACAGAGCTTCGTTTAGAGACGATCCTTCAACGACAATGGTTATTAGTTGGGCAGATAATGGAACCTCAACCAACGCAAAAATATATTACGGAGCCACAGATTTAGGAACAAATTACGCTTCATACCCCAACAATCACAGTATTGACAGAACCGTTTCGCACAGAGGAATGAATAATAGATTTGCTCGATTAACGGGATTAACACCAAACACAGTTTATTATTTTGTGATTAAAGATAACGAAGGGGTAAGTTCTCGAATGACTTTTAAAACACTTTCTGACGACCCAAATGTGCCAATACTATTTATATCGGGTGGAGACACCAGAACAGGGGTAAGTGGTTTTGAATTTGAGGCTGACAAATCAAGAGAACGCCGTCAAAGAGGCAATAGCTTGGTTGGTAAAATTCGCCCAGATTTTGTTGCTTTTAGTGGCGATTATGTTTTCTCTGGAACTAACGACGGACAATGGTCTGACTGGTTTTCGGATTGGCAATTAACTTTAGGTTCAAATGCCAGATTAGTCCCAGTTGTTCCTGTTTTTGGAAATCACGAATTATCTGAAGATATTGATAAACTTTTTGATGTTCCAAATTCCAATGGTTTTTTTGCTTTAACATTTGGTGGTAATTTAATGCGTTTATATAATTTAAATTCTGAACTAGAATGTGATAACTCACAATTAGATTGGTTAACTAACGATTTGCAAATGCACACCAACACGTCAAGCGAAACGCATTGGAAATCAATCCAATACCACATTCCATTAGTACCACACGGCGAATATTCTCCAAGTACAACCATGATTAGTTGCTGGACTCCACTTTTTCAAACTTACAAAGTTCGCTTGGCTATGGAGGGGCACTCGCACGTAGAAAAAATAACTTGGCCTGTTGTACCTTCGTCGGCATCAGGAAGCGATAACGGCTTTATTAGAAATGACAGTCAAGGGACTGTTTATGCTGGTGAGGGCTGTTGGGGTGCCCCCTTAAGGAATTTATATACATATCATAGTTCAGAAGCTGCATTTAATTGGACTAGAAATCAAGGAAAGTTTGCTGGTTTTTTTCTAGTAAAAGTAACCAAACAAAAAATTCAAATTCAAACTGTTAAATTTCACGAAGCTACAGACGTTACAAATGTAGGTCAAGTGGCACAAAATGATCCAGCCGCTACATTGCCCTCTGGATTAACGTATTGGGTGCCTTCGAATGGGCAAGTTGTAGAAATATTGAACACAAATGTATACAACAACAACGCAGACTTACTAAATTTAACAACAAGTCAAGGTACGTTAAATCCAACATTCAATCCTTCCACATTAACGTATCAGGTACAATTACCATACGGCAGCACACAAGTTCCAACTATATCGGCAACAACAAGTGATGCCGAAGCTGTTGTATATTTAACACAAGCAAGCAGTATAAACGGAACACAACAACAAAGAACAGCTAATGCATTGGTTATTGCCGAAGACGGTAGCACCACAAAAAATTATACAGTAGAATTTTCTGTTGCCCCTCAATCTGACGCCTTTTTAGCTACTTTGGTACCAAGCCAAGGCGTCTTAAATCCAAGTTTTACCGGAACAACGCTAAATTACAGTGTGGTTTTACCCGCGGGCACTACAAACACACCAACAGTTACCGCAACTGCCTCCGACCCCAATTCGAGTGTACAAATAACACAAGCTACAAGCGTAAACGGTACTGCTATTGTTTTAGTAACATCGTCAGATAATACTAATGAAAACACATACACTGTTACATTTTCAACAGCAAGTTCTAATGCTAAAGAAATTTTAAATTTTGTGATACCAAATCAAACAGGAAATTCAATAATTGATAACACCGCCAGTACCGTAGTAGTTACAATGCCTATTGGCACAGATGTTACTGCATTAATTCCAAATATAAGCATTTCGGGGGTTTCGGTAAATCCGGCAAGCGGAGTGGCACAAAATTTTACAAATTCGGTTATTTATACCGTAACAGCAACCGATAATTCTACCAAACAATACACAGTATCAATAGAACTTTCGAGTGTAAATAACGACGCTACTTTAATATTGTTAGAAGCTAATTTGGGTTCATTAAACCCTAGCTTTGATCCACAGCTGACTTCTTACACATGCGATTTACCAACAGGAACTAACTCTGTAATAATAACAGCCCAAACTAACGACCCTAATGCTAATAAAAACATCTATCCTCCAAGCAATTTGCAGGGCACAACAGCTCAACGAACCGGAGCTGTTTTAGTTAAAGCCTCAGACAATACAACTACAAAAGTGTACACTATAGTTTTTGATGTATTAACCGCCATAAACGAATACAACAAAAGTAATATAGCTGTTTATCCAAATCCAACGCAAGATTACGTTACCGTAAAATCTGATTATGGATATAATAATTTAAAAAGAATTGAAATTTATAATGGAATTGGGCATAAATTACAATCTTATAATTCATTTAATGGTGAATCTATAAAAATTGATTTATCAGAATATTCATCTGGAGCTTATTATGTATACATAATAACAGAAAATGACATTTTAAATTATAAAATCCTTAAAACTAAATAAATGAGAATTTTATTTTTAATAATAAGCATAGTTGGATTAAGCATTAGCTCTTTTGCACAAAATAATCTTAACTATAGAGGAAGATTATCTTTTACAATGGATCCAGTTTTTGCTCCGTTTTACCATGGTGTTGCATCGGGAGACCCATTAAGCAACGCAATAATAATTTGGACAAGAGTTACCCCATTGGGAGCAATAGATAGTATTAATGTAGAATGGAGTATGGCTACAGACACTCTTTTTAACAATACTGTTGCATCAGGATCTGTTTGGACAAAAGAATCTGTTGACTATACCGTTAAAGTTGATGTGACTGGTTTACAACCCAACACATGGTACTATTACAAATTTAATGCTTTGGGAAGCAATTCCATTATAGGAAGAACAAGAACATTCCCAGTAGGAGATTGCGACAGTATTAGAATTGCGGTTGTTTCGGGGACTAATTACAACAATGGATATTTTAATTCGTTTGGATTGCTAACCCCCAAAAACGATATTGATTGTATTTTTCATACTGGGGATTATATCTATGAATATGCCACCAACGAATATGGTACAAACCCTGATAGAGAACTTTCGCCAAACTGGGAATGTACAAATTTAAGCGATTACAGAATGCGATATGGCTTATATAGACTCGATCCAGATATGCGTTATGCTCATCAACAATATCCTTGGATTGTTATTTATGACGATCACGAAACAGCAAACAACAGTTGGCACGATGGTGCCGAAAATCACGACAGCAGTACAGAGGGCAATTGGTATGATAGAAAAAGCGACGGCATTAGAGCATTTGAAGAATGGATACCGATACGCGAAATAAACGATGCTGCAAATCCTAACAATCACATTCACAGAACACTACCCATCGGTGATTTGGCTAATATTATTCTACTAGACGGAAGGCTTGAAGGTAGAGACGACCCCGAAGGTTTAGATATTGACGACCAAAATAAAACCATGTTGGGTGCTAACCAATATACTTGGCTAACCAACGAACTATATCGCTCAGAATATACAAACCCTGTAAAATGGAAATTTATTGGTAATCAAGTTATGTTTGCACCATTATTAATAGCCGGAACGGTTGTAAATAAAGACCAATGGGATGGATACCGATTTGAAAGACAAAAAATTTTGAATCTTATTTACGGTTGGGGAATTAAAAATACCGTAATATTAACCGGCGATATTCATACCTCTTGGGCAAACGATGTTCCTAACCAAACAATAGGACCTTATGGCAGTAACGGACAAGGAAGCGGCAGTGTAGAATTTGTTGCTCCGAGTATTACCTCGCCTTCTACCGACATTGGCGGTGGTCTTGGGGCTTCAATTATTCAATCGTCTAATGCACATATTAAATGGGTAGATTTAGTAAACAGAGGTTATTATATTTTAGACATCAACAAACATAGAACTCAAGCCGATTGGTATTTAACCAGCGATATAACAACACACGGAGGTGCTTACGAATACACAGGCTCAATTTGGTACGTTAACGAAAATGAAAGTTTTTTGCGTCAAGGAGCAGTTCCTTCAACCAGATTAAACCCAAATCCCCCTTTAGCCCCTTTGTATCCGTTAGTTACCGATATAGATAAAACTAAAATTGGACTTTTTTCTATTCTTTCGATAAATCCAAATCCTTTTAAAGATCACTTTTACATTCAATTTTACTCCAGAAGTATTGGGAAGCTTACCATACAAGTATTTTCAGTTTCAGGTACTGTAATTGACCAACATATTGTAAATGCAGGAACATTTGATTTAGATCAATATCAAATAAATACAGAAAATTATCCTTCAGGTACATATTTCATAAGAATAACTGATTCAAAAGGTTATAGTGAAACAAAAAAAATAATCAAATCCAATTAATCATATAATATATGAGACCACTACTATTTTTTTTATTATTCTTGCTTTTTAATACCATCGAAGCTCAAACTCATTTTTCTGCTTCGCAGAATGAAGGTTGCGGACAAGCTACGGTAAATTTTACAACCAACAATCCGTCGGGAGGTTATATGCCGCAACCTTTTCAGACTACAGGTTTTACCTATAATTGGAATTTCGGTAATGGAACAACATCTACATTGCAAAATCCAAATACCGTAAACTACAATTCAGTGGGTAATTATTGGACCAATTACACCTGTAACATCGATACATCTGGTTTTTATTTAAAACAAATTACTGTTAATTTGATTAACTGTAGCGATCCTTTTAGTGGGGATCCCGATATCTATATAATTGTAAGAGACAATTCCAACAACGTTGTATATACTACCGAAAGTAGTTATGTAGAAGATACAGACCCGCCTTTAAGTTGGACTATGAATATTCAATTAAACAATCCGCCTTATTTTATTTGGGTTTGGGACTATGACTCTGCCGATGATAACGATAATTGTGTAGATGGCACCGAAAATCAACCTGGAACGGCTACAATTCTTACTCTGCCGGCTAATAACTCCACAACTTTTGGGTCATCTACCAAAACCTACAACAACGGAGGTTTAAGTTTTGATGCAACATTCCAAAAAGATGTAGTCACATATAATGATTCTGTTTTGATAGCCGTAAATGCACTGCCTTCAGAACCTGTATTAAGTCTATCAAACTCATCGTTTTGCCTCGGAGAAACCATACCAACAATTGTGGCATCGGGCAGTATAGGTAACATAATAAATTGGTACAACGATTCTGCTTTGACACAGCTTTTACATACCGGTGCTTTGTATAATCCTGTTGTAAATTTAACTGGAACTTACACCCTTTATGTTACACAATCCGACACAAGCACAAACTGCACAAGTGAAGTTGCTAATATTACTTTAACCGTATTACCTTTAGCACCTCCGGTTTTTGATATGTATAGCGATGAATTTTGCACAGGTGAATTTCTACCTTCTGTTACTGCTTCCGGAGAAAATATTTTGTGGTACAACGACTCTTCTCTTACTACAGAAATTGGGCAAGGAAATAGTTTTCAAATCCCACAAATGCCTGTAGGAACATATTCTTATTATGCCATACAAAATGATACCGTTAGAAATTGTATAAGTTCTTCTTCCGAGTTTGTGGCTACATTTATTCAAGGAATAGACATAGATTTTAATGTCGAAAATATCAGTTGTTTTGGATTTTTTGATGGACAAATCGCTGTAACGCCTACATCTGGAGCATCGCCTTTTATTTATAGTTGGTCGAACGGCGAAACCACGCAAAATATTAGTAATTTGCCAATTGACGAATATTCACTGACCATTATTGATGCAAATTTCTGTTTGAATATTTATTCATTTGATATTACTCAGCCCATTGAAATTACAAGCCAAAGTACTCAAACAAACAATCTGTGTTTTGGAGACCAAAATGCCTCTATTGTTATAAGTGCCAACGGCGGTACAGCTCCTTATACCTATTTATGGTCTAATGGGGGCAATTCATCAAGTGTCAATAATTTATCAATTGGCACTTATGGTTTAACAACAACAGATGCTAATAACTGTTCAATAACTGCAAGTTTTTTAGTTACGCAACCTGACTCAATGGTATTAGATTATACCTTGGTGAATGAAAGTTGCAATGGCAGTAATGATGGAAATATTGATGTTAATGTACAAGGTGGGGTAAGTCCTTATCAGTTTTTATGGAGCAACCAATCGAATAGTGAAACTTTAGAAAATTTACATATTGGAAGCTATACGCTAACTATTTCCGATGCCAATTTATGCACGATTCAAAAATCGATACAAATTATAGCTGAACATGCGATTTGTTTAGACATACCAAATGTTATTACACCAAATGCCGATGGTAACAACGACTATTGGAATATTAAGTTTATTCAAATGTATCCTAATGCTTTGATTAAAATATTTAATCGCTGGGGGCAATTGGTGTTCGAGAGCAAAGGCTATACGCAGAATTTTGAAGGTATTTGGAATGGAAAAAATCTTCCGATCGGTTCGTATTTTTATATAATCGACTTAAATAATAACACCGAAAACTCTATATACACTGGAACTATTGATATAATACGATAAAATATGAAAAAACTACTCACAATATTAGTTATGGCTTTAGTTGGATTGGCTAAAGCACAACAATTGCCAGAATACAGCCAATATCTAATAAATCCTTTTATAATTAATCCGGCGTATGCAGGAAATTCGGAAGGGATTCCCATCATGTTGTCGTCTCGGCACCAGTGGGTTGGCTTCGAAGATGCACCATCCACGCAAGTATTAAGTGCTCATGGCGTTTCGAAAAATTATGGACTAGGTGGCTTAATTGTAAATGACAAATGGGGAAATTTTAATAAAATTGGATTGCAGCTTGCCTATGCCTATAAAACAAAGATTAATAACAAAATTAATTTCTCTATTGGCTTGTCTGCGTCGGCGTATCAATATTCGCTAAATCAAGCGAACTATAATCCATCTGATGTCGACGATCCAATTATAAGCCAAGGTAAAGAAAATACTTTTGTACCCAATGCCGATTTCGGAATGTACACAAATGTTAAAGACAAGTGGTTTGTGGGATTGTCTGTTACAAATCTATTTTCGAAGAGCATCAAGTTTACATCGAACGAAACAAAAGAAAATAAGTTGGTTCGACACTATTTCCTAAATGGGGGATATGTATTTCAAATTACAGACGTAATTGCTTTAGAGCCCTCTGTACTACTACAAAGTACTTTTGTGTCTCCATTTATGGCGAGTGTAAATGTTCGTGCCATATATAAATCAGACTATTGGGTTGGTTTGTCATA
>DYOK01000021.1 GCA_020720565.1 Acetofilamentum sp.
AACTATTTTTTTAGAAAAATCTAGCACTCTTTTGTGTTTGTCTTGAGGTTCTAATGGTAACTGGTCTGTCTTTCGGGTATTGAACCGAATAAGCCAGTTTTAGTTTTTGTTCGGCCGAGGGCTCAATATTGAATTGATATTTCAACTGACCGCTTAAGGTTTCTGGTTTGATATTATTCGATTCAATTAAAACTACTTTAATGTTTTCTTCTTGCGATACCGGAATTTGATCGAGAACTTCGATTTGAATGGCATGTTTATGTGAATTTCGAATGGTAGTTTCATATGTAAAAGTTTCTTTTCGTTGAGCACCTAATATCGAGTTGCTACCAAAATCCTCTTTTTTAATTCGAGTAATCATAATCTTAGTGTCTCTACCTAAACTAATATCCATAGTGTCGGTCGAAAATCTAGGATTGATATACGATTCGCCTATATATGTTCCCGCATAGTAAATATTAGCTTTACCCTCAATTAAGTTAAGTTTTTCCCATCCTGTGACGTGTGCCATCAAGAAGGCGTGAGGGTCAATTTTTGGAATGGCAAAATGTGAATATAATGCAGGGACTTTGTAAGTTTCGATGTCGGCCATATATATCTTATTGTCAGAAGGTAAGGTATATTGATTTTTAATTCTAAAATTTACCGTTAATTCATTAACATCGATAGAGTTGGAAATGGTTTGTTGTTGAGTTACAACCGGTTCTTCATCTGCATATTCGGCTCGACTTTCACCATACATAGCGGGTGCTTGAGCATCCATTTTGTTGAGATGACCTTCTCTATTGATATAGGTATTAAAGTTAAGATTCCATGGATTCAAGTGAGGGCGTTGGGCCGAAACGTTAGGATCGGCAGTGGATAGCGTCAAATCGATTTTTTCAAAATCTAGACCTGTATTGTTGTAAACTTTGGCTTTGTATTCAATATCAATTGGTTCGTTGGTATCGATAGCTCTTATGTCGTAAAAGGGCTCCCATCCAGCGTCGTTGACCAAATATTTAATTTCGAGCGACGAATTTGATACCTTGTTTGCTTGTATGTCGACAACTACTGCATATTCTGCTTGGTTTAACGGTTCGTTTAGCTCGTTAATTTGACGCTGAATTTTTGCAGCTTTCTCGTCAAGCTTGATTAAACTTTTACTCAAGCTAAATAATTTTGTATTAATTTCTTTCATTCTTGCACGATAGAAATCGGCCATTTTACGAAGTTCTTCTGTATTAACACCATTGGCTGTTCCGCCAACTACATTGTTTTTTTGAATCAATTGCTTTTCCGATTGATAGACATCTGCATCGGCTTGCACTTGCTCTCTTTCAAACCTGACTACATCGAGACTATCATAAAGGGCCTTAATTTCTTTGCTTCTCTGTGGCTCGTTTAAATAGTTTCTTTCGTAACTTATCGAAGTCACTTTAATGTCTTTACCTGCTGTAATTCGAATGCTTTGAGGATTAATATTGGGCGCAATATTTTTTATAAGCCATCGTGTGGTTCCTGGCGTTGTGGACAGTTCGGCAACATGCGATAATTCTGCTCCAGACAAGTATAACGTCACTTGTGTTAGTTTAGAATCAATGTGTTTAGTTTTAATTTGTGCCCATAAAGTGATACTTACAAACAAACTTAAAATTAGGCCAGATGTTTTCATGCGGTAAAGATTAATGTTTATACTAGAATAAATGGAATTTTATACGAAGAATTGCTTTTCCGAAATAAATGTAAGATAATACATTCAGCAATTATCAGGCTATTTGACAGTGTCTTTTATTGTGAAACAAGTCATACCAAAAATACCTTCAAATGTATTTGATATCATTAACGATTATGGATTGAAAATATTACAAAAAAAAATATTTTTTCCTTTATCTAATCCGTCAAAAAAAAGCAAAGCAGATTAATTTTTACTAGTGTACTTATCCTAACAAAAAAGCTCACTGAAAAGTGAGCTTTTTTGTTTATTTTTTAATCAGTGATAAGATCCCGACAGCACACCCTTCCTTACCATCTTCGAAGGATATCAGTACTTTATAAACTCCAGTCTTCGGACAAATAAAGTCGAATGCAGGATAGTGTTGCTTGGTTTTAGCAAAGTAAGTCGTACCCACTAATTTGTCTTGATCGTATAGCTGCAAGATAGCCTTGGCAGGAAATTCTTGGGCATTACAGATGCTAAATCGATAATGGTTTCCGCTATTAAGCAAGAGCGAAAAACGAGCTACAGGTAATTGTTGACCGCTTTCTTGCGGTTGCAATCGGGCTCTTAGTTCTTTCAAATATGTAGCGTCGGCACTTAATTTTGAGCTACAAACGGTCACTAAACTAGCATTGCATTGTGCCTGAAGGTCTTGTGGTTTAAAGAAAGCCACTGACAATAACAATATGATAAATATCTTCCTCATTAAAGTAAATTTTAGCTTTTCAATATTTAGTATTTAATTACATAGGTTCTTACTTCTTCCACCACTTTAATGATATCTTTAAGTTGGCTATCTGTCACTTCGACACTTGTTTTAGAATTGGATACTGCCATTAAAACACCATCTACTTCGACCATTTCGGTTTCTCCTTCTTCAACTTTTATTTTAACTTTCGAAAGTGCTTTTTGAATTTTCTCGAATTCTGTAATCAACTCGAAAAAGCGTTTGTCTTTTTTGTATAAATTTAATACAATCATTAATTGTTCAAGAACTATGCCTTGCTCTCCAATGCGCTGTTTTACTTTGTCATTTTCGTTTTCTTTTACCACCTGAGTAGCTAAGAATAAACCTTCGATCCATACACCTGTTACCAGCAGTGCACTGATATCGCTTCGGTTGTTTTCTCTTAAGTAGCTATCCATATTGTCGAATGAAGAGACTGATATATACATCAATGAATCGATGTTTTCGCTATTGGTTGCCAATCGTTTTAAGGTTTCGAAATTAAAAAACTGTCCAACTTTTAATACGTCTGACAATTCTTTAATTGCAGTTATATAGTTTAAGACCGCTCCAGTTTTGTTATACATGTTCAAATAACCCATGTCGGCACCTAATACGCCTAAATTAAGAGCTTGTTTAAAGTTGGTATTAAACTCGTCGATATTATCGGTAGGGGATAAAAATTTATAGTTAAATTCAATACCCTCTTCTTTAAGTAGAGCCGACATTTCGACTGGCGAAGAAATATTTTGAATAATTTCCGCCATAGCAGCTTTGTCGACATCACTTCCAATATTGGTTGTTAATAGTGAATCTGGAACATCGAGTCCATCACCACTTTCTCCGTTTGGATTGCTATTGCATGAGGATAAGATAACCCCTAAGAGCAACAAAAGGCCTAATACTTTTTGATTCATTTTTATTTTTTTTTAAATATATTAATAATTCTTGGAAAAACATTCAATTTCTTCCATTCAATTTTCCCAATATATGCTAACAAAAGAGCTAAGCCGTTGTAATATAATACAATATAAAAGACAATGGTCATCACCCAAATCACAATCAAGTTGAAATAGAATGTAGAGTAAAAATGCCCTGCAAAATATTTGTGAGGGGCGTAAAAATGTGATCTAAAATTAAAGAAGCCTTGATCGCTTCTAGGTTCTAAAAAAATAGGATCGATTTGCTGAACAATATCACTATTATATCTTATAAATTGATTTTTTTCATAAATATTTTTAACTATATCGCTCACTGCATCGTTTCTATAATCGTCTTTCAATTTCTTGTATACTTCGGGTTGCTCAGTCATATACCAGTTAATGATTTTCTCTTTTTGAGAATTAGATTGCGAAAATAAATCGCTGTAATATGTGTTGATTTCTTCGATGTACGATTTTGATAAGAAAGTAATAAATAGCGTCAATGAATCGCGCTGAAGTTTTGTAACAAACTCTTCGATTGGGAATTTGGGCAATAAATGGTGTTGTTTTCTAAATTCGTTTTGAAGCAGTTTTAAATCGTTGTCTATTTCTGCTTTAATTTTCGGGTCGTCAGTTTTAGCGTTTTTAAAACAATAATCTAATTTATCTTTTAACTCAGGTAAATAGTATATTTGACGATAATTAGCAACGCTTTCAATTTTATCAATTTCGTAGAATTTCTTTTCGAATTTATTATTGACGAATTGATTCACCATTAAAGCCTCGTAGGCCCATTTGGATGCCATAAATTCGGCTACTAGCGGTACCTTTTCTACAGTTCCTATGGCTCTGTTGAGTTTGTCGAAACTAAACATGGCACCACCCAAAATCATTTGAGGGATTAAAATAAGCGGAATAATAATGTAGATGGTTACAACCGAATTAAAGGCCGACGAAATGTTAAGCCCGAGTATATTGGCAAACGCTGCCACGCTAAACAATATAGCCCAATACTCGAATAGCATGACTTGAACGCCTAAAATATAGTTGCCAAGAAAAACAAACAGGAACATTTGAATTGCCGATAAAGCGAATAAAATTCCAATTTTAGATATTAAATAGGACGATCGACTCAAATTAAGAAATTTTTCACGCTTCAAAATTTTTCGGTCTTTAAAAATCTCTTCTGCACTTACGGTTAATCCTAAAAACAGGGCTACCACTATAGTCATGAAAATGTAAGGCGGAATATTTTCATTTTCGCGAAAAATATATACATGCGAATGTGGGTCGGCAATATATCGAATAATAAATGATAGAATTAAAGCCAATAAAGGGGCTTCGAGTAAATTGAGAACAATGTACTGAACATTGCTGATTTTCGATTTGAAATCACGACTCGAAAAAATGAGCATTTGCTTTATCCATCGAGGTATCGATAAGTTTTGAGGTGGATTTTCTTTTATGGTTTCAACCTTGGTAGGGTTGATTTCTTTGAGGTAAAAATTAGCCCATGTTTCGGGTTGAACCTTTCTTTTTTCTTGATATCTACCGTATTCATCTACAACTTTAGCTTCGATTATGTTGAAAATAAGTTCCGGGTTAACATTTCCGCACAAACGACACTCACCTATATCGCTATTAACTTGTGCGTCGAGACGTTTAAAATACATGACGGCCTCAACCGGATTTCCAGAATATATTAAATAGCCTCCGGTATCTAGAATGACCATTCTGTCGAACATTTTGTAGATGTCTGACGAGGGTTGGTGGATGACCACGAAAATTAGTTTGCCTTTTAAACTTAATTCACGAAGTAAGTCCATTACATTTTCCGAGTCTCTCGACGATAAACCCGAAGTAGGTTCGTCGACAAATAGAACAGAGGGTTCTCTAATCAGTTCGAGGGCAATGTTAAGACGCTTTCTTTGTCCACCGCTAATGAGTTGGTTAAGCGGACTACCCACTTTTAGGTCTTTGCGTTCAAATAGATTCAGTGATCGTAAAGTCTTGTGGACTAGCTCTTCGAGCTCTTGATTGCTGTAATTCTTGAAGCATAACTTGGCATTGTAGTACAAGTTTTCATATACAGTTAATTCCTCCATGAGTAAATCGTCCTGTGGAATGTAACCAATTACGCCTTCGAGTTCATTTTTCTGGGTATTTAAATCGAGCCCATTAATTAGGACTTGCCCTTTGGTTGGTTTGTTAATACCAGCCAAAACATTCATTAAAGTAGTTTTTCCTGCACCACTGGCTCCCATTATACCAACCAACTTACCTTGTCGCTCTTCGATAGTGACATCGCGCAAACCATAATGTCCATTGGGGAATTGATACCACAAGTTTTGAGCTTGAAAAGACAAGCTAACTTGTGCATTATCGCGCATAAACTGAGCCACCACATCGCTATAATATAGTGGTTTGCCTTTTGGAAAACGAACTGTGCTACCATTGGCAAAGAGATAAATTCGTTCGGTTAAAAGCGGAAGTCCATTTAATAATACTGAATTTTGGCCGTCGTATTTTACAAAATACAAATCGGAACTCTCAATTTTTAATATTGATAAGTGACCTTCGTTTATTACACTAACATTCGAACTATTATTAAAGTGCGAATCGTTGTAAACGATAATATGTTCCGAAGCTTTGTTTTGTGGATCTTCGTTTACAAAGTCCCGTATGTCGTCTATTTCTTCTTTGGGAATATTAAATACATCTGCTACTGTCGAAATAATCGACATTCTTTGCTCGGTGAACTTTCGGTCGGAGTGAATCAATTCGTATAGACGAACTAAAACTACAATTTTTTGTTTTTGCGAAAGTGTTTTATTAATTTTCTTAGCAATGCCAAGTGTTTTAACAGAATCACCGACAGCCGTAAGTTGACTTTCTCCTTCTCCCTTTTGTTCACGAAGACGACTGGTTTTTTTCTGAGCATTAGCAAATTGATCGAAAAGCTCCAAATAGGCTTCAATATCGTTTTCGCCTATTTGCTGCCTTAAAAAGGCTTGCACATAAGCACGTTCGGTATCACCCACTCCACCATCTTGTTTTGCAATGATGGCAAATAATTGCATTAATGCCTTTAAAATCTCTTCGCTCATCGACTAAACTTTCGTCTTAATTATGACTAATCTTCGTAAGGAATTTGTTCAAATGGGACATCAACAATGTCTGCATATTCTTCTCCAGCTTCTTCCATATCTTCGTCATCTTCTGGATAATACCATTTTACCTGAACTTCTTTTCCGTTTTCGAACATATCTTCAAGCTTAAGAAGAATATCAAGAATTAATTTAGAAGATGCTGTATTAAAGTATTCTAATTTAAACCCAAAGGTCATTTTATCATGACTGCTTTCCGCAAACTCCCGCAACCATTCTAAGATTGGGTCATAAAACGCGCTTACATCTTCGGGCAATGAACGTCCTGATATTTGAAAGATATCGTTTTGAACGTCTAAAATCACGGTAGGGGTATCGTCTGTTCCCTGAATTTTAATTATATCCATATCAATTGATTTTCTAGTATTTATTTATTTGATCCTTTCGATTCTCGAGGTAATGATAAAAAACGAAGCAGTTTCGTCAATTTCTAAGAAATGGTACAGAAGCGGATTTCCAGTTTTTTTAACAATATCGATAAAACCCAAGCCTGCACCTTGTTTTTCGGATAGCGATCCACTTCTAATTTGTTCTTTATGCAATTGTTTTATGCCTTCTTTGTCTAAACTATTGATATGATCGAGCGATTTGCGCAAATCTTCCACTTTGTCGTTTGCTACTACATTGCCTGTAGTAACACCATAATGATCATGGTCTTTGTGGATTAAAAAGACCCCTCTTTTTTCTTTATGTATTTTACCCGACTGTACCTCCTCTGCATGTTTACTGATATTTTGTAAACATTCGACCATCACGTGAAATACTTTACGCTGAGTAGTCCCCGACTCATCTTCTTTGTTCATTGTAGTCTCTGTAAGAGCTGTAAATGCCTTGGTGATGTCGTGGGTAATCTCCCCTTCGTAGACTAAACTTATTTCGTTCGATTTCATCAGTTTATAGAATCGAAACACACTTGTTATAAAACTTTGCTCATCTACCATATCTCAAATTTTAAAATCCTATTCCTATTAATAGCACATCGTCTATTTGTTTGTGATTACCTTTAAATTTATTAAAATCGTGTACAAATTGGTGGGAATATTCGGCCATCCCCAAATTTTGATGATTTAAAATTAACTCTCTCATACGACTAGAGCTGTATTTGTCTAAACTTTCTTCGCCAACTTGATCGGGTAAACCATCAGAGAAGAAAAATATCTTATCGCCTGATTGAGTATTAATTGTATAATTTGTAAAATTATTTTCAAGTTTCTTTTTATGTGGTATACCGCCAATGGCTTTTCTATCACCTTTAAATATTTCTATTTCGCCATTTCGGAGCAAATATAATGGTCTATGAGCTCCAGAATACTCTAGTATTTTGGTTGTTTTGTTGTATTTGCAGAATGCAATGTCCATACCGTCGCGAGCACTGGCTCCTTCTTGGTCTTGGCGAAGTGTTTTGCGGACGCTATAGTGTAATGCATCGCACACTTCAGAGGCACTCATATCTCTGTCGTGATCGACTATGTTTTGAAGCAAGAAATATCCAATAAATGAGAGTAGGGCACCTGGTACGCCATGACCTGTACAGTCAACAGCTGCAACATAAACTAAATCGTTTATTTCGAACAACCACGGGAAGTCGCCACTGACTACATCTTTTGGTTTGTAGAAAATAAATGATTCTTTAAAATGATCTTGTAAGATGCGATTGTCGGGCAAAATGGCCTTTTGTATTCGTTTGGCATAATTGATACTTTCGGTAATTTTGTTGTTTTTGTCAACAATTTCCAGTTCAATTTGCTTTCGTTCGGTAATGTCGTGAGCCACAAAAAGCACCGATTCTAACTGCATGTGTTCGTTAAACTCGGGGATGGACGAAATTTGCATTATCTTTTGCATCGAGTCGGTTGCAAATGTAAATTCATCTTCGCGTTTTATCGGACTGGCCAACATATCTGATAAGACGGAACTAAAGAAACGGTCTAATCCCGAAGGAAGTTCAAATGCACCAAGTTTTTGGTTAATTACAGCCGATGTTTCGATTCCCGTGTAACGTGTAAATGCTGGATTGACGTAGAAGAACTTACCCGATTGTCCAATTCTGATAATAATGTCGACAGAGTTTTCGGAAAGCGACTGCATCTGACCACGTTTTCGTTGTTCTAACTCAGCAATTTTACGTTGGGTAATATCACGGGTATTGAGCACAACACCTTTTATGGCGGGATTGTTCAAAAGATTAACTGCACTTATTTCGAGCCAAGTTTCAATTTCGGAGCCTTTCTTGTATTCAAATTCTATTTGTTGAATTTGCGAAGCGTCTTCTTTTACTCTTGCAAATAAATCTTCGAGCATTTTTTGGTTGGGTCCTAAATCGGCGAATGCATAGGTTCCAATTTTTTCGTCGTGATGATAACCTAAAATATTGAATGTGGCAGGTGACTCGTATTGCATTATGCCATTTTCGTCAATAATCGAAATCACTTCCGAGGCGTTTTCTAGAAGTACGTTAAGCTTTATTTGCGAGTCTTCTACTTCTTGGATTTTATCGGCTAAACTTGAGTTGGTTTTTTCTAATTCGTCTTGTGTGGCTCGCATCTCTTCAGCATTTTGACGAAGTTCTTCTTCGTTTTCTTGCAGTTCTGTGGTCATGGCTTGCGATTCGGCAAGCAATCGAGCTGTTTTTTCGTTGATTGTAATATTGAAAATTGTTTGTCCAATTATCTCTGACAATTCAATAACAAATTGAATCACTTGATGAGGAATTTCGTCATCTATCGAAGCTAATTCGATAACCCCTCTCAATTTTTCGTCACTAATTAAAGGAACTAATAGTAAAGCTCCCGGTTTTTTCTCACCTAAAATTCCAGAGGTAATACTAAAGTAATCTTCAGGTATTTCTTTTCGATACACATATTGTTTCTCGAAGGCAACTTGTCCGATTAATCCAGTGCCAATTTGTACGGTTTGATGAACATATTTTTGTCTATTATATGCAAATGTAGCAATGTTTTCTAATTCGTTTTGGTCTTCGTTGTATATGTAAAATGAACCTTGAATTAAATGGGTGTATTTTACAATATCGCTCAGAATTCCGAAGGCAAGCTGTTCGATTCGGGTGTGCTGGCGAAGTGTACTCGAAATAATATCACGTCCTTTAATTTTCCAATTCTGATCGAGTTCTTTCGAGGTCGATTCTCGAAGATTGTCTCGCATGGTATTTAGCTTTAGAACCAGTTCATCTTGATTTTGCGTTTTGAGTTCGGCGTGGTAATTCCCTTTGCTTATTTCGTGTGCAAATACTAAAATATCTTGCAAATATGTTTTTTGTTCTGATATTTCGGTTTTGAAATTATCGTGATCTTTATCGATTATTTTAGCCAAAATCAATGCAACACCACCTAAAATAAATGGAGCCATATCAATTACAAAATGCAATGGGTTGCTAGTGTGCATGGTCCATATTCCCGTAATGGATAGGGTGATATCCCTGTAAAGGACATCGATTACCCACGAGATTAAGGGGAACATTAAACCAAAAATAAACCCTACAATGGGGTATTTTTGTGTCTGAAACGTCAGATTAAAAAGCCCTCGTTCGTCTTCGTTATATTCTTCGTTACGATTTTCCATTGGTTCTCAAGGCTTCAATTAAAAACTCGATTCTTTTTTCACTTAGTTTTACAAATGTAGCAAACTCTATCACAGCTACAATATTCTGTTGGTTAAAAACTGGTAAAATATATACGAAATTAGGCTTCGCTTTGCCTAATCCTGAGATAATTTCGATTTGCATTTGGTCTTTTAAATCGATAGCAACGGCATTTCCGTCTATTGCGACTTGTCCTGTAATTCCATTTCCAAGTTCAATTTCGTCGGGATATTCGCTTTTTATTAGTGCATATGCATTTGTTAAATGTAAAGATTTTTGACCTTTAGTGTAAATAAGGGCACCAACTGCTTGAAGTGGATTCGCAATTCGTTGGATTTTTTGGTTGAGCAAAGCACTCAGTTCGAGCGTAGGGTCTATGTCGCTAACTAATTTAAGGTAATTGTTTTCTACATTCGCTTCCGTAGTTTCAATGGATTCGGATTTTTTTCGTTCCGATTCGTCATTAACCGATTTTAGAATGACTTTAATTTGTTTCTCTTCGCTATTCAATATCACGATCGATATTAATGTTAGCAAAATAGTTAGAAAAGCCATAACCGACGCAATTACAGAAAAATAGCGACATTGAATCAGGTTAAACCCTAAAGCCATAGCACTGAATACGATGATAATTAGGTTGATATAAAAAAGTACTTTTTTATTTTTCATAGCTATTCGATTTGACTTTTAGTATTTTTTATAATTCAGAATTTTAATTGGTTTATAAAATTTGAGATACCTTGAGTATTAAGAATCTGATTGGGTTTAAATAAAGCGAGTGCACCATTTGGCATGGTCGATATTTGAGCTTCGTTAGGGTCTTGTACCAAAGTATATCCACCCAAATCGGCCACTCTTTTTAAACCTAAAGCACCGTCTTTATTGGCTCCAGATAATATTATACCTACCAATTTATCGCGATAAGCATCGGCAGCTGTTAAAAAAGACAGGTCTATTGATGGTCTTGAATGGTTAACCTGCTGACTAACAGACAGTGAGATTCTTCGGTCTAAATCGACTAACATGTGGTAATTTGCAGGTGCCAAATATGCAAAACCAGGTTTTATTATTTCTTTATCGTTGGGCTCAATGATTTGAATTTTAGATTTAATCGATAAAGCTTCGACAAAACCATTACGCACATGCTTTAACCTATGTAGGCTAAGCAAGATGGGCAATGGATAATTTTCGGGCAAGTGCGACAGAATATGAACCATCACCTGAAAACTTCCAGCAGAACCTCCTATTATTAGTGCTTTGTATGGTGTCATAGTTTCTTTTTATAAATGCTTTCTTTTTCGTTGTATATGGTAAACTGATTTTTCATATGGTCATCTAATGAGTGCTCTTTAATTCCAAGGGCAATGTATCCCCCAGGCTTTAATGCTTGTTCGAGATAATTGATCGTAGTAACCTGCAAGTTACGATTAAACTCAAGCATTCGGTTCCGGTACAGTATCAAGTTCATCTTTTTATTATACGGCTCAATGGTTTCGTTAAATGTAACCGCCATAGTGTTTTCGAATAGAATTTTTGCGGGAAGCAGCTTGGGACCCACTTTATTTAAATATTTATCGTTCAAGTCGTGGCCGTCGATACGCTTATAGTTCGAAAGATTCAAGCTGTGGCTACGTTCTTCGTATTCGAATCCTTTTTCTACCTGATTAATATGGTCGAGTCGTTCGCTATATACCACTTGTACTTTTTGTGTCAAGTTTAATTCGTCTCTTATAATTAAAAATGAAAGCAATTCGGCACCAAGATGGCAAGATGGAATAAATACCCTATAAAGCATTTCGTTGCCAATTTTTTTCAACACATCATCTTTGATACATCGCCATAACGAAGGGTCTCTAAAAAGTTCGAAATCGTTAGTAAAAATATCTTGTATCAAATCTTTTTTTGTAGATGGATGCTCCATCATTTTGTTAATTAGTTGGGTGCCATCTAGCAATTTGTACTTATTGCAAAAAAGCTCTAATTTGGTTTTGTACCAAACAAAAGAATAGTCGGTAAAATCGAATTGTGTTTCGGTTTTTAGAAATTGAGTAATTTCCTTAACTTCTTTTATTTTAAGATTTACAAAACTGCTCATATTCGATTTAGATTTCTTTTAACTTTATTCACACTTTCTACAAGATGGTTCTGAGCATTAAGCTGGTTGTTTACAATTGATAGTTGTATTTCGAGATCATCGATTCGTTGCTTTAGCTCAGGATTATCGGTGAATTCTGTTTTGGTCTCGATTCGAGTAATGGTTTTTTCTTTAAGTGTTAAAACAATTACTTTAATCTTTAGGGTATCGCCGTATTCGTCTTCGACTTTTGAACATAAAATTTGTGCGTCGTATGGTTGACTTGCTGCAGAAAAAACACAATCGATTTGATAATAATTCTGATTTTCCAGATGCCCTACTATTTGATAAAAGGTTAACAAATCTACATCTGTATTAGAAGTGAATAACTGTGAAAATGGGCGAGAAACAATATTACTGTTTTGAATATTGCCCAATTGAATTAGGGCGTTTTCGTTCGCTTTGAGCACAGTGCCCTCAGTACTAAAATCGATAGTAACCAGTGAATTTTCTAGTGATTTAAGATTAAAGCCTAGTTCGTTTTCTCTTCGACTCGATTCTTCTTGTGTGGCTTGCAATTCTTCTAAATTTTGGCGCATTTCTTCTTCTTGGGCCGATAACTCCTCGGCTTGTTGTTGAGATTGCTCTAACAACTGTCGTGTTTCTAAATTTTTAAGAACTTCATCAATACTCGACGAAATACTTAAGCTAGCTTGTCTTAAAAAGTCGAGCATATAAGGCTCAATGCGTTGTAAGCTGGCTATTTCCATTACGCCATTAACTTGGCCGTGTTTGGCAATAGGCACAAAAACCAATTCATTTGGTAAAGCTTGACCTAATCCCGAAATGACGAGATTGTAATCTTGGGGCACTTTGTCTAAATATATAATTTCTTTATCTAAAGCGGCTTCCCCAAGCAAACCTTCACCAAGTTTAAGGGTCTGGTTTAGTCTTTTAGACTTTTCGCCTGCAATCATAGCCTTGGGCGTTAATTCTGTTCCTTCGAGCACATATAATGCCCCAAACGAGGCACCTAAAGAGGATAATATTGATTTTAAGACCTCATGCGAAAGGCCATCAATATCATTAACATGTAGACGAATGCTATCTCCTAGTTCGGCAAATGCTTTAGTCTTCCAGAATTTAATTTTATCTTCGGCTTCAATTGTTTTTTTAGCTTGCTCTGATTGATGTAATTGGTTTCGCATCTTGATTAAAGATTCTCCCAAATCATCTTCGTCGCTTAATTTGGTATAGTCTGTATTAAAGTTCGAATTTCGAATATCGTCTGCAAAGTGAGACGCTTGCTGGAGGGCTCCATTTAATTGCGACACCGACACATAAATATCTGTTATTTCGTCTTGAACCTTTCGGACAGGGATTTCTGGAAATTTGCCCAAGGCCATTTCGTGGATAATACGCTTCATCTGGTTCATCGGTCTAGTGAGCATAATAATGGCCAAATACCTAACTATCAATATAACAACAATCACAAAAAACAACATAAACCAAAGAAGCTTAATAAATTCATTGTCAATTGCGGCCAATTCACTATTGGTATTTTTTTGGAAAACTAAATAACCAATGTGTTTCCCTTCTATAGTTTGTAGTGGTTTTACTGCGGTTAAATAACCTTCTTGAATAACTTTAAGGTTTTTTGATGAATAGTCTTTAGGTAAAACTTTTTGTAAGTTATTAAGATTGAACTCTGTTCCTGTTTTAGCCAATACATTATATCGATTTATGTTCGATGTGTTTTTAATATTGAATTTTATCAATTCTTTATTGTGAACTAACACAGCAAGTTCTTCGTTTTCGTTTAACACAAAGGACTGGATGAGTTGCTCAACAATCAAAGATATTTCGACACGACCAATAAAGGCGTTTTTTGATGAGAAAACGGGAAAAGAACCGACATATTTTAAACCATCATAGGTCATTTTATATCCGTAAAATACTTCGGAACTAGTCGATTTATTGATTGAGAAGTCTGGATTTTTCGTATAATCGGCGTTTGTGGAGTGTATTAACTTGCCAGAAGGCAAATACAGTCCGATATCAATTTTAAAATTGGCTTGATTGAGAACGATCCCTTTAAATAGATGGAGCTTTTTTGTTAATGCAATTTCAAATTGATTCGTTTCCGACGAGTTTAAAAGAGCAGTTTGAACTAAAGAATCGAGCGAAAGAAGAGCAGATATGTTCAAACTGTTGTCTTGAAACCATTTTTCTGTTGCTAAAATCTCGTGCATTTGCTGTTCGGAATCCGAAAAATCACGCGCTTTTTGTCCCGATTGCAGCAGTCTATAAGTGTACGCAAAGCCTAGTGCAATAAGACCTCCGACAACGGAAAGTATTACCACTAAAAGCTTAACACGAATATTGAGTTTGTTAATCCAATTCATCTTTCGGCATTATGCTATAAAAATATAATTTTAGTTTTATTTTGTAAAATTATTTTTACGAACATTTGAAAGAACTTGAGCATGTTAAAAAAAACGATTAAAATGGTGGCCAAAACTTTTTTTGGTCTCGAAGAAGTTCTTCGGAAAGAAGTGGAAGAAATGGGCGGTAAAAACATCAAAGTTTTAAATAGAGCCATCGAATTTGAAGGCGATTTAGCTCTGATGTATAGTGCCAATTTAAAGTTAAGAACTGCTTTGTCTATTATTACACCAATTCATGAATTTAAAGCCACTACACCCGAAGAACTTTACGAAAGAGCTGTTGGAATAGACTGGGGAAGGTATCTTAATCTTCACCAAACATTTTCGGTTCATGCGGTGGTTCACTCTCAGTATTTTAATCATTCGCAATATGTCGCATTAAAAGTTAAAGATGCCATTGCCGATCACTTCCGAAATAAATACAATGAACGCCCGAATGTCGATAAAAAAGATGCCGATATTGGGATTGTACTTTATGTCAATTCGGATTCAATTACGGTTTTGCTCGATACATCTGGTAAGGCATTATTCCAACGGGGATATAAAACGCAATTAACTCAGGCTCCAATGAACGAAGTACTAGCTGCGGGTATTGTTTTATTGTCTGGTTGGAACAAAATTGACCCATTTATCGACCCGATGTGTGGTTCTGGCACACTATTGGTCGAAGCCGCCATGATTGCAAGTAATTTCCCGCCTAATATGTTGCGGAAGCGATTTGGTTTTCAGAATTTTAAGAATTATGATGCCCTGCTTTGGAAACAAATTGTAGATCAAGCCACTTCGCAAATTAAACGAGAATTACCCCCAATATATGGCAGCGATATTTGCCCCGACGTGATCCAAATTGCTACCGAGAATATTCAAAATGCGGGCTTTAATAAACAAATTAAATTGACAGTTAGCGATTTTCGCGATTACGTACCTTTGCATCCGTCAGGTGTGCTTATCACCAACCCTCCCTATGACGAAAGACTTAAATCGGATGACATTAATGGTTTGTACTCCGATTTGGGCACCTCTTTTAAAAACAATTATGTGGGTTTCCATTGCTGGGTATTCTCTGGTAATTTAAATGCACTTAAAAAAGTGGCGTTGAAACCTTCTCAAAAAATCAAGCTTTATAATGGTTCTATAGAGGGGAGCTTGAATGGTTTCGAAATGTATGAAGGAAGCAAGAAATTAGTTCATGAATAGACTTGTTGTTTGATTGTTTTTATAAAATGGTAGCATTTTACACCATGTCATTTTTTTATGATCCTTTATTCAAAAAAATAAAAGTGATATCAAACATATTCTCATTCGATAATTATTTTATGTCAAATTAGAATTTATTGTTTAACCAATGTCAGATTCAAATGGAAATTGATTTATTTGTTCCTTGTTTTATCGATAAAATATATCCCGAAACGGCATGGAATACTAAGAAAATTCTCGAAAAAACAGGTTGTTCAGTGTTTTATAATCCTAATCAAACTTGTTGCGGACAGCCTTCGTTTAACAGCGGATATATCGACAAAACCAAAAACTTGGCACGTAAGTTTATTAATGACTTTGAAAGTTCTCGTCCAATAGTAGCCCCCTCGGGCTCTTGTACTGGTTTTATTCGACGGCATTATACCAAAATCTTCGATCAGGACATTGAATGGCAACCTAAAGCCATACAGCTAGTTAATCGCACATTCGAGTTAAGCGATTTCCTTGTCAATCATCTTAAGTTTATCGATTTCGATGCCGTGTTTCCACATAAAGTAACGTTTCACGATAGTTGTTCTGCTTTGAGGGAATACGGAATTAAAAATGAGCCTCGTATCTTATTGAATCGTGTTAAAGGATTAGAACTTATCGAGATGGAAGAAAGTGAAACATGCTGTGGCTTTGGCGGCACTTTTTCGGCTAAATTCGACGGAATTTCGAGTGCTATGACACAGCAAAAAATTGAGTTTGCGTTGGCCACAGGTGCTGAATACATTACTGGAACTGAGGCCAGCTGTTTGATGAATATCGAGGCCTACATTAAACAAAATAAGCTGCCTATTAAAACCATTCATCTGGCCGATATTATTTCTCAGTTTCTGTAAGTTGAATTGCAAGTTAACATATTTTGTTGGCTAAGCGTCTGATAATCTATCAGGTATAAATGTAAAAAATTGGTAGAAGACCTTAAATTCTTCAAGCTTTAGCATACTTTCGTAGTTTTATAACAGAATCTACATTTGAGTTTTATTTTCGTTTAGTTTAATTTTTAATTTCACATCTTATTTTTAATGAAAAAAGGATATTTTTCCGATTTATCGACTGGTGGTCAGATTTCGATACTTCTGGTCAGTTTAGTAGCTTCGATGTTAATTTTTAGTTTTTTAGGAGCTCTGGTTGCTTCATGGTATTCTGGAATTTCTTTTTTATCGGGTGGTGGTGTTGATTATCAGAATGTTAATACCATTTACGGATTGAAGATTATGCAGCTTTTTCAGGCTATAGGCTTGTTTATTGTGCCTTCTTTTTTCGCCGCTTTTACGTTTAGAAAAGTGAATGAAAATTTTTTGTCATTCAAACACACTTCTCTTTTATACTTAGGGCTAGCAATTTTACTTATGATAGTGGCTTTGCCATTGATAAATTGGACTGCTGAATTAAATCAAAAAATCCCATTTCCTCATTTTTTGAATGGTCTAGAAAATTGGATGCATTCTAAAGAGGACGAAGTAGCAAGGCTAACAGAACTTTTTTTAAAAGTAGACGGGATTGGAGGATTGGCGATTAATTTATTTATAATGGCTTTTATGGCTGCTTTGGGTGAGGAACTCCTTTTTCGAGGCGTTTTACAAAAATTATTTTATACGATGAGCCGAAATATTCATGTGTCTATCTGGATAACCGCATTTCTGTTTAGTGCGATGCACTTACAGTTTTTAACTTTTTTCCCTAGATTTTTAATGGGAGCAAGCTTTGGTTATTTATTGGTTTGGTCTGGTTCAATTTGGGTGCCCATTCTCGCTCATTTTTCAAATAATGCATTTGCTGTAATTTTACATTATTTTATTAGTAAAGGTAAAGTTCCAAGTAACATCGAGCATCTTGGTTCCGATCAGGCTTTACCTTTTGTTACAATAAGCATTGTGTTGACTTTCTTCATTTTGAATAAATTCCGCAAAGACAAGGTTAGTGCTACTTTAATAGAATAAAAAAAAGAGCAACATGCTCTTTTTTTGGTTTGTAATACCGATTTTAAATTCTAATTTCTTTTAAAAAAGGCTGTATTGAACAAAATGGGAATCCTCTGTTTTTTCCTCTTTTAAAGGCTTTTCCTTTTTAGCTTTTTTAGTTTTAGCAGGTTTCTCTTCAACGGTATCGGTATTGCTAATGTTGTCAATTTGGCGGAGTACTTCCTCAATTTCTGCCCGAAATTCGGTTTTATCGGATTGTTCTTTTTCTGTTTCCAATTCTTCTTCTTGCATTAAAAACTCTTGATCAACCATTTCTTCCTCTAAAGTAAGTTCTTGATCTGGAATTGTCATTTCGGGCATTTCGAGTTCTTGTGCTTCGTTTTCAGACATTTCTTCGTCTAATTCTTCGTAGACAACTCCGTCTTGTTTGGCTTTAATATCTTTGTTAACTACCCTGTTTTGACGATAGTTATCAGAAACTTTTTCGTTTTCTGGAATTTCTTCGTTTCGTCTAAAAAAATAAGTTATTCCGTATTCTCTGCATAGATTTCTTCTAGTTACCTCCTCAATTTCTGCGTAACTGGCTTCAATTTCGTTCCACAATTGCAAAATGACTCGATCAACTTCGGCTCTATATTCTGAGACTAATTTGGTGTTTTTTGCGGAGTTTTCTTGAAGATTCTTCTGATATCTGTAGGCTTCTTGAAATTTTTCGAAATGTACTTTAACAATAGCCATAGTTGGATTGGTCATTGGATTACCTCCCGCTAAAATTCTTTCGGGTTCTCCTTCAATCGCAATATATCCCCAGCGCACTAAATCGCTTTCGGTTCTAAATGCAGGAATGGTTTGTGTATCGGGATTTAACTTAAAAAACGAACGAGCTTCTTTTTTTAAATCGCCTCGAATAATAGCTAAGTTTAAAACTTGGAAAAAATGGGACACATAGTTCCTCGCTTTTTTATACAAATAAATGTACTCAGTACTTTTCTCGGTCTGTGCACGATACGATTCTTTTTGATGCTTTAACAATGCCTCGAAGCGGGGGAGCACTTGATTTAAATTATGTAAAGAGCTTTGCGAGTATGGTTTATCAATTGGTGATAAATTTTCGCCTCGTTTAAAAGCCATTTTTAATGCATTCAAACGAGCTGAGTCAGTATTGGGTAATCTTCTGTATGGCATAATTCAGGTTTTAACATTGCGAATGTATATGGTTTATCCCATTTCTTGTTCATTCGCCAAAATTCAATATTAACAAGTCGTTGTTAATTAACTTTATTTTGCGAATATTCACTTCTCGACAGCAAAACAACACTTCGCAATAAATCAAATATGGCTAAA
The DNA here is from genome assembly GCA_020720565.1 of Acetofilamentum sp. Classification (GTDB taxonomy): domain Bacteria; phylum Bacteroidota; class Bacteroidia; order Bacteroidales; family JAFGXI01; genus JAFGXI01. The sequence continues at coordinate 19,147 of DYOK01000021.1, forward strand.
TAATGTTAGCCGATAAACATTCAAAAGCTTTTATTAATTTTGCCGATATCTTAAATCAACAGGTTTGAAATTAATGAATTTCTTGATATTGATATTTATTTGTTTGACTTGATGATATTTTAACGAAATTGCGAGTCATATTTCCTGTTGATAGGTTCTGAATTTTTTTTATCTACTGCAAACACTTTTTTAAATGAATTCTGATATTACACCTCAAAAAATTGCACTTTTTGGCCAAACCTTGCCTCAGCTCAAAAAAATAGTTGTGGGTTTGGGCTTGCCACAATACATTGCTACACAAATTGCCGACTGGTTATACAAAAAATCGATAAGTGATATCGACCAAATGAGCAATTTATCTAAAGAAGTGCGTGCAAAACTGAAAAATGATTTTGTATTTGGAAAGGTTGATTATATCAACACTCAAGCATCAGTCGATGGCACAAAGAAATATCTTTTTCCAACTCAAAAGGGATATTATATCGAAACAGCTATGATTCCAGACGATGAAAGACATACAGTGTGTGTGTCGACTCAAATGGGGTGTAAAATGAATTGTTTGTTTTGTGCTACAGGAAAACAAGGTTGGCAGGGTAATTTATCGAGTGGTGAAATTCTCAACCAGTTTAAACATATTCCTGAGTTCGATAAAATGACAAATATTGTCTACATGGGCATGGGGGAACCGCTCGACAATATCGATGCAGTACTTGATAGTATCGAAATTCTTACCTCTGACTATGGATTTGCTTGGAGCCCAAAACGTATCACCATATCTACGGTTGGCGTTATACCCGCCATGAAACGTTTTTTAAACGAAAGTCAGGCCCATTTGGCTGTCAGTCTACACTCTCCGTTCGACGAAGAACGTAAAAACATAATGCCTGTTCAAAATGCTTATCCTCTATCGGATGTGCTTGCGTTATTAAAAACGTACGACTTTACAAAACAAAGACGAGTTTCGTTTGAATATATTGTTTTTCATGGCTTAAACGACACCATGAAGCATGCCGATGAATTGAGTAGAATTCTTAATGGAATAAAGTGTCGAGTTAATTTAATTCGGTTTCATTCAATTCCAGATGTCGAACTTAAAACAACAAACGAAGAACAACTGTTGGCATTTCAGACAAGACTTAAACAAAAGGGAATTTTTACGACGATTCGAGCTTCACGAGGTCAAGATATCGATGCGGCTTGTGGCTTACTTTCCACAAAAGCATTGTTAAGCAAAACCTAAACGGCTCAAATAACAATAATTTCTGTAATCATCTGTTAAATAGCAAGTTGTTTATTCTTATTAGAGCCATTATAAGTATGGTTTAATGTTTTATTTCTATTAAGCTTGAAGATAGATAAATAGTCAGTAAAAAAAACAAGAAATAGGTCGAAGACCTTAGTTTATTAAAGCACAAATTCAAGAAAGTTGTCTTTGTTGATAATCTCGAAACTAGAATTGGCGTACGTGTTTAAAAATTCTTTCTGAATTTTCCCCTTTTTAAGCCCCCATTTAAACTCATACCCATAAAGATTTCCGTCTCGCTCTTCAACAAAATCAACTTCTTTTTGGTCGTAGGTTCGCCAAAAATAATTGTTACTAAATACGCCTTTATATTCGTTCTTCTTTAGGCGTTCCATCACTAAAAAGTTTTCCCACAACATACCGCTGTCGTCTCTGGCCGATAATGGATTGTAGTTGTTTATTAATGAATTTCTGATGCCATTATCAAAAAAATAGTATCGGCTTGTTTTGGTTACCTCCTTTCGTAAATTTTTCGAAAAGCCAGATATTTTCTTTATTACAAAAACTTTTTCTAGCAAATCGAGATAACGAGATACTGTGTGCACAGATAGTTCAAGCGTTTTAGATAGTTCGTTTAATGAAACTTCTTTTCCGATTTGAAAGGCTAGCAAGCGCAGTAGGTCATATAATTTATTGGCATTACGGATGTTTTCTAATTCAAGTACATCTTTTAATAGATATGAATTTCTTAGCTCCGATAGATAACGTATTTTATCTGTTTTGTTTGAGCTGATTAGTACTTCTGGGTACATTCCAAATAGCATGAAATTTTCGAGCATTTGCATAACATACATACCGCCAAACTGTTCGTTTATTTCGGCAACTGAAACCGGATATAATAATCGAGTATTCGTTCTCCCCGTCAGAGGAGCTCCGACTTTTTTCGAAAGCTCAAAAGAAGAAGAGCCGCTGGCTACAATTAGCAAGTTGGGCAAGTTATCGACAAGTATTTTAAGTCCCCAGCCTATATCTGGGATTCTTTGAGCTTCGTCAATAAAAATGCAATCGTAATTTTGAAATGCCGTTAATATTTTTGATTTCAAATTTGACCCTAAAATGTCGCGTAGTTCTAAATCATCTCCTTCTCCAAAAAAAACCTTGTCCGATTTGGTTTTGAGAAGTTGCTTTACTAATGCGGTTTTCCCTACGCGCCTAGGGCCGTATAATAGATTGACTTTCCCTTCTTTCAGAAGTTCGTTCTCGTTTTCGTATAATCTTTTAAACCACATGATTGTATTTTTCTACAAATGTATTATTTAATATTCATATTTTTAAATAAACTGCATATA
>DYOK01000240.1 GCA_020720565.1 Acetofilamentum sp.
GAAGAAAATATGTTCAATTACCAACAATTATACGGCCCTATTTCAAAGTAAGGTCTTCGACCTATATGTTTATTTTATAACTAACAATTTTTCAACACATTAAGTGAATAATAAACGACATTAAATGATTCAAAATACTTTTTTTATACCTTATTAGAAAAACCACATTTGTTGATGTCAAATAAATATATCCAGTTTATTCAGCTTAGCTTTTTAGTACTGATGCTCATGATGGTTTCTTGCCAAAAAGAAAACACAAACGAGGTTTTGCCCAGCCGTGTAAATGCGTATTGGCCTCTTGAAGTCGGACGATCCATTAGTTATCAGGTGAGCCAAATTAATATCGATTCGGATATTGACTTAAACGATACGCTTAATTATCAGATAAAAGAATTTGTAGAATCCGTTTTAGAGGAAAATGATGTATATACCAGTTATCGAATCGAACGCTTTTACAGAACCGATTCCACAAAAGACTGGCGAATTTTGAATGTTTGGCAAGTCAAAGCTTTTGCACGACACATTCGAAAAACTGAAGAAAATGTGGACTTTATTAAACTGGTAACGCCTGTTAAACTAGACGAAGAATGGAACGGTAATGCATACAATACCAATTCAACGCAAACTTATCGAATCGAGAAAATTGAGCCAGCAGCTTGGCCAATGGGTACTTACGAAACCGTTTGGGTCAATCAAGAAGACAAGAGCAGTCTGATTGACAAGCATTTCGAAGAGGAACAGTACGCCATAGGAATTGGGATGGTGAGCAAAACACAGATTAATGTCGAACTGAATATCGACCCCAGCAAGCCATGGAACGAACGGGTAACCAAAGGAAGTATTTATTATCAAACCATAATTGCATTCGAAGCACCATGAGAATCTTACCGATTTTATTTACCATTGCTTTGGCAAGCGTTTTAGGCCCACAATTATCAGTTGCACAGTTGGCACCCAATACTCACTGGATCCAATTTACCGATAAACACAATAGTCCATACCAAATCGTTGCCCCTGAGGCATTCCTTTCGCAACGAGCCATAGACCGACGTACACGCTATCAAATTGCAATCGACTCGACCGATTTGCCAGTTAATTCGTGGTATTTAGATAGTTTGCGTCAAAAAGGTGCGATGGTGTATCAGGTTTCGAAATGGCTCAATGGTGCCGCTATTTATATTACACAGGCCGATAGTTTGGCTAAAATTTATCAACTGCCATTTGTCGACAGTACCGAATCGCACGACCCTGTATATGCTTTTAATGCTGTACCGCTGAATTCGTCAAGCAATTTTGCTGCAACCGAAGCCATATCGGCTATAGATTACGGCTCGGCATTTAATCAAATCGACCTACACCATGGTCAGATGATGCACCAGCAAGGCTATATGGGCGATGGAATGTATGTGGCAATTATCGATGCAGGATTTCAAACCATCGACCAAGTGCCTGCTTTTGATAGTTTGTTTTTGAATCAACAAATTATTGGTACATGGGATTTTATAAGCCAAGATACCAACGTGTACGACGACCACAATCACGGTAAATCTGTTTTATCGACCATGGCCGCGAATTTGCCTGGCGAATTTGTAGGTACTGCCCCACATGCCCACTACCTGTTGCTGCGAAGCGAAAATACGGCTAGCGAATATAAAATTGAAGAAATCAATTGGATTGCTGCCGCCGAGATGGCCGATAGCGTGGGGGTCGATGTGGTGAACACTTCGTTGGGATATCAGAGTTACAATGCTCCTTCGGAACCCTATACATGGGCTGTACTCGATGGACAAACAGCACCCATAACCATTGGGACCAACATGGCTGCTCGAAAAGGCATGCTGATGGTGACCAGTGCGGGTAACGACGGGGAATATGCTTGGCGAAAAATTACGCCACCTGCCGACGCCGAACTTGGATTATCAGTGGCGGCTTGCGACCAAAATGGGCTTTACGCCAGTTTTAGCTCACAAGGGTTTACTGCAGATGGCCGAATAAAACCCGATGTGGCCGCAAAAGGCCAATCGGCTACTATTATTACGTCGACTAATGTGGTCACCGGCAATGGCACCTCGTTTTCGTCGCCCATTTTGGCAGGATTAGCCACTTGTTTGTGGCAAGTCGATTTAAGCAAAAGCAATTTCGACATAATGGAACTGATTCACAAACACAGCTCACAGTATAACAATCCAGACAGTTTAATGGGCTACGGCATTCCAAATTTCGCCAATGCCATGAACGATTTGCTGGCCAATATCGAAACCATATCGAGTCCAGTCGATCTCGTTCAATCGGTTTATCCCAATCCATTTGTCGAATCGATATCGCTTCGGTTTTACTCCAAAAGCCAGCAAAATATTACCATTGAATTGTTGAGTTTAGATGGTAAAAAAGTGAAGCAAATGAGCTTCCCAGCCGACTCGAATCAACTTAACTTTATAAAGTTATCAGGATTAGAACACTTAAATTCAGGTGTTTATTTTTTGCAAGTACATTCGAATCAAATCACAAAAAATCAGAAACTGATTAAGATGTAAGCGTGTTAGCGAAGGGAATAATGCTTGTCCATGCCTTTTAGCGTTGAACACTCAAACTCTGTTATACCAAAAAACAAACCCGCTCGGACTCTTATTCAAGTAATATATCCCAGATTAAGCACCGATAGATTGCTAGTTACAAAAACAAGAAGTAGGCGAGCCTTAATTTTCAGAAAAAGTCTTTAAAAAGAATGGAACACAAATGGATTCAGTGGGTTTGGTTAATTGCCTTAGCCTTTATATGGGGAAGCTCTTTTATTTTAATAAAGCATGGCTTGGAGGTCTACAATCCGCCTCAAGTGGCTGCTTACCGAATGTTTTTTGCAGGAATTGTACTGTTACCCTTAGCCTATAAAAACCTAAAGTGGTTGAAAACTAAAAAATGGATGGTTATTTTAAGCGTAGCTTTTATTGGCAATGGTATTCCAGCCTACTTATTTGCTTTAGGACAAACCCATATTTCGAGTACATTAGCCGGCTTACTCAATTCCATCACACCAATTGCTACTTTAATAGTAGGTTATTTAATTTTTAAAACCCAATATCACAAAATCAATTTTGTAGGATTATTTCTTGGGATGATAGGCGCAGTGGGCTTAATTCTAAGTGCCAATGGGCAAGTCGATGGCTCTTTGTTTGGCAGTTTATTGATTGTGCTCGCCGGAATTATGTATGCATTTAATTTAAATATCATCAAGCACAAATTGGTCGAAGTCCATGCAATTGCCATTACCTCATTATCGTTTTTGATGACCTTACCAGCTGCCATTTCGCTTCTTACATTCGAGGGATTTGGACCAAAAAGTGCTGATATTCCATTTTTCAATGCCTCATTACTGGCTATTTTTGTACTCGCATTATTTAGCTCGGCTATTGCGGTTATTGGTTTCAATATGTTGGTCAAACACACCTCCGCCGTATTTGCATCTACGGTTACTTATGTCATTCCCGTTTTTGCAATAATGTGGGGCACACTCGATGGCGAATCGATCCAACTAAGCCAAATTCTATGGATGATTGTAATTATCGGCGGAATTTATTTGGTCACTTATAAAGGAAAAG
>DYOK01000022.1 GCA_020720565.1 Acetofilamentum sp.
CTTAACCCATCTTGCAGCCTTTCGCTAAAAAAAGTAGAAAATATAGCCTAAAATCAGTTGTTTTGAACCTAAAACGGAAGTTCACGAAGGAATGAAGCAAAAATACCTATCCAAGGCTATTTTGATATTGGGGTAGAGGCAAGAGAGGATGCTGAAATCAAAAGAAAAAATCCGTAGTACACAAATCTGAACTCCACGATTGTCAATTCATTGAACAGCAATTGTTTTTGTCGGATTAGCTGCAATGTGTGTTAAGGTAGTTGCGAACCATGCCACTCAAAAAAAGGCTTCCCGAAAAAACGAGAAGCCTTTTGTTTATTTATTATTTTGAAAATTATCCTTTTGCAGCGATATCTTCCAACATTTTAGTAGTTAACGATTTTGGACGCTCTAAGGCATAACCTAAAGCACGGTCCCAAGTGATGTTAGCTAAAACGCCAATAGCACGTCCTACTCCAAACATTACAGTGTAGAAATCGTACTCGGTAATGCCATAGTACCATTGAATAACACCCGATTGTGCATCTACATTTGGCCATGGATTTTTAGCTTTTCCTTTTGCTAACAAAATATCTGGAACCACACGGAACAACATATCAACATACTTGAACATTTTGTCGTTTGGTAAATGTTTTTCGCAGAATTCACGTTGCGATTGGTAACGTGGATCGGTCTTACGCAATACAGCGTGTCCAAAACCAGGAATAACTTGACCGCTATCGAGTGTCTCGATTACGAATTTTTTCATTAATTCTTCGGTAGGCTCAATTCCATCGAGTTTTACCATTACATCTTGTAACCAACGTAATACTTCTTGATTAGCCAAACCATGAAGTGGTCCTGCTAAAGCGCCCATACCAGCCGAAACAGAATAGTAAGCATCGGCCAAAGTCGAAGCTACCAAGTGAGTCGTGTGAGCAGAAGCATTGCCCGATTCGTGGTCGGAGTGTAAAATAAAGTACATACGAGCTACATCATCGTATGGTGCTGCAATACCCATCATTTTGGCAAAGTCAGAACCCATATCCATTTTAGGATTAGCGATAATTTCGCCTCCTTTATATTTGTAACGATAGATAAATGCTGCAATCTCAGGTAAACGAGCCAACATATCGGTTGAATCTTCGTACATGGTTTCCCAAGCTGTCATTTTGTTAAAGCCGTTTTCGTAGAATTTAGCAAATTTGCTTTCTTTCTGCATGGCTAAAATAGCTGTATTGAACATCACCATTGGGTGAGACTCTTTTGGAAGTGCTTTAATGACGTCGAACACATAAGATGGCACTTGGCTTCGTGTTTTGAAATCTTCGACTACCTCGAGTGTTTCGGCCATGGTTGGGATTTCGCCTGTTAACAAGAAAGCCCAAAATCCCTCAACGTATGGAAAGTCTTTTCCGGCTGGTTTTGGAAGAGCGGCCATTACTTCTGGAATGGTCATTCCTCGGAAACGGATTCCTTCTTGTGGATCGAGGTAAGAAATATCAGTAACTAAACATTTAACGTCGCGTACGCCGCCAATAGCTTGTTCAATAGTAACTTCTCCTACTTTTACATCACCAAATTCTTTGAGTAATCGAGTGGTTCTTGGTCTGTGCTCTGCAATTTTTTGAGCTAATTTTGATTTTAAAGCTGACATATTGTTGTAATTATTTATGATTAATAAATATAGATGTTTAATTCTGTATAAAATTACATATAATGATGCTAATGATAAATGTCATACTTTAGAAAAAAACAAAAAGGTGTTGCGAAACACAACACCTAATGTTTTATAATTGATTTTCAGACACATCTGTATTTTAGACAAAGGCTAAAATTAACAAACCACCTAATTGATTGAATGATTCCAATAAAAAATGAGAAAATTTCGGCTAAAATTGTCTTACTTTTTCAAAAATTTGAAATCCGCACCTAAGAATTTTGCAGAATTACCAAGTTCTTGTTCGATACGCAAAAGCTCGTTATATTTAGCGATACGATCCGAACGAGAAGCAGAGCCTGTTTTAATTAAGCCTGTATTTAAGGCCACAGCCAATTGGGCAATGGTGGTATCTTCGGTTTCGCCAGAGCGGTGGCTCATAATAGAGGTAAATCCATTACGATTGGCCATATCCACTGCATTGATGGTTTCTGTTAAAGTTCCAATTTGATTGACTTTAATCAAAATTGAATTGGCCGATTGTTCGATAATACCACGTTGTAAACGTTTTACGTTGGTAACAAATAAATCGTCGCCCACAATCTGAACTTTATCGCCTACGGCTTTGTTAAGCTTTTTCCAAGCATCCCAATCGTCTTCGAATAAGCCATCTTCAATCGAAAGAATAGGATATTTTTTACACCATTCAACCCAATAGTTAACCATTTCGTCAGACGACAATTTTTTGTTGACAGATTCCAGATAATAGAATTTTTCTTTTTCGTTGTAGAATTCGCTGGTTGCAGGGTCTAAAGCTATGTAGATATCTTCGCCTGGTTTGAAACCCGCTTTTTCGATGGCTTTAATCACATATTCGATGGCTTGTTCGTTCGATTTTAAATCGGGAGCAAAACCACCCTCGTCGCCAACGTTGGTAGAGTATCCATCTTTCTTAAGCACTTCTTTTAGTTTATGGAATACTTCGGTACCCATTCTTAGTGCATCAGAAAAATATTCTGCTTTAACAGGCATAATCATGAACTCTTGCACATCGACTTTGTTATCGGCATGCGAGCCTCCATTGAGAATATTCATCATTGGGATGGGTAAGGTATTCGCATTAACACCGCCTACATATCGATATAAGGTTTGGCCTGTGCTAATGGCTGCAGCTTTTGCACAAGCTAATGATACACCAAGTATGGCGTTGGCTCCAAGATTGGCTTTGTTTTCGGTTTTGTCGAGTGCTATCATGGTAGCGTCAATTTCGCCTTGATCGCTCACATACATACCTTGCAATTCGTCGTTGATGGCTTTGTTGACATTGTTGACGGCTTTGAGCACGCCTTTGCCACCGAATCGTTTTTTGTCTCCGTCGCGGAGTTCAACAGCTTCGTGGGCTCCAGTGGAGGCTCCAGATGGCACAGCGGCACGGCCTACTACACCGCGATCGGTAATTACATCGACTTCGATAGTCGGATTTCCTCGAGAGTCTAGAATCTCTCTGGCAATAATTTGGGCTATTTGTGACATATTGTAAATTTTTGAGTAAAATTAAAAGGTTCGGTGTAATAAAACAACAAAGACGCCGACAATATATCGGCGTCTTTGCAGAATAATAGAAGAACGTTGAGTTTATTCTGCGCTTTCGGCTTTAGGAGCTTCGGCAGCAGGAACTGTAGTTTTTTTAACCGCACTACGACGAGTACGTGCTTTTTTAACTTCTTTCTTAGGGTCTTTCAACATGTTTTCGTTGTAATCCACAAATTCGATAAAACACATTTCTGCATTATCGCCCAAACGATTCCCCGTTTTAAGGATACGAGTGTATCCGCCTGGTCTATCGGCCACTTTTACAGCAATTTCTCTAAACATTTCGCTTACCGCTTCTTTGTCTTTGAGCATGCTAAAAACGGTACGTCTAGAGTGAGTAGAATCGTCTTTAGATTTGGTGATTAAAGGTTCAACATATTGTCTTAATACTTTTGCTTTAGCAAGCGTGGTATGAATTCGTTTATGCAATACCAAGGAGCTGGCCATATTAGCAAGCATTGCTTTTCTGTGAGCCGTCTTACGTCCTAGGTGATTGTTTTTATTTCCGTGTCTCATGATACTTAATCTTTGTCCAGTTTATACTTACTAATGTCCATTCCGAACGATAGGCTTAATCTGTCGAGGAGCTCATCGAGTTCGGTTAACGATTTTTTACCGAAATTACGGAATTTCAATAGGTCGTTTTTATTAAAGACGACTAATTCGCCAAGAGTTTCTACGTCGGCAGCTTTTAAGCAGTTAAGAGCACGAACCGACAAATCCATATCGACCAATTTAGTTTTAAGTTGCTGACGCATATGTAAAACTTCCTCGTCAAATTCTTCGTTTTCGCTTGTGCCTGTTGATTCGAGGCTAATTTTTTCGTCGGAGAATAACATAAAGTGTAGCATCAAGATACGAGCGGCTTCTTTAAGGGCATCTTTAGGATGGATAGAACCATCGGTTTCGATGTCGATAAGTAACTTTTCGTAGTCTGTTTTTTGTTCTACACGAATGTTTTCAATTTCGTATTTTACCAATTTGATTGGGGTAAAAATAGAGCTTATGGAAATAATTCCTTGCTCACCAGTATTGATTTTATTCTCGTCGGCGGGTCTGTATCCTCTACCTTTTTCGATATTGACATCGATTTGTAGTTTAACAGACTTTTCCATACGGCAGATGACCAACTCTGGATTGAGTACTTCGAATCCAGTAAGGAAATTGCCAATATCACCAGCGGTAAAGTTTTCTTTACCGGAAACAGTCACCGTAACACGTTCATGATTGTTATCTTCGATGCGTTTACGAAAACGAACTTGTTTTAGGTTCAAGATAATTTCGGTAACATCTTCGATTACGCCTGTTATGGTTGAGAACTCGTGTTCAACGCCATCAATCTTAATATAAGTGATAGCATATCCTTCAAGTGACGACAAAAGGATTCGACGAAGCGAGTTTCCAATTGTAATGCCATAGCCAGGTTCGAGCGGACGAAATTCGAATTTACCGAATTTGTGATCCGATTCTATCATTATAACCTTGTCAGGTTGTTGGAATGGTATAACTCCCATAGACTTAATTTCTAGTTTTTAGAATACAATTCGACGATTAGTTGTTCCTTAATATTTTCGGGAATTTCGTCTCTTAATGGTACATTGAGGAATCTGCCACCTGTTAAAGTGCTGTCCCATTCTAACCAACCGTATTTATTGTGGTTGTAACCTGATAAGGTAGAGCTGATAACTTCTAAACTTTTAGAGCGTTCGCGAACAGAGATGGTGTCGCCAGCTTTTAAAATATAAGAAGGTATATTAACTAAGTTACCGTTCACTTCGATGTGTTTGTGCGAAACCAATTGACGAGCCGATTGACGTGTAGGAGCGATACCTAAACGGAACACGACATTGTCTAAACGAGATTCGAGCAACTGAAGTAAAACTTCGCCGGTAATTCCTTTGCTACGTTGAGCTTTATCGAACAGATTGGCAAACTGACGCTCCAAAATGCCATAAGTATATTTGGCTTTTTGTTTTTCTTTAAGCTGAGTGCCGTACTCTGAGGTTTTTTTTCTTCTGTTAAGTCCATGTTGTCCGGGAGGATTTTTCTTACGCTCGAACGATTTGTCCGGTCCGTAGATGGGGTCTCCAAATTTTCTGGCAACTCTGGTTCTTGGTCCTGTATATCTAGCCATTTTTACTAAATTTCTTGTTAAACATTAAACTCTACGACGTTTTGGGGGGCGACAGCCATTGTGTGGTAGTGGCGTCACATCGACGATTTCGGTCACTTCGACACCTACTCCATTAATACTGCGGATGGCCGATTCACGACCTGATCCTGGACCTTTAACGTATACTTTTACTTTTCGCAATCCTAAATCGAAGGCAGTTTTTGCACATTCTTGTGCAGCAACTTGGGCCGCATATGGAGTGTTCTTTTTTGAACCTCTAAAGCCCATTTTACCAGCCGACGACCAAGAGATAACTTGACCATCGTTGTTGGCCAACGAAATAATGATGTTGTTAAAAGACGAGTGAATGTGAGCTTGTCCGGTAGCTTCTACTTTGACAACTCTTTTCTTGGTTACTTTAACTTTCTTTGCCATGTTCTATACCTTATTTAGTTGCTTTCTTTTTACCTGCAATGGTAACTTTTTTACCTCTTCTGGTACGAGCATTGTTTTTCGTCTTTTGTCCGCGTAAAGGTAAACCTAAACGATGTCGGATGCCTCGGTAACAACCGATGTCCATTAGTCGTTTAATGTTTAACTGTGTCTCAGAACGCAATTCTCCTTCAATCGTGTAGTTGGTACCAATGATACCCCGAATGGCAGAGACTTGATCGTCAGTCCAATCTTTTACTTTGATGTTTACATCAATGTTAGCCGATTCCAAAATTTTTTTGGCTCGGCTATTTCCTATTCCGTAGATATATGTTAACCCGATTAACCCTCTTTTGTTATCAGGAATATCTACACCAGCGATTCTAGCCATGTATGTTAGAAATTTTAATTTTTACAAAAGTATAAAATTATCCTTGTCTTTGTTTAAACTTAGGATTCTTTTTGTTGATAACGTACAATTTACCTTTTCTGCGCACTATTTTGCAGTCGGCACTTCTCTTTTTGACAGATGCTCTAATTTTCATTTTGCTTTAGTATTATTTGTATCGTAATGTGATGCGTCCTTTGGTAAGGTCATAAGGCGACATTTCGACTTTAACTCGGTCGCCTGTTAATATTTTGATGTAGTGCATTCGCATTTTACCAGAAATATGAGCTGTGATAACGTGTCCGTTTTCTAACTCTACGCGGAACATAGCGTTCGAAAGGGCTTCGGTAATCGTCCCATCCTGTTCAATGGTCATTTGTTTAGACATAAATATTCATTTTTTTCAATTTTTCTTCTATTATTTCAAAATTCGATAAGATAAGCGCCTTGCCGTTTTGAATGGCAATGCTGTGTTCAAAGTGAGCCGATGGCATTCTATCTTTTGTGATAATGGTCCATCCGTCTTTATCTTGGGTTACTTCTTTCACACCAGCGTTGATCATCGGCTCTATGGCAATGGTCATTCCAGCTTGCAGTTTAGAACCTCTACCTCGGCTTCCGAAATTTGGCACATCTGGTTTTTCGTGCAGTTGACGTCCAACTCCGTGACCAACCAAATCTCTTACTACAGAGAAACCAGCAGCTTCGGCATGCGTTTGTACCGCATAACCGATATCGCCCACTCTGTTGCCTGCGATTGCAGCTTCTATTCCTTTGTAGAGCGATTCTTTAGTGACTCTGAGCAATTTCTTAGCCAATTCACTAATTTCGCCTACGCCGAAGGTATAAGCCGAATCGCCGTGAAAACCATTCATGTACACGCCACAATCCACCGAAATAATATCGCCTTCGCGAAGTTCATAATCGTTAGGAATGCCATGTACCACCGCTTCGTTAACAGAAATACACAGTGTGGCAGGAAAGCCATGGTAACCCAAAAATCCAGGTTGCCCACCGTGATCTCTAATAAACTCTTCGGCTCGTTTATCGATCGATTTTGTTTTTACACCAGGAAGAATCATAGAGACAATTTCGGCGTGTGTTTTAGACACCAATTGATTGCTCAATCTTAGTAACTCTATTTCCTCTTCGGTTTTAAAAAATATCATATTCAAAGAACAACTTTACAGCTTAAATGGCTGCACCAACACTTCTGCCTTTAATTCTACCCGATTTCATTAAACCATCGTAGTGACGCATTAACAGATGACTTTCAACTTGTTGTAGCGTATCGAGAACCACACCTACTAAAATAAGTAAGGAAGTACCACCGAAGAACTGTGCAAATTGCGTATCGACACCTGCAATAATTGCGAATGCGGGTAAAATAGCAACCAATGCTAGGAAGATTGATCCTGGCAAAGTAATTCTAGACATAATTGAATCTAAGAATTCTACTGTTTTTTTTCCTGGTTTTACCCCTGGCACAAACCCGCCGTTACGTTTCATATCGTCGGCCATTTGAACTGGGTTAACAGTAATGGCAGTATAGAAATAAGTAAACACAACGATTAATAATCCGAAGGTAAAATTATACCAAAATCCAGTGTAGTCGGCAAATGCAGCTGCAAAGCTGTTTGCACTTTCCGATGCACTAAAGTTGGTAAACATCATTGGGATAAACATTAAGGCTTGAGCAAAGATAATAGGCATTACTCCTGCTGCATTTACTTTTAATGGGATGTATTGACGTACACCACCGTATTGTTTATTGCCTACAATCCGCTTGGCATATTGTACTGGAATCCGGCGTGTGCCTTGAACCAGAGCAATACTTGCAATAATAATTAGAAGTAAAATTACCATTTCTACAATTAACATAATTAAACCCCCTGCGCCATTGGCTCTGACGTTAAATTCTGCAATGAAAGAGAAAGGTAATCGGGCAATAATTCCAATCATGATAATGAGCGAGATGCCGTTTCCAATACCACGGTCGGTAATTCTTTCGCCTAACCACATAATAAACATGGTACCAGCAGTAAGAATGATAACCGAAGAAATGGTAAACCAGAGCCCAGAATAGACAAATGCTGATTCGGGTAATTGGTACTGCAAATTAGTCAAATAACTAGGTGCTTGAACGAGCAATATACCTACAGTCAAATATCGAGTAATTTGATTGATTTTGTTTCGTCCACTTTCTCCTTCGCGTTGTAAACGTTGGAAATAAGGGACGGCAATACCCATCAACTGAACCACGATTGAAGCCGATATATAGGGCATAATTCCCAAAGCAAAGATGGATGCATTAGAGAATGCACCCCCCGAGAACATATCTAACAGACCAAGAACACCACTAGATGTTTGGTCTTTAAGATTGTTCAATTGTGCAGGGTCAATACCGGGAAGCACTACGAAAGAGCCCAATCGATAAATAAGCAAAAGGCCTAGTGTATAGAATATTCGTTTTCTGAGGTCTTCTATCCTGTAGATATTTTTTAAGGTTTCGATAAATCGCTTCATCAGGTTTTGTCTTAATAGATTATTACTGTACCTTGTTGAGCCTCGATAGCGGCGATAGCCGATTTTGAGAACGCATCGGCTTTAACTTCAAGTTTCATGGTAATCACACCCTGTCCGAGTATTTTAATCATGTCATTTTTCGAAGCTAAACCATGTTCAACTAAGGTATCTTTGTCTATGGTAGTCAATTTGTATTTTTCGGCTAACAATTGTAAGCCTTCAATATTAATAGCTTTGTAAGTTTTTCTATTGATATTGTTAAATCCAAATTTTGGCACACGTCGTTGTAGTGGCATTTGACCACCTTCGAAACCGACTTTACGGCTATAACCAGAGCGTTGTTTGGCTCCTTTATGACCGCGGGTAGAAGTTCCTCCACGAGTCGATCCATAACCACGTCCTACACGCTTGCGGTCTTTAATCGACCCTTCAGCAGGTTTTAAATTATCTAAATTCATTTCAATTCGTTTTTAAAGGCCTTGACCTAATTAATTTTGATCGTGCAATTTACATAAAAAACATTCACTGAGGACTCTGAAGCGAATCCTCAGTGTTTGTAATTATAAATTTTCTACATGAACTAAATGTTTCACTTTTTGAACCATTCCTAGAATTTGAGGCGTAGCCTCGTGTTCGACAGTTTTGTTCATTTTGGTTAATCCCAAAGCATCTAAAGTATTTTTTTGACGTTTGGTTTGGTCTATTCTGCTTTTGACCTGAGTCACTTTAATTTTTCCCATGATTTCCAAAATTAACCATTAAACACTTTATCTACTGAAATACCTCGTTGTTGAGCTACGGTGTATGCATCGCGCATTTCGGCTAATGCAGCCATAGTGGCTTTAACTAGGTTGTGGCTATTTGACGAACCTTTTGATTTGGCCAAAACGTCGGTAATTCCAACGCTTTCGAGGATGGCACGCATCGCACCCCCTGCTTTAACCCCAGTACCATGAGCTGCGGGTTTTAACCAAACTCTAGCACCACCATAGTGGGCAGTTTGTTCGTGAGGAATAGTACCTTTATAGATAGGAACTTTAATTAAGCTCTTTTTTGCATCTTCAACCCCTTTGGCAATTGCAGTAACAACCTCGTTGGCTTTACCAAGTCCGATACCTACAATACCATCTTCGTTACCAACTACAACAATAGCTGAGAAGCTGAAGGCACGTCCCCCTTTAGTCACTTTGGTTACGCGGTTGATGGCTACCAAACGGTCTTTAAGTTCTAAATCGGTTGTTTTAACTTTTCTAATTTCTGACATAATTCAATGCATTAAATAGTTAAACCTGCTTCGCGAGCAGCGTTTGCCAAGGTTAATACTCTACCGTGATATAAGTAGCCATTTCGGTCGAAAACCACGGTTTCAATTCCGGCTTCTTTAGCTTTTGAGGCTATCAATTTACCAACAAGAGCAGCTTGCTCAACTTTGGTAACAGACTCTTTAGCATTAATTTCTTTGCAGCGCGATGAAGCTGAGACCAAAGTAACTCCTTTAACATCGTCAATCACTTGAACACTAATGTGGGTATTACTTCTAAAAACAGACATACGTGGGCGTTCTGCAGTACCAAAGACATTCTTACGAACTCTTTGTTTAATTTTAAGTCTTCTTTGTACTTTTTTATCTAGTGCCATAATATTTACTTATTATTTACCTGCAGATTTGCCTGCTTTTCTTCTGAGTTCTTCACCTACAAACTTAACCCCTTTACCTTTGTAAGGTTCTGGTGGTCTAAATGAACGAATTTTAGCAGCAACCTGACCTATCAATTGTTTGTTATGACTTTTGAGTGTAATAGTGGGGTTACCTTTTTTCAAAGTTTCGGTTTCCACTAAAATTTCAGGAGCTAACAACATATGTATAGCGTGGGTGTATCCTAAGGCAAGTTCTAAAACTTGACCTTTGGCTTCGGCTTTGTAACCAACCCCAACAAGTTCTTGTTTGATCACGAAGCCTTCCGATACTCCAATCACCATATTGTTGATTAAAGAACGGTATAAACCGTGATATGAACGAGTTTGTTTTTCGTCGTCGATGCGGTTAACCGTCAATTGGTTACCCTCAATTTCGATGCTGACCTCTTTTTTTAATTCTTGAGTCAGAGTGCCCAATTTCCCTTTTACAGTAATGTTAAGATCTTTAAGTTCGACCGTAACACCAGCTGGAATAGTAATGGGTAATTTACCTATACGTGACATAATTTCCTTTTAATATACGTAACACAATACTTCTCCACCAACGTTTTGGGCTTTTGCCTCTTTGTTGGTCATAACACCTTTTGAGGTTGAAAGAATGGCGATGCCAAGTCCATTGAGTACAATGGGCATCTCCTCATGTCCCGCATACTTTCTTAAACCAGGTTTACTCACGCGTACTATTTCTTTAATAGCCGATACTTTAGATTGTGGGTGGTATTTAAGGGCAATTTTAATTTTGCCTTGAACGCCATCCTCTACAAATTTGTAGTTTAAAATATAGCCTTTTTCGAAAAGTACCTTTGTAATTTCCTTTTTAAGATTCGATGCAGGAACTTCGACCACCTTGTGGTTTGCCATAATGGCGTTCCTTACTCGTGTAAGGTAATCTGCAATAGGATCAGTCATTTTATAATGTATTAAATTTTACCAACTTGCTTTTTTAACTCCTGGTATTAAACCATTTGAAGCTAATTCTCTAAATACGATACGGCTAACGCCGAATTGACGCATGAACCCTTTTGGTCTACCAGTCTCGGAACAGCGATTGTGCATTCTAACTTTAGAAGAGTTCTTTGGCAATCGGGCCAAAGCTTGAAAATCGCCTTCCTCTTTTAATGCTGCACGTTTTGCTGCATATTTAGCTACTAATCTTGCACGTTTAACTTCGCGTGCTTTCATTGATTCTTTTGCCATTGCTTAGCTCTTTTTAGTGTTTTTAAAAGGAAGACCAAATTCTTTAAGTAAGGCATAGCCTTCTTTATCGGTTGCGGCTGTAGTGGTAAAACTAATTTGCAAACCCATAATTTTGTTTACTTTATCAAGCACAATTTCAGGAAAAATAATTTGCTCATCGATACCTAATGTGTAATTTCCTTGACCGTCAAATTTATATTTGATGCCTTGAAAATCGCGAACACGAGGTAAAGAAACTACAATCAAACGCTCAAGAAATTCGTACATTTTGTTGCCACGTAAAGTTACTTTAACGCCGATGGGCACATTTTTACGTAGTTTAAAGTTCGAAATATCTTTTTTCGATTTTGTAGATACAGCTTTTTGACCTGTAATAAGCGTCATTTCGTTTACCGCATTTTCGATTAATTTTTTATCGCCTACGGCATCTCCAATTCCTTGGTTAATGACAATTTTCTCTAGTCGAGGAATTTGCATTACAGTGGTGTAATTGAACTCCTGTTTTAAGTTACCAATAATTTCTTCTTGGTACTTCTTTTTTAATGTAGGTACGTATGCCATTACTTAATCTCCTCTCCTGATTTTTTTGAATATCGAACTAACTTATTCTTATCGTTGAGCTTACGTCCAATACGAGTTGCTTTTTTAGTAGCAGGATCGATTAACATTAAGTTCGAGATATGGATAGGGGCTTCTTGTTCAATAATTCCACCTTCGGTGTGTTTTGAACTAGGCTTAGTATGCTTTTTCATCATATTAACCCCCTCAATAATAGCTCGGTCTTTACTTACTAATACTTCGAGAACTTTTCCTTCTTGTCCTTTAGAGTCACCGGCGATAACTTTAACCATGTCGCCTTTTTTAATATGAAACTTCTTATTCATAACCTTCTGATATTAAATTACCTCTGGGGCAAGTGAAACAATTTTAGTAAATTGCTTTTCGCGCAATTCTCTGGCCACTGGTCCGAAGATACGTGTGCCTCTCATTTCGCCAGCAGCATTTAGTAATACTACGGCGTTGTCGTCGAAACGAATATAAGAACCATCTGGGCGACGAACTTCTTTTTTAGTTCTAACTACCACAGCGGTGTACACGCCACCTTTTTTAGCATCGCCAGTAGGAAGTGCCGATTTAACAGCCACTACTACTTTATCGCCAATACTTGCATAGCGTTTTTTAGTACCTCCAAGTACTCTGATGACCAATACCTCTTTTGCACCGGTATTGTCAGCTACATTACATCTACTTTCTTGTTGTAACATGATTACTTAGCTCTTTCAATTATTTCAACTACTCTCCAACATTTATTTTTGCTCAAAGGGCGCGTTTCCATAATACGTACAGTATCGCCTTCGTGACAATCGTTAGTTTCATCGTGCACAGCATATTTTTTGCTTTTGTGAACGAATTTACCGTATTTGGGGTGCTTAACCTTTCGGCTCACCAATACTGTAATGGTTTTTTGCATTTTGTCGCTAACCACTACACCAATACGTTCTTTTCTTAAATTTCTTTCTTCCATTGTACGACAATTATGCGTTGTGTTTTACTTTTCTCGAGCTGAGCTCAGTCACTAGACGAGCTACAAATTTTCGAGCTTTTCTTATTAACAATGGATTTTCGATAGGCGAAATGATATGATTCATTTTCAATTTAGCTAGATCAGCTTTTTCTACCGCTATCCTTTCAACTAATTCGGCTGTGGTAAGCTCTTTAATTTCACTGTTTTTCATGTTTTCCTAGTTTTCAGTGTAATCTCTACGTACAACAAATTTAGTTTTCACAGGTAACTTTTGAGCACCTAATCGAAGGGCTTCTTGAGCCACGGCCAATGGAACTCCATCTATTTCGAATAGAATTCTGCCTGGGCTAATAGGAGCCACAAATCCTTCTGGAGCACCTTTACCTTTACCCATACGAACCTCTGCAGGTTTCTTGGTGATGGGTTTATCGGGAAATACGGTAATCCATACTTGTCCTTCACGTTTCATATGTCTAGTAATCGCCTGACGAGCTGCCTCGATTTGACGACCTGTAAGCCATTGTTCTTCCAAAGTTTTGATGGCGAAAGATCCAAAAGAAATGTCAGTGCCACGCTTTGCAAGCGGACGCATACGACCTTTTTGGCTTCGACGAAACTTTGTCTTCTTTGGTTGTAACATTATCGATTAATTTTTTAATGTTTTAATTAATACCTAGTCTCTTGAACGACGATTACCGCCGCGTTCGCGCTCTGGTGCAGCACCGGTAGCTTTCACTTTAACCTGAGGGCTAAGGTCACGCTTGCCATATACTTCGCCTTTGCTGATCCAAACTTTTACTCCGATGATACCAACTTTGGTTAATGCACCAGTGTGGGCATAGTCAATGTCGGCACGGAGTGTATGTAATGGTATACGTCCATCTTTGTAGATTTCGGCACGAGCCATTTCGGCACCATTCAAACGACCAGAAATTAGCACTTTGATTCCCTCTGCTCCAATTCTCATGGTTGAAGCGATGGCAGTTTTAATTGCACGACGGTAAGCCACACGGCCTTCTAACTGACGAGCGATGTTTGCACTCACCAATAAAGCATCGAGTTCGGGACGTTTAATCTCAAAGATATTGATTTGAACCTCCTGTTTGGTGATTTTTTTCAATTCTTCTTTAAGTTTGTCAACCTCTTGTCCTCCTTTACCGATAATGATACCTGGTCTTGCAGTATTAACTGTAACTGTGATTAACTTTAAAGTTCTTTCGATAACAATTCGAGACACGCTGGCTTTAGCCAAACGAGCTGTTAAATACTTACGAATTTTGCTATCTTCAGAAATTTTCTCGGCAAAGTTTCTTCCACCATACCAATGCGAATCCCATCCGCGAATAATTCCAAGCCTGTTACTGATCGGATTAGTTTTTTGTCCCATTATTCAGCCTGATTATTAGTGTTGTTATTTAAACTATCTAAAATTACGGTTACGTGATTCGAACGTTTTTTAACTCTGTGCGCTCTACCTTGAGGCGCAGGTTGAATACGTTTAAGCACTTTGGCGGAATCGACAAAAACCTCTTTTACAAATAAGTTGCTTTCTTCCATTCTGGCACCTTCATTTTTGATTTGCCAGTTTGATATTGCAGAAAGTACCAACTTTTCTAATTTATTCGATGCTTCTTTAGGACTGAAGCGTAAAAGGTCTAACGCACGGTTAACCTCAACGCCTCTGATCTGGTCAGCAACTAAGCGCATTTTACGGGGCGAAGTCGGACAATTGTTCAATTTTGCAATATACAATTGTTTTTTCGCCGCTTTATTTTTATTCGCTGTTTCTCTTTTTCTTGCACCCATTTTAAATCTGCTTTTTCAAGTTCTTACTTTTTCTTCTTATTACCCGCATGTCCTCTAAAGGTACGAGTAGGGGCAAATTCACCGAGTTTGTGACCTACCATCATTTCGGTTACATAAACCGGAATAAATTTGTTGCCGTTGTGCACTGCAATGGTAGTTCCCACAAAATCAGGAGAAATCATTGAACGACGTGACCAAGTCTTAATGACAGTTTTTTTGCCTGCCTCGTGCATATCGACTACTCGTTTTTCGAGTTTAAAATCGATAAATGGTCCTTTTTTTAATGATCTAGCCATACTTCAATTATTTTTTCCTTCGTTCTACAATATACTTGTTAGATGCTTTCTTAGGAGTTCTAGTTTTGTATCCTTTTGCTGGAATACCTTTTCTAGATCTTGGATGACCTCCTGAAGATTTACCTTCTCCACCACCCATGGGGTGATCGACAGGGTTCATGACTACACCACGGACTCTTGGTCTGCGACCTAACCAACGGGAACGACCCGCTTTGCCAGAGCGCTCTAGAGCGTGATCGGAGTTAGACACGGTTCCGATTGTAGCTTTACAAGTAATTAGCACCTTACGAGTTTCGCCCGAAGGTAATTTAATAACCGCATACTTACCCTCACGAGACTTCAATGAAGCAAATGATCCGGCGCTTCTTGCCATTACAGCACCTCGTCCTGGGTTAAGTTCAATATTGTGAATAACAGCTCCCAATGGGATATCTGCTAAATACAAAGAGTTTCCTACATCTGGGCTAGCATGTTTACCTGCTAAAATTTCTTGTCCCACTGTAAGACCATTAGGCGCGATGATATATCTCTTTTCACCATCCGCATACACGACCAAAGCGATTCGAGCCGATCGGTTTGGATCGTACTCAATGGTTTTCACCGTTGCTTTGATGTCTTCTTTATCACGTTTAAAGTCTACTAAACGATACATTTGTTTGTGGCCTCCGCCAATGTAACGCATAGTCATCTTTCCTTCGTTGTTACGTCCGCCTGAACGTTTCTTGGCAGCCAACAAAGATTTCTCGGGGGTATGACAAGTAATCGCTGATTGCTTGTTCTCCACTTTGTGTCTCTGTCCGGGCGTAACCGGTTTTAATTTTCTTACTGGCATGTCCTAATTAGATATTGCTGTAAAAGTCAATTTTATCTCCTTCTTTCAAAGTCACAATGGCTTTTTTATAAGCTGAAATTTTTCCGTCTTGGATACCTGTTTTGGTAAATCGACGTCTGTAGCTTGGGCCATAATTCATCACGTTTACTGACAATACAGTTACGTTATAAGTGCTCTCAACTGCTTGGCGAATCTGCAATTTATTTGAATCTTTACTTACAAAGAATGCATATTGATTAAGTTTTTCGCTTAATGCATTCATTTTTTCGGTAACTATTGCTTTCTTTAAAGTGTCCATATTCTAGCCTCCTAGTTTAATATATTGCTTAAAACATCGATCGATTTCTCTGACATGAGTACATTCGAAGCTTTAGCAACTTTGTATGTGGTTAATTCCGAAACAGTTACAACATCTACTGTTTGTAAATTTCGAGACGACAAATATACATTTTTATTTGCATCTGGAATCACAATTAGTGTTCTTCTGTCGTTCATTTTCAATTTATTATTGATTTCAATCATTTTTTTAGTACTTGGTACTTCCATATTGAAATCTTCAAATATTTTGATTCTGTTTTCGCTCAATTTAGCAGACAATATAGATTTACGAGCTAATTGTTTTTGCTTTTTGTTGAGTTTAAACTCGTAATCTCTTGGTTTTGGACCAAATACACGACCTCCGCCTTTAAATTGTGGTGCTTTGATGCTACCAGCACGTGCGGTACCTGTTCCTTTTTGACGCTTAATTTTTCTAGTACTTCCAGAAATTTCGCCGCGCTCTTTAGATTTATGTGTACCTTGTCTTTGATTGGCTAGGTATTGTTTAACATCTAAATAGATGGCATGCTCATTAGGCTCAATACCAAAGATATCGTCGGCTAAAACTATCGTTCTGCCGGTCTCCTCTCCTGCGATATTATATACTTTTACTTCCATTATCTTTCAAGTATTACGTATGAACCTTTTGCTCCTGGAATAGAGCCTTTAATCAAAATCACGTTTTGCTCGGGCATTACTTTGGCCACTTTAAGATTTATCATCTTAACGCGGTTTCCGCCTGTTCTTCCTGCCATACGCATTCCTTTGAATACTCGAGATGGGTGAGAAGATGCTCCCAATGAACCGGGTGCACGTAGTCGGTTGTGTTGTCCGTGGGTTGCACCTCCAACACCTGCAAAGCCGTGTCGTTTTACAACGCCTTGAAAACCTTTTCCTTTTGAGGTACCAATGACATCGATCCAAGCATTTTCTTCGAAGATGTCAACTGTAATAGTATCTCCTAATTTGTAATCCCCTTCGAAATCTGCGATTTCGACGAGCATTCTTTTAGGAGTAGTGTTTGCTTTTGCAAAATGTCCTATCATCGCTTTTGTAGAGTGCTTTTCTTTCTTTTCGTCGAAAGCAATCTGAAGAGCGCTATAGCCATCTGCCTCGGCCGTCTTAACTTGTGTAACCACACAAGGTCCGGCCTCAATAACGGTGCATGGAATGTTTTTTCCATCGGCTCCGTAAAGAGAAGTCATACCGACTTTCTTTCCTATTAAACCTGGCATATACTCTGTATATATAATTAATTAAACTTTTATTTCTACTTCTACCCCACTTGGTAACTCGAGCTTCATTAAAGCATCGATAGTTTTTGAGGTGGTGCTGTAAATATCGAGTAATCTTTTGTATGTAGCATACTCGAATTGTTCTCTCGATTTTTTGTTGACGAAAGTCGAACGTAAAATAGTAAAGATTCTTTTGTCAGTTGGCAATGGAATTGGTCCGCTTACTACTGCTCCCGTTGTTTTTACAGTTTTTACAATCTTCTCAGCCGACTTATCAACTAAGTTATGATCGAATGATTTTAACTTTATTCTAATTTTCTGACTCATATCGTCTTATTTTTTAGCTCCATTAATAATTTCATCTGCCATTCCCGATGGGACTTCTGCATAGTGTCCAAACTCCATTGAAGATGTGGCACGTCCTGAGGTGATGGTTCGCAAAGCGGTTACGTATCCAAACATTTCCGATAATGGAACACTGGCTTTAACTACTTTAGCACCACCTCTATCGTCCATTCCTTGGATTTGTCCACGACGTCGGTTAAAGTCACCGATAACATCACCCATGTTTTCTTCTGGGGTTACCACTTCAACTTTCATAATAGGTTCCATCAAAACTGGTTTGGCTTTGATAGCAGCTTCTCTAAAGGCTTGTTTAGCGCAAATCTCGAACGAAAGGGCATCAGAGTCAACGGAGTGGAACGATCCGTCTTTCAAAACAACTTTCATACTGTCGACATTGTATCCTGCAAGTGGACCATTGGCCATAGACTCTTTGAATCCTTTTTCGACAGGTGAAATAAATTCTTTTGGAATTCGACCACCAACTACTTCGTTGACAAATTGTAAACCTTCGGTTCCTGGATCGGCTGGCATAATGTCGAAAATAATATCGGCAAATTTACCACGACCACCCGATTGTTTTTTGAACACTTCACGGTGGCTAAACGATTTGGTCAAAGCTTCTTTGTATGCAACTTGTGGTTTACCTTGGTTACATTCAACTTTAAACTCACGTTTTAAACGATCGATGATAATTTCTAAGTGCAACTCACCCATTCCGCTAATTACAGTTTGACCTGAATTTTCGTCGGTATGTACACGGAAAGTTGGATCTTCTTCAGATAATTTGGCTAAGCCATTCGATAATTTATCGATATCTTTTTGTGTTATAGGTTCGATAGCGATACCGATTACGGGCTCTGGAAAGTCCATCGATTCGAGAACGATAGGATCTTTTTCGTGAGCTAAAGTATCACCAGTACGGATATCTTTAAAACCTACTACTGCGCAAATGTCACCTGCTTCCACTCTATCGATAGGGTTTTGCTTGTTGGCGTGCATTTGGTATAAGCGTGTGATACGCTCTTTTTTGCCGTTACGGGTATTGATAATGTAGCTACCTGCATCGATAAATCCTGAATATACACGAACAAAAGCTAAACGGCCTACGAAAGGATCGGTAGCAATTTTAAATGCCAAAGCAGCTAAAGGCTCATTTTCGTCGGGATGACGAATCACTTCGGCTTCGGTATCGGGATTAATTCCGATAATTTCTGGAATATCGAGTGGACAAGGTAAATACAAAGCCACAGCATCGAGTAATGTTTGAACGCCTTTGTTTTTGAACGCACTACCGCAAGTGATCGGAATCATGGTCATATTTAAGGTCGATTTACGAACGGCATCTTGTAATTCTTCTACAGTGATAGCGTTTTTATCTTCGAAGAATTTTTCCATCAAAGCATCGTCGGTTTCGGCAGCTGCTTCGATAAGTTTATCTCTCCACTCTTCGGCCTCTTCGACTAAATCGGCGGGGATATCTTGAACGTCGTAATTAGAGCCCATTTCGGCGTCGTCGGCCCAAACAATGGCTTTGTTCAAAATAAGGTCAATTACCCCTTTAAAGCGTTCTTCGGCACCAATTGGAATTTGAATGGGTACTGCATTGGCTTTAAGTCTGGTTCTAATTTGACCTACTACATTGAAAAAATCGGCACCTGTACGATCCATTTTGTTAACAAAGCCCATGCGAGGTACTTTGTATTTGTCGGCTTGACGCCAAACTGTTTCCGATTGAGGCTCTACACCACCAACGGCACAAAATGTAGCTACCGCACCGTCAAGTACACGCAACGAACGCTCTACCTCAACGGTAAAGTCGACGTGTCCTGGGGTGTCGATAATATTAATTTTATATTGTTGTCCTTTATAGGTCCAAAAGGTGGTTGTAGCAGCAGATGTGATGGTAATACCACGCTCTTGCTCTTGTTCCATCCAGTCCATAGTGGCTGCCCCATCGTGTACTTCGCCAATTTTGTGGCTTTTACCGGTATAAAACAAGATACGTTCTGTAGTCGTTGTTTTACCCGCATCGATGTGAGCCATGATGCCTATGTTTCTGGTATATTTGAGATCTTTCTTCATCTTGTTATGCTACCCTATTAGAATCTAAAATGTGAAAAGGCCTTGTTTGCATCGGCCATTCTGTGCATGTCTTCTTTTCTCTTAAATGCGCCACCCTCTTCTTTGAATGCCGCCATAATTTCAGCTGCCAACTTTTCTCCCATGGAACGGCCAGAACGTTTGCGTGCATTTAAAATTAAAGCTTTCATTCCAAGTGCAACTTTTCTGGTAGGACGAACCTCCATTGGTACTTGAAATGTAGCTCCACCTACTCTACGGCTCTTGACTTCTACTTGTGGAGTCACATTTTCCAATGCTTTTTTCCACAAATCTAATGGGGCAATTTCTTCTTTATTCTTTTGTTGAATAATATCCATTGCACCATAGAAGACAGCGTACGCAGTATTCTTTTTGCCATCAAACATTAAGTTGTTAACGAATTGTGTGACCAAAATATCGTTGAACTTAGGATCTGGAAGCAAATGTCTCTTCTTTGGTTTCGACTTTCTCATTATTTCAAATTTTATTTATTCTCTATTTTTTACCTTTTTTTGCTGGTGCAGCTACTTGACCTGGTTTTGGACGCTTAGTTCCATATTTAGAACGGCGTTGTTTTCTACCGTCTACACCCGATGTATCGAGGGCACCACGTACAATGTGATAACGTACCCCTGGAAGGTCTTTTACACGACCACCTCTGATAAGTACTATCGAGTGCTCTTGCAAGTTATGGCCTTCACCTGGAATATAGGCGTTCACCTCTTTTTGGTTGGTTAATCTTACCCTTGCCACTTTACGCATGGCCGAGTTTGGTTTTTTTGGAGTAGTGGTGTAAACTCTTACACACACGCCCCTCCTTTGTGGGCAGGCATCTAAAGCTCGAGATTTACTCTGAACCTCTAAACTTTTTCGGCCTTTTCTAACTAACTGTTGAATTGTTGGCATACTATATTACTGATTTTTATCTAATATCACTTTTACAAATGGTTTGCAAAGGTATAACTTTTTTTCTCATTATCAACATGGTGGTGTTAATATTTTTTACAGATGCTGTTGATTATAAGCTACCATCAGTTTTTTCGATGATTTCTAAATTATCTGGCTGCTTTTATTAACAAGCCTTTGATAAAATAAGCCTCGAGATGGGACCCGAATTCGAATTTGACGAATTAATTGAGAGCTGTTTTGTGCGATCTTTGGATAATAAATACCATTCGTTCAAATTTGGCTATTGGAACAAACAAAACAGAAAACACACCTTATAA
>DYOK01000241.1 GCA_020720565.1 Acetofilamentum sp.
TACCAATAATCATGAAAAAAATTGCAGTTTTTACTTCCGGTGGCGATTCGCCAGGTATGAATGCCGCCATCAGAGCGGTGGTTAGAGCAGGTTTGTTTTATGGTGCCGAAATGGTTGGCGTAATGCGAGGTTACGAGGGTATGATTGAAGGTAGCTTCAAGCCTTTGGTTTCGCGCGATGTAAGTAATATTATTCAACGTGGGGGCACTATTTTAAAAACAGCCCGCAGCAAAGAGTTTATGACATACGAAGGTCGTAAGAAAGCCTACGAAAATCTTAAATCTATCGGAGTAGAAGGGATTGTGGCTATTGGAGGTAATGGAACTTTCACAGGTGCTAATTTTTTCGAAAAAGAATTTGGCATGCCTGTAGTGGGTATTCCCGGAACCATCGATAACGACCTGTTTGGAACCGATTATTGCATTGGTTACGATACAGCCATCAACACTGTGATGGAAGCCCTCGACAAAATTAGAGACACAGCCAGTGCACATGGTCGTTTATTTTTTGTCGAAGTGATGGGCCGCGATGCCGGATTCTTAGCCTTACGTTCGTCCATTGCTGGTGGTGCCGAAGGGGTTCTTATCCCCGAAATTCCTACTCATTTGTCCGATTTGCACTTGTATCTCGAAAATGGATTTAAAGAAAAGAAATCGAGCGGTGTAATCATTGTTGCCGAAGGTGGCGAAGAAGGTGGTGCTATGAAAATTGCTAAAAAAGTTCGAAACGATTTCGAAGATTACGACGTTCGAGTGACTGTTTTAGGGCACGTACAAAGAGGTGGATCGCCCACCGCTTTCGATAGAGTACAAGCCTCGAAAATGGGTGTCGAAGCTGTTAAAACCTTGATGGATGGACACAGCAATGTGATGATTGGCACCAAGTGTGGGCATCTGGAATTGGTTCCTTTCGAAAAAGCCATACAAGAAACCAAGTCGATTAACCAAGACCTTTACGACTTACTTACAGTCTTGAATTTTTAAAGTACCGATTATTCAATTATTTAACTCACATACTTTTGTCGATGTTTTACTGCCTTTATCGATTAGGCAGTTTTACACCTACTCAATACCCGAAGAATACCACAACCCGATAGACATTGGTCAACGGGTTGTGGTTTCGTTTGGTAAAAACAAGCTCTATTCGGCCATTGTGATAAAAATTCATAACAATGAGCCCACGGCTTACGAAGTTAAAGCTATCGAAGCCATTTTAGACGAAAAACCAGTGGTTCTCCCTGTTCAGATTCGATTTTGGGAGTGGTTATCGGCTTACTATCTAACCCCAATTGGCGATGTCTATCGTGCCGCTTTACCTTCGGGACTCAAACTCGAGAGCGAAAATATTCTTTGTGTTAATCCTGAATTTTCCGCATTTTCGGAGCTCAAACCAATTGAGTACGAACTCATCAATCAACTATCTAAAGTCGAGAATTTGAGCATTGCCGAGGCTGCTAAATTGCTTAATCGGAAAAATATTATCCAATTGGTGAACCGATTGCGTTCTTTAGGTGCTATCAAGTTGCAAGAAACCATATCGGAAACATATAAGCTCAAAACAGAAGCGTATATCCAACTTTGTGCCCCTTTTAGTGCACAGAGCGAAACCGAAAAGGCCTTCGAACTATTGCTTCGTTCGCCCAAACAAGAAGAAATGTTGATGGCTTATTTAAGTCTTTCGGAATTTTACAGCGATAACCTAAAGCGAGTGAGCAAGTCACAGTTGTTAAACAAGGCAGAAGGCAGTATGTCGTCGCTTAACGGACTTATACAAAAGGGTATTTTGCAAATTGTCGACGAAGTAATAGGTCGCATTAAACCTCTTGGGCAAAACAGAAAACCCATCAAAGCTTTGAGCGAATTACAAACCGAAGCGCTCAATCAAATCAATCATCAATTCGAGTCCAAAGACACCGTTTTATTACATGGGGTTACTTCGAGTGGGAAAACCGAAATCTACATTCATTTGATACAACAAGCTTTACAGCAAAAAAAGATGGTGTTGTATTTATTACCAGAGATTGCTTTAACCACACAAATTATCGATAGGCTAACCGCCGTTTTTGGCGATAAAATTGGGGTGTACCATTCCAAATATTCCGATGCCGAGCGTGTTGAACTTTGGTTAGAACTACTTAAAGGTGAGCAATCGAAATATCAAGTTGTATTGGGCGTTAGATCGTCGATATTTTTACCTTTTCAGAACTTGGGTTTAATCATAGTCGACGAAGAACACGAAAATACCTACAAGCAATACAATCCTGCACCACGTTACCACGCTAGAGATGCGGCTTTGATATTGGCTCAGCTCCATGGTGCAAAAACACTTTTGGGCACAGCGACGCCATCGATCGAAAGCTATTTTAACACCCAAAATAACAAGTACGGACTGGTCGAGCTTTTGGTTAGACACAACGAGGTAACCATGCCCGAAATTTGGATTGTCGATACTTTGACCGAAGGTAAACAAAAAAAGATGAAAGGTCACTTTACCAATCTGACCCTTGATTTCATTAAGCAAACTATTCAAGAAAAAAAACAGTCGATTCTATTTCAAAATCGCAGAGGATATTCGCCATTTGTAGAATGTGAGCTGTGTGGTTGGGTGCCACAATGCGAGCATTGCGATGTGAGTCTAACTTATCATAAATATCAAAATAACCTACAGTGTCACTACTGTGGTTATGTCATTCCAGGTTTAACCCACTGCAAAGCCTGTGGTAGCTCGAAAATAAAAACAATGGGTTTTGGAACCGAAAAAATTGAAGACGAAATACAATTGATTTTTCCCGATGAAACGGTGGCTCGACTCGACCTTGACACCACCCGAAAACGACATGCTGCCGAAGAATTGATTCATAAATTCGAACAGGGCGATATCAGTATTTTGGTGGGTACACAGATGGTATCAAAGGGTTTAGATTTTAACAAAGTGGGTTTGGTATGCATTCTTAATGCCGATAACATGATCAATTTTCCCGATTTTAGAGCCGAAGAACGAAGTTTTCAAATGATGACGCAAGTGAGCGGAAGAGCCGGACGGCGCGATGGTTTGGGCAAAGTGATTATACAAACCACACAGCCGAAGCACCGAATTGTGCAACAAGTTTTGACAAACGATTTTTTAGAAATGTACGATGATCAAATTGAAGAACGTTCAGAATTTCATTATCCACCCTTTGTGCGTTTGATCGAATTGACAGTTAAACATAAATTACAAGAGGTAGCTAATCAAGCCTCACGCTTATTGGTTCAAGATTTATTACAACAGTTACCTCAAGTGGCGGTCTTGGGACCACAAGCACCGGTGGTATCGAGAGTTCAGAACTTATATCACGAAAAAATTCTAATTAAACTTCCAAAAGTCAAAGCTTTAAGTGAGATTAAAAATACGATTTGGCAGCGAATCGATGCCATCAAAACACAAAGGGAGTTTTTGTCGATAGTGGTTGCCATCGATGTCGACCCATATTAGAAATTGTGGTGTATGCTATAACGATACATGCATTTGTATCTCATAGCTTCTTATACCAAATACATTTTCAAATGACTGATAAATAAAATGAGATATATTTTTCT
>DYOK01000242.1 GCA_020720565.1 Acetofilamentum sp.
AGTTAAATAACAAGTAAACTTAAAAAACAAAAAAATGATCTTACAAAAAATTCCCCTGACAATTATAGAGACGGGCTATAAGTCGCATAAACAATTCAACAAATAATCGACAATCAGCAATTGCACAGCCCTGTTCTATTCAGCGATATTTTAAACTTCAAATTCCAAAACATGGTAAATTCTTTATTAAAAGATTTGGCTAAATTAAGCAATATCGAACAGACTGGGTTGAATCTGAATTGAATATTTTTTGACTTCTTTTTGATATTTTAGATGGTTACCACCACTCACTCGATTCAAAAGTTCGTAAAATTTAGTACTATGATTTTTATGAATGGTATGGCATAACTCATGTAAAATGATATAATCGATTAAATGGCTCGGCATGGCCATTAAAAAAGACGAAAAATTAATTTCGTTGGTTCCGCTGCATGAACCAAATCGAGTTTTTGCAGTATTAATTTTAACGGTCTTAAACTTTAATCCATTCTTAGTCGCCAATTCGAATGTCCGTTTTGGTAAATAATGCTCAGCTTCAATTTTTAACAACTGGCTGATACAATACTGTATAAATGTGTGTGTTTGGGCATTATTAATATCGGCATTTTGATCAAGTTTTATTAACATTCTTCGGCCTTTGAAAGTGGCTTTTGGTCTTGACAATAGCGTTTTTTCGATAACAAATTCCGAAACTTTGGTTTTGTATACAACATCGTATTCAAATCGAGGAATCGTTTTTGTTTGAATTTTTAATGCAATTGCTTCGATATGCTTTTTTAAAAACTCTTGAGCAAATCTTAGATTTCCACCCCTCGGAATGGTTACTCTAACAGTTTGGTCCGGTAATATTTTAATAATATATCGAACCGCTCTATCGTTTTGAACAAAATGTACTGGAATATCTTCGGGCTTAATCATTCGATGGCTGTTTCGATTGTTTTTCATAGAAAAGACACCATTCTGTCAACGGACATTTTGAGCATTGAGGGGTTCGAGCCAAACAAATGTATCTTCCGTGTAAAATTAACCAGTGGTGAGCAATAGGTAATAAGTCTTGTGGAATATGCTTTACAAGTACTTTCTCCGTTTCGAGTGGGGTTTTAGAATTTTTTGTAAGACCTAAACGATTCGACACACGAAACACATGAGTATCGACCGCCATAGCTGGCTGATTGTACACAACCGAAACAATGACATTAGCGGTCTTGCGTCCTACTCCGGGAAGTTTTTGTAATTCGTCGATACTATTGGGAATCGCTCCAGCAAAGTCTTTCACAAGCATTTGAGCCATGCCTTGCAAATGAATGGCTTTGTTATTCGGAAACGAACAGCTTTTAATATATTCAAAGATTTCGAAAACTTCGGCATCGGCCATTTTTTGAGGCGAAGGAAATTGTTCCATCAATTTTGGGGTAATCAAATTGACCCTTTTATCGGTACATTGTGCCGATAAAATAACCGCTACAAGCAACGAAAACGGGTCGCGATAATGCAATTCAGTTTCTGCCACGGGCTGATTGGTTTTAAAATATGCTATAATATCTTTGAACCTTTGCTTTTGCGTCATAATGTTTACTTTTGTCGATTGCAAAAATAGTAAAGATTTAAATGAAACAGCCATTTTGCAAAAGGCAGTTGGAACTAAAAAATATAAAATATGGCTGAAAGAAGCGAAGAAGTCCTGTTGGTGGCCGAACACATAAGCAAATCGTTTGGCGACACTTATTTGTTTAATGACATCAGTCTTAGCATACATCGCGGCGAAAAGGTGGCTTTAATTGCCAAAAATGGTGCAGGAAAATCGACCTTTCTTCAAATCTTGGTTCATCAAATTGATTTCGATCAAGGCGAAGTAACCACGCAACGTAATCTTGAATTGGCCTATTTAGCTCAGGCACCAGCCTATGCCCCCGATTGGACCATAATGCAAGCCTTGGAATACGACTTTAAAGATACACTTAATCTGCTTTCGAAATACGAAACATTGCTATTGCAAGATAATGATGCAGAGTTGCATTTGGTCATGAATCAAATCGACGCTCATCAAGCATGGAATCTTCCCGTAAGGATTAATCAAATGTTGGGTCGTATGAAATTAAACGACGCTACACAAACCATTGGAACGCTTTCGGGGGGGCAAGTCAAACGCTTGGCATTGGCCTCTGTTTTACTCAAACAGCCCGATTTATTGATTCTCGATGAACCAACCAACCATTTAGATATCGAAATGATTGAATGGCTCGAAGACTACCTTATGGACAGCACCATGAGCCTTTTAATGGTGACTCACGATCGGTATTTTTTAGATCGGGTTTGTAATCGAATTGTAGAATTAGAAGACAGCACGTTTTACAATTATTACGGTAATTATGAGTATTATCTCGAAAAACGCGATGAGCGGGTCGAACTTAAGAATACCGAAATCGACAAAGCGCGTCAACTATATAAAAAGGAACTCGAATGGGTCAATCGCATGCCAAAAGCAAGAACTACCAAGGCCAAATATAGGGTTGATAAAGTAGACGAAATAAAAGTTCAAGCTTCGCAAAGGAAAAACAATTCATCCATCAAAATTGACCTACCAATGGCTCGTTTGGGTCAAAAGATAATCGATTTGTATCACATCTACCATGCGTATGACGAATTAAAACTAATTACCGATTTTACTTTTAAATTTGCCAAAGGCGAGAAAGTAGGTATCGTTGGAAAAAACGGAAGCGGCAAATCGACTTTGCTCAATATCATATCGGAAAAAATTAAGCCTACACAAGGATATCTCGAAATTGGATCTACGGTAAAAATTGGATATTACCATCAAGATGGCATTCAATTCGAACCCTATAAAAGAGTTATTGATATTGCCACCGACATTATGGAAGTGGTCGACTTTGGCGATGGTAGAAAGATCAATGCTTCGGCATTTTTGAACTTTTTTTTATTTCCGCCCAAAGTACAACAAACCAAAGTGGACAAATTGAGTGGAGGTGAAAAACGCCGTTTGTACTTGATGAGCATTTTAATGCATAATCCCAATTTTTTGATTCTTGACGAACCGACTAACGACCTCGACATTGTTACCCTTAATGTGCTAGAAAACTATTTATTACAGTTCGAAGGTTGTGTTTTGGTGGTTTCGCACGACCGTTACTTTACCGACAAGATTGTGGATCATTTGTTCGTATTCGAAGGCGAAGGTAAAATTAGAGATTTCCCTGGCAATTACACACAGTACCGATACGAAAAGCTGAAGCAAGATCAAGAACGAATCGCTACACAAAGCAACAAAATCGAAGTCAATTCTAAGGTTCAAATAAAAAATGATTACTCTCAAAGATTGAGCTATAAGGAAAAACTTGAGCTCGATCAACTCGAAAAGGAATTGCACGAGCTAGGCATCGAAAAAACAAAAGTTGAAGCAGTATTGAGTTCAAGTGAAAGCGACCATTCGGAGCTTGTCGAAATGAGCCATCGGTACGAAGCATTAAAAATTGAACTCGACCAAAAGGAGCTCCGCTGGTTAGAACTGAGCGAAAAGGCATAAAAAA
>DYOK01000243.1 GCA_020720565.1 Acetofilamentum sp.
GGTTCTAATAAACAAGGCCACCCTAAGGCAGCCTTTATCTATTTTCGGTGTATTTAACATTTACACTTTGTGAACTTGTTCCAATCGTTTAATGCCCATCGTGATGGCTTCTTGATTCAAAGGAATCAATTTGTGATAACGCTCTGGTAATGACTTTTTAAGTCCGGCTATTACATTGTCGAGTTGAACAATGGGACGAGCTGCTAGAAATCCACCCAATATAACCATATTAAAAATTTTAGTGTTACCCATTTCTACCGATATTTGAGCACCTTCAATTTTAAAAATATTGATGTCTTTGCGGGTAGGGTGGTGTAAAATTCCGTTAGGGTCATATATTAGATTTCCGCCTGGTTTAACCGAGTTTTCGAACTTGTCCATCGACTGCTGGTTAAGGATTACTGCGGTATCGAATATGGTCAAATAAGGCGAGCTAATACGTTCGTCGCTTAGAATTACAGTAACATTGGCAGTACCGCCTCTCATCTCGGGGCCGTAAGATGGCATCCAGCTCACTTCCTGATCTTGCATAATGCCAGAGTAGGCCAGAATTTTACCCATCGAGAGTACGCCTTGACCACCAAATCCGGCTATAATTATTTCTTCTGTCATGGTTTTAAAGTATTGTGAATAATAAAGTCTTCGACCTATTTTTTTGTTTTTGTAGCTGTCTATTTGTCAATATTCATTATTAAAAAAATACGACATTAAATTATTACATAACACTTACAATAAGGTCTTCTCTATGTTTTATTCGAATTACTAATCTTATTTTGAATCAATCAAGTGCTTTTTACGTTTGTTATATAATTTATTGGGTCAAGAACTTATTTCTTAACAAGTTGACCTTCTACTTTAATATCACCTAATTCGTAAAAAGAAAGCATATTTTCTTCGAGCCATTCGTTGGCTTGATTTGGAGTCATTTTCCAGCCGGAGTTACAGTTCGAAACAATTTCGACAAACGACAAGCCACGTTTTAATCGGGTGTTTTCGAATGCTTGACGAATGGCTTTTTTAGCTTTTCGAACGTGTTTGGGCGTGTGTACAGCTTGTCGAGTCACCGAATAGACACCAGGTAAATTAGCAATTAATTCGGTCATTTTTAATGGGAAACCCATTTTAGCCGTATCGCGTCCGTATGGCGAAGTCGAAGATGGCATTCCGGGAAGGGTTGTAGGCGCCATTTGTCCGCCTGTCATCCCATAAATACCATTGTTAACAAAGATGATAACGATATTTTCGCCTCGGTTACAAGCATGGATGGTTTCGGCAGTACCAATTGCAGCTAAATCGCCATCACCTTGGTAGGTAAACACGTACTTATCGGGCCATGTGCGAGAAATAGCAGTGGCCAAAGCAGGTGCACGACCGTGTGCGGCTTGTTGCATATCGACGTTCATAAAATCATAGGCTAAAACAGAGCAACCCACAGGAGCAACCCCAATGGTATCAGCCTCGACACCCATTTCTTCGATTACTTCCATGGTTAAGCGGTGTGCCGTTCCGTGTCCGCAGCCTGGGCAGTACGAAAGGGCATTGTCTGTCATCAATTTGGTTTTTGTGTAAACCAAATTTTCAGGTTTAATAATATCTTTAATATCCATAGCTGATTATCGTTTAATAATTTTTTGCTCTAGAGCAGCTAAAACTTCTTCGGGAGTATGAATAATACCGCCGGTTCTACCAAAATGTTCAACAGGAACTTTGTGTTCGACCGAAAGGCGAATGTCTTCTACCATTTGGCCCATATTCAATTCGACACTTAAAATTCCTTTGACTTGCTTGGTCATTTCCATCAATTGATTTTTTGGGAAAGGGAACAAGGTGATAGGGCGAAACAAACCAACTTTTATTCCTTTTTCTCTGGCTAAATCGACTGTTTTTTGAGCAATACGCGCACTTGATCCATACGCTACAATCAAATACTCAGCATCATCGCATTGTATTTTTTCGAAACGCAAATCTTCTTCAGCCATTTTTTTGTACTTGGCTTGCAAACGATGAACACGTGCTTCCATTTTTTCCGATTGTAAATCTAAGGAAGTAATAATATTGCGCTCACGTCCACCTATACGACCAGTTGTAGCCCATTTGCCACTAATTTTTTGAATTTCTTCGTCGGTCCAGCGGGGTTGTTGATCTTTAAGATAGACTTTTTCCATCATCTGACCAATAATACCATCCGAAAGAATAAGAACAGGAGTTAGATATTTATAGGCCATTTCGAAGGCGTCCTCTACAAAATCGGCCATTTCTTGAACCGAAGCAGGAGCCAATACATACATATGATAATCGCCATGTCCACCACCTTTAACCGACTGGAAATAATCGGCTTGCGAGGGTTGTATGGTTCCTAATCCTGGGCCTCCACGTACTACGTTTAGAATGACTGCGGGCAATTCGGCACCAGCAAGGTACGAAATACCTTCTTGTTTCAACGAAATACCAGGGCTAGAAGATGAGGTCAGTACTTTTTTTCCGGTTCCTGCAGCACCATAAACCATGTTGATGGCGGCCACTTCGCTTTCGGCTTGCAAAACCACCATTCCGGTACGGAACTCGGGTTGTTCGCTCATTAAATATTCAATCACTTCCGATTGAGGGGTGATAGGGTATCCGAAGTAAGCGTCAACACCAGCGCGAATAGCGGCTTCGGCGATGGCTTCGTTACCTTTCATTAATTTTAATTCTGCCATTGTTTTTTTTGACTTTAGCGTTACTTAATCCATTTTTACTTTATATACCGATATAACGCCATCAGGGCAAACGATAGCACAGTTTGAACATCCTGTACATGCGTCTGGATTGGCCATATAGGCATAGTGGTAACCTTTACCGTTGACTTCTTTGGACATGCCGATCACATCGGAAGGGCAAGCGGGCACGCAAACCTCGCAACCTTTGCACTTTTCGATGTCGACCACAATAGCTCCTTTTATTTTTGCCATAGTATTCGATTTAAATTGTTTATTTCTGCAAGGCAAAGGTATCAAAAATATACTGAGAAAATGAGCCACAAAGGTGTATTAAGTCATGTTGTTAAACACAACTTGTTCAAATACTTATCAGTTTTTTTAATAATTTGGAATCATTCTAATTTACTATTTTAATTAGAATAGTTAAAGATTAGATACTTTTGACTATATGTAAAAATGTAAATTATGAATAATAAAATGTTTCGGTACTTACTCCCTTGGCCTTTGAAATGGGTTTCGCTAATTTCTATACCAATGATTGTTTTGATTCATTTTTATAATCATCAATTTATTGATATTCATATTTTTAAGTCAATGATCATAATTTTAGGGTTGTTTTCTATTATATCTAAAGAACGAAACGAAAATGAAACTATAAGTAATAATAGAATAAGAGCTTTAATTTTTGTTTTTATGTTCACGTGGGTCAACTTAGCAGTAGATGAGTTAATGCATTATATAAATGTAGATTCAACAAAATCGTTGATTAAGTTATTTATCCAAACCTTACTTTTATATCACATTTTCTTTTTTATTGTCAATTATAAAGAACGATACAA
>DYOK01000244.1 GCA_020720565.1 Acetofilamentum sp.
AGTCGGTCATTCTATCGAGTGTGGCATAAGCCGATTGGGCAAAAACCGGAACACTTGCCAAAAGAACAACAAGTACTAATAATATTTTATAGAGATTGAAGTAGGAACCGCTCATTGTAAGAACTTAGAATAATTGAATGTCGTATTTTATTAAGCTAGCGGATTAATAAATAGCAAGTTAGTAAAACAATATATAAGTCGAAGACCTTAAAGTACAAAGCTAGCACAATTGCTTATTATTTTCAAATCGAATGCATTGCACCTATCGGGTTTTCGTCAAATAGAAAAAATGTTTTTTTTCTGACAATTCAAAAAAAAACATACAGTGAGTGTTATAATACAAAATACAATTAATATATAGTCTGTTAAATAAATTATAGAACAGGTTTATTGTCCGTCTGAGGCGGATGCCTAGGCAATAGCTGTTTAGGCCAATTCTTATTGGACTATTACAGATATGCAAACGGTATTATCTATAAAAAATCGACCGCCAAAGGCGGATAATTATTTAATCGCTTTGCCTTTTGGTCGTTCGCCCACTTCGACAAGCTCAGTGCACGCCTCACTCCCTTTTGGTAAAACTCTTTTAGCCCCATTAAATTACTCCGTATTTAATGGGGTAAACTTAAAAGGAAGGAAAGGATTAACCACTGTTTACTTGGGGGAAACCAGGCGGAAGCCCAGACCGATGCTGCTGTCGTCCGGAGGGAAGCTGGTGCGGCGCGCTGCCCGGCAATTGCGCGTATCGCTGCTCCAGCTACCGCCACGGCACACGCGGTACGACCCCGATGATGCACCTTTGGGGTTGGTCTGTGCCGATGTGGAATAATCGCCATACCAATCGCTGCACCATTCCCAAACATTGCCGTGCATGTCAAACAAGCCATAAGCATTGGCTGCAAAACTTCCTACCGGCATGGTTTTTTCCCTGTACTCGCCCTTGGCATTGTTGTTATATGGGTCATTGCCATTATAATTTGCCTGCGAGCTTGTGAGATTGTTCCCTGTACTAAAAGGTGTTGTTGTTCCGGCACGGCAGGCATATTCCCATTCGGCTTCGGTAGGCAAACGGCAACCCATCCATTCGGCAAAAGCGGTGGCATCGTCCCAACTTACATTTATTACAGGGCGGTTGCCACGTCCCCAACCTGCATCGTCGGGCTTGCTCCTGCCAGTGGCATCGCAAAATAAGTCATACTGTTCAAAGGTTACTTCGTATTTGCTCATTTTGAAAGCACTTAAGGTTACCTGATGTTGGGTTTCATCGCCTCCTCTGTTAACTTCACTTGCGGGGCTGCCCATGGTAAAGGTACCGGCTTTTATGGCTACCATTTCAAAATTTACACCATTTACGGTTATCGTTTGATTGGAAGATATACTCGACGAAAATTGAGTTTCGCCAAGAGTTTTAAATTGCGTAAGCACTGTAAGCAAAATGCCATTTTGCGAGGGTTGAGGGAAAACATAAAGCTGATTCACATTGCGGCTCAGCTCACGGGTACTCCCTCTTTGAGCCGTAAAATTATCATTTTTTATTTCGTTTACTGCAATATATTGTTCGAAAACACCATAGGCTGTTTCGTGTTGCTTTTTCACTTCTAACACGTTGCTTGCAATGGCCGCAATCGGGTTGCCGGTAGTAGCGATGCTACGTTGCCACTCTACAAAAAGTTCCTTATCTCGCCAGTTTATCTCTTCTTCGATATTGCGTTGAATCTTTTGATTAATTTCTGCAACCGCTTTATCAAAAGACGCTTTTACATTGTTAATATCAAAAACAACCCTTGAATTTTGCTCAATAATGGATTGAATGTTCTTATAAACCCCCGCTTTTTTGTTTTGAAGTTCACGTATTCTGAAATCTAACTCGTCGAGTTTTTGCTGTCCATTGATTATAATGTCGCGTTCTCTCGATTTAATACTGTTATTTTCTGCTATAATACTAATTTTATTAGTTTGCACTATGGCGTTTATTTCCGAAATGATATTTTCGGGCACTCCTTTTTGCTGTAAAACGGCAGTAATATTTGTTTCTTTCAAAGCATCCAAAACGACAATATCTGTCCTTGTATTAAAGTCGGTTGTTTGATATGTTTCGATGTTCTTTTTCAAAGGTTTTACATCGACCTTGCATACATACCAGAATATTTTAGAAAGGTTGTCTTTGGCATGGTTGTAATTCTTTTCTACCGAGAGTTGCCCACTGATTTCTTCCTTTACGTAGTTATAAAATTCGTCGTTAAATCCTTCTTTTTGATGCAGTTCAGTAATTGACGTGATAAAACTACCACGCACTGTTTCAACAGAATAAGGGATAAAATCTTTTTTTGCTGCAGCAATCAATTGCATCGGGTCGCTGTACATGTTCACATTTTTCTTAATATAAATGATAAACCCTTTGTACGAAATATCATTTAACGAGGCTTTAACTTCACTTTTAATTTGAGCATGGTTTTTTTGGGCCTCGTCAATTTGTTGCTGAATGTTGAGTTCGTCTTTTTTTTGTATCAATCGTAATTTGCCGTCGCTTAATACTTGCCGTTCCGAAACAATTCGTTCAATATTAGCTTTAACATTGGCATTATAGTCGGCAATATCTGTTTTAAGCTTTTCAATTTCGGTATTCGTATATTCAACCTGATGGGTATTGAGTAAAGTTTCTATATTGCTTTGAGTAAACAAACCAGAAGAAGCTTTAAGTGGATGGGTTTGTAGAAAATTTTGTGCAAGTATATTGTTTTCGACAAAAAAAGTCAAAAATAAAATAAATGTTGCTATAATTAGTTTTTTCATCTTGATTCAGCAATTATACAATTAGAAAATAACGATAAAAGTAAAAAGTAAAAAATAAAATTATAAATTAATTCCTCTCCACTAAAAAAATATTACAGTGAATCAAACCATTGCTATTATGATAGAAAGACTCACAAACGCTTCTAGGAATAATAAGCCACTTATTGTGCGTGTTTTCAATTCAATTTATACAAAAGATGGGACTAACTGTATAGATTATTTGCCCCTAAATTGACACAAATCAAAAGTTGCATTTGAGGCTTGAAATCAGCTATTCCGAAATAATATTCGGCTTTGATAGTTTCATCGTCTGCTAGTTAATTTTTTATTTGGCTTAAATCTTTCTACTCGTTTGGCTTTTCGTTATCGCTCGTTTTTGCAGTGGTTTCTGCTCCACTTTATTACAAATAGTTGTCTGCAAAGTTAAACAATTATTTGAGGACACCTTTATTTTATTCTAAACGTCAAAAAAAAATATCGAGGAAGGATAGATTTTGTTGACTATACAAAATTTAGTGTTGAATGTTTGTATAGCATGGCTACCAGCTACACAGAATCAAGCTACTTTACAAAACCATATCCGACAATTCGACAACAATTGAATGTTATTGATTACACGACTTATTTTTACGATATTGTGCACTAAACGATTCTTTTGCAAATTTGGGCATGGCTTTGTGC
>DYOK01000245.1 GCA_020720565.1 Acetofilamentum sp.
ATCGCCTCGCATGAAAAATGATGTGGTAATATTGTTCTAATTTTTGGTTGATGTCGGGTGATACTTTGCTGATATAAAGCGGAATAACAAAAGTAATGGCTATAACAGAACCGTTTAAAACAGCATTAAAATAGGCGTTTTCTGTTTGTGGGATAAGCAAACAAATCAAGTAGCTAAATACTGCAAAAACAAAGAGTTTTGCGATAGACCAATCGTAGGGTTGTAATTTAAAGTGGGACCAAATAAATGCAAATCGTATCAAAACGATAATAAATGTGGTCATTGTCGATGCTACTGCGGCCCCTTTTATGCCGTATATGGGTATGAGTAGGGCATTAGAAATAATCAAAAGCACAATCATCAACATCATGATAGCTGCCGCATAAAAATACTTTTTGCTTGTTGCAATAATATTCATACTGACCCCACTTAGCATTTCGAATAAGTTGGCGATTCCAATAAAAAAAATAACCCATTTACCAGGTTCAAACTTTTCACCAATAATTTGTATAATGACATCGATATTAACCCAAAGTCCTAGAAAAATAAAAAGCCCAACGGCCAATTGAGTAATAATACTTTTTTGATAAACGCTCGATATAGTAACCATGTCGTTTTTTTTCCATGCATTTGCGATAACGACAGAAGCAATTCGTTTTAGCGACCTTGAAGGTAGTAGTATCATGGTAGCAAAATAAAACGTAGTGGCATAAATCCCAACCTCGGATAGCCCAGTCATTCGATTGAGCATGAATTTGTCGATTTGCAAAATCGCAATGCTGCTGAATCCCGATATCAAACCAAAACCACCTATTCTTAACATTGAACGCCCCAATTTTTTCATTAGAAAACGACGTGGGATTTTAAGGACAAAATCGCCATCTCGATAAATCGAAAAAGCTAAAATCGCAGTTGGGATGATATAAGAAAGGTAATACCAAAAAACAAAGCCCGAAAAATCGACCCAACCAAAGAAAAACAAGGCTATTGCAGCAGTATTTCCTACTCGATTGACAATTTCGCGTAAAAAAATACCCAGCGAAGCCTTATATCGCATCTGTGCAAAAATATCGAAATAGTTAAACAACAAATTTGCAATACTCAAAGGGACAATGTAATAAGCGTATTGAATCAGTATCTGAGAATCATTCCCAGAAACAATTTGAGAATGAAATAGTGCATACAAAATAATGGTAAGTAAAGCACCAGCTGCTGAAGCCATCAAACCTAAAGTAAAAAAACCATGATGTTGCTTATTTTCATTCCGAAAGTAAGGAAAAATCATGTTGGTAACATTCGCAAAACCTAAACTCGAGATTTGTGATAATATAAAAACCACAGAAAATATATATGTAGTCAATCCAATCTCTTCAGGCGAAAACAGTTTTGGTATGAGCAATCCAACATTAAGGAAACCCAAAGCCGCTCCAATGTACGAATAAATGGAGCTTTTAATTGAATGTTTAACGATTTGTCCCAAGGAAGTTATTTTTATTCAGATATAAATTTTTGGCCTCTGTTGCTATTCGAGTTACAGACAGACCATATTTTTCGAGTAATTCTTCGGCATGCCCCGATTCGCCAAATTGGTCGTCGATTCCAATTATTTTCATTGGTACGGGACAATTTTGCGACAAAACCTCAGCAACTGCCGAGCCCATTCCACCAGCTATTTGATGTTCCTCAGCGGTTATGACAGCTCGAGTTTTACGAGCAGAATCGATGAGTGTTTTTTTATCGATTGGTTTGATGGTATGCAAATTTATCACTTCAGCTTCGATACCAAATTTTTCAAGTTCTTTAGCGGCTTGTATGCTTATCCAAACCAAATGACCAGTTGCAATTATAGTCACATCTTTTCCTTCGATTAGAATATCTGCTTTACCAATCGAGAAGTCAGCGTTTATTGGGGTAAAGTTGGGCATAGGTTCCCGACCAAATCTGATATAGACCGGACCATCCATTGTCTCTAAAGCGTTCATCACAGCCAACTGGCATTGGTTCGCATCGGCTGGCGAAATAACGGTCATATTGGGCAAAACCCTCATTATAGCAATATCTTCGAGTGCTTGATGTGTCGCCCCGTCGGGACCAACCGACAAACCAGCATGTGCACCGCCAATAAGTACTTTGGCTTTATTGTAACAAATCGATACCCTGATTTGGTCGTGTGCTCGATGAGCAGCGAACACCCCGTAAGTCGAAAATACAGGTTTTTTACCCGACAAGTATAGACCAGTCGCAGCAGCAGCAATATTTTGCTCTGCAATGCCCATGCTAAAAAAACGTTTAGGGAATGCTTCCGAAAACAAATTCATTCCAACAGATGCGGTAATATCGGCACCCAAGGCGACTATGTTGTTATCTTTTTTTCCAGCATCTCTCAGTCCTTCGCCAAACCCACTCTTGCCAGCTTTATTTCCAAAATTTGTCCATTCCATTTGGCTCTAGCGTTTTTTGAATATTTTTAGGAAACTTAAACTTTCGATATCACTACCCTCAAAAAGTAAGGTGATATTGAACATTCTTGGGGTTAATTGTGCAATGGAAGTTGAAAATTCGGTATTATCATAACTCATTGAGTTGTTTAATCCAAAAGTATATTTAACTTCGATAGCAAATTTGAAATATTCTAAAAAATAGTCGGTACCCACACCAACCTCGTAGCTAAACACATTGGGTTTAAATTTGATGCGAGGTTTATCTTTGTCAGCGATCTTTTTTTGTGACGACAAATCGTATTTGTACGACATGCCAGCAATCATGTACATTCGGAAATTATTTAAACGTGCCGATTTTAATTGTAACAATATGGGTAGGTCTAAATAGGTTGATTCAATCTCCATTATTTTGGACTGAAACATATTTTTGCCGTAAAGAATGTACTCCATGTTACGTTGGCCGAAATTTAAGCCCGGTAGAGTACGCACAGAGAAAAAACGATTAATATTGTAATTGGCTACAATGTTGATATTAAATCCCATTTGTGGATTGCATTCAACAGAGTAGATAGAATCCAACAAATGAAAATTATCTGCTTGAC
This sequence comes from Acetofilamentum sp., assembly GCA_020720565.1. GTDB lineage: Bacteria > Bacteroidota > Bacteroidia > Bacteroidales > JAFGXI01 > JAFGXI01. The sequence goes on from DYOK01000245.1 coordinate 3,044, forward strand.
GAACAGTTGCATTCATCTGATTGAATCCCAAAGCCATTCCAAAATGCAATTTAACTTGGTCGTATTTTGGTAAATTTAGAGGTTTACTCCGTTGACTCCACGACGGAATTGAGCTGACGAGAAAGACAGTAATCCATAATATTTTAAAGCCCAATGGTTTCAAATTCATTTTTCTGATTTGTTCCTCTGTAATATGGGAGGGAATAGTTTAACGTACAAAATTATCATTTATTTTAATAATTAGGTCTATCAATAACTTATTAAGGAATCTACAATTAATCAGAATCTGTAAATGTTTAATTTTAAGGACAATATCAGTTTTGTCGTTTGATAAAAATAATAAAGCCACCTTGCTTAAGGGTGGCTTTATTATTATAATTTCTATTTGTTTA
>DYOK01000246.1 GCA_020720565.1 Acetofilamentum sp.
CAATAGTTTAGTGGAGTGCCCATGAAAGCAGCCAATAAATCCTTAATTCGACCATCAACACCTCAACAATAAGTATTATCTTTGCACGCTAAATTATTAAACCTTACACCATTTGTATCGGTGTAGCAAAAACAAACAATATGATCAAAATTACATTTCCCGACGGTGCCAATAAATCGTACGAAAGTGGCGTGAGCGGATTAGACATTGCCAAAAGCATCAGTCACCAATTGGCCAAAGAAGTTGTGGCCGTTAAAGTGGATGGCGAAATTTGGGATGCACATCGAATGATTGAAAAAGATGCACGCATCCAATTGTTTACATTCGAAGACCGAGAAGGTAAAGGTGCTTTTTGGCATTCGTCGGCACACTTAATGGCCGAGGCATTAGAATTTTTCTATCCTGGCGTAAAATTGGGCATAGGCCCCACAATCGAAAACGGTTTTTACTACGATATCGATTTACCCGAAGGTGCAGTTTTGACCGATTCGGAATTTAAAAAAATCGAAGACAAAATATTGGAGTTGGCTCGTCAAGACGCCCCCTACATTCGTACCGAAGTCTCTAAAAGCAATGCACTCGAAACGTTTACTACAAAAGGCGACCAATATAAAGTTGAATTGATTCAAGATTTAACCGATGGCACCATCACATTCTATCGGCAAGGAAACTTTACCGATTTGTGTCGTGGACCTCATTTGCCGTCGACAGGCTACATTAAAGCCATAAAACTGTTAAGTATTGCCGGAGCTTATTGGAGAGGTAATGAGAAGAACAAACAATTGACACGGGTTTACGCCATCAGCTTTCCAAAGCAAAAAATGTTGGTCGAATACCTAGAACGACTTGAGGAAGCCAAAAAACGTGACCATAGAAAGTTAGGTAAAGAACTCGATCTGTTCACTTTCTCGGCCAAAGTTGGCATGGGTTTACCATTGTGGATGCCACGAGGTGCTCAATTAAGAGAGCGATTAGAAAATTTCCTTAAAAAAGTTCAAAAAGACTTTGGATATTTACCCGTAATTACGCCTCACATAGGCAACAAAGAGCTTTATGTAACTTCTGGGCACTTTGCAAAATATGGCAAAGATTCATTCCAACCGATTAGCACGCCACAAGAAGGTGAAGAGTATTTGTTAAAACCAATGAATTGCCCTCACCATTGCGAAATTTATAATGCACGACCACGCTCGTACAAAGATTTACCACTTCGTTTTGCCGAGTTTGGTACCGTTTATCGATACGAACAATCGGGCGAATTGCATGGTTTAACACGCGTTAGAGGCTTTACACAAGACGATGCCCATATTTTCTGTCGACCCGATCAACTTAAAGAAGAATTTCTTAAGGTGATGGATATTGTGCTCTATATCTTTAGAGTACTTAAATTCGATGACTTTTCGACCCAAATATCGTTACGCGACCAAAGTGATCACAGTAAATACATTGGTAGCGACGAGAACTGGATCAAAGCCGAAAACGCCATCATCGAGGCGGTAAAAGCCAAAGGTATCGATGCCGTCGTAGAATATGGCGAAGCTGCATTCTATGGCCCCAAACTCGACTTTATGGTAAAAGATGCGATAGGTCGCAAATGGCAATTGGGAACCATTCAAGTCGATTACAACTTGCCCGAACGATTCAATTTAGAATACAAAGGTAACGACAACTTGATGCATCGCCCCGTGATGATTCACCGAGCCCCATTTGGCTCTATGGAGCGTTTTGTTGCCGTTTTAATTGAGCATACTGCCGGTAAATTCCCACTTTGGTTAACCCCAGAACAGGTGGTGGTATTGCCTTTGAGCGATAAATTTAACGAATATGCAAAAAAAGTTTCAGAATTACTCGAAAATTCCGATATTCGCAGCTTCGTTGACGAAAGAAACGAGAAAATAGGTAAAAAGATAAGAGACAACGAGTTACGTAAGATTCCGTACCTTGTCATTGTAGGCGAAAAGGAGCAAGACGAGCAGCTAATCAGCGTTCGTAAGCAGGGAGACGGTGACAAAGGCACAATGAAAGTAGAAGATTTAGTTAAAATTATTGATCAAGAGATACAACAAGCACTAGTGTTTAAACAATAACGAGGAGGATAAAACATTAATAGAATGAATGGTTTTAGGGATCGTAAAGAAGATAAAGGTCCCAAATTAAGAATAAACGAGCAAATTCGTGTCCCATTTGTAAGGGTTGTAGGCGAAAATGTTGAACCTGCTGTGTTATCGCACAGAGATGCACTTAAGTTAGCCGAAGAGCTGGGGGTAGATTTGGTAGAGATTTCTCCCAAAGCAGATCCACCTGTTTGCAAATTGGTCGATTACCAAAAGCATTTGTATCAGCTCAAACGCAAACAAAAAGAAATGAAAGCCAACTCGGTTAAAACCGTGGTGAAAGAAATTCGTTTTGGACCACAAACCGATGAACACGATTATAATTTTAAGCTAAAACACGCTCAAAACTTCCTCGAAGAAGGCTCGAAAGTGAAAGCCTATGTATTTTTTAAAGGTCGTTCGATTGTGTTTAACGAACAAGGTCAAATTCTGTTGTTACGTTTTGCACAAGACCTCGAAAATTTGGCCAAAGTAGAATCGTTACCAAAGCTAGAAGGCAAGCGAATGATTATGATGCTTTCGCCCAAATCGGCTAAAAAGAAGTAAATTAAGAATTTTAGATAAGGGGTTTAACAAAAACCCATTAGTTTTCAAAGTAAATTAAATTTTAGAGTAATGCCAAAAGTTAAAACAAAATCCAGTGCCAAAAAGAGATTTAAGCTCACTGGAACAGGTAAGATTAAAAGAAAGCATGCCTTTAAAAGCCACATTTTGACCAAAAAATCGAAAAAGCGTAAAAGAGCTTTAACGCATTTTGGACAAGTTGATGCCGCTGATTTAGGTAACATCAAAGCATGTTTAAACATGTAAGCATTCGATTAATCGAAAAAGAGAATTGTTTTTTTAGTAATTAACTAGATTGTATGAGCTCAAAAAGATTCCAGAAAGGAACGCTCCGCAGTCGAAAAAGTAAAAATTATGCCAAGATCGGTAAACGTAGTCGCCGCTAGAGCGCGCAGAAAAAGATTAATGAAACAAACCAGAGGTTACTTTTTATCGAGAAGTAATGTTTGGACTGTTGCCAAAAATGCCCACGAGAAAGCATTGGTTTATGCCTACAGAGACAGAAGAACCAAAAAACGTAACTTCCGCGGCTTATGGATTCAGCGTATTAATGCTGGTGTAAGAATGCACGGATTGTCGTACTCACAATTTATGGGTCTTATCCATAAAAACGGTATCGAATTAAACCGTAAAGTTCTTGCTGACTTAGCAATGAATCACCCACAAGCTTTCACAGAAGTGGTCAATAAAATTAAGAAGTAATAGAACCTTTTTAAAACACAAAAAGCCATCCTTTAAGATGGCTTTTTTAAT
>DYOK01000247.1 GCA_020720565.1 Acetofilamentum sp.
ATGTCGAGTTTTTACGAAGGAAATATATCGAGAACATCAATTTGGTGGTATTTAAAAGGCATATTTTATCGAATTGAAGTGATAAGTAAAGCCTTAGTAACAGCCGTGAAGTTCTGAGCTTGCGAAGAAATCGCACGGCTTACTTAGGCTATACGCTATCACGAAAAGAAGATAAAATCTAGCCTCGATTTTTTGTTACTTTTGTATCAGGACAAAAGTAAAAGAGAAAATATTTAGATAGATTTCAAATCACATTAAGCTTTTAAATATTTTAATATTATAAATCCGTTCCATTATATTTAGGATTTGATACTTTGTCAAAGCTGATACAAAGTACTATTTTTTTGTAAATCAACAGATTGCAGCTAAAGTGTAAAAAATGATTCATTCTATTTCTGGCAAATCGTTACTAAAGAATCTATTAAAAAAGTGTGCGGTTGCCCTGTCAGAAATATGTTTTTACCTGAATGCTGAAGAATTTTTGTTTATTTTTGCATTACTCACATAGAAAATAATTCTCAATTACAAATATTAATCAGGTCGTAGACCAAAGCCTTATTCAATGAAAAAAGTTATCAATACCAAAAATGCCCCAGCGGCTATTGGACCTTACAGTCAGGCAATCGAAGTGAATGGAACACTTTATATTTCGGGGCAAGTTCCTATTAATCCCGAAACAGGCAAAGTTGTCGATGGGGGAATTAATGAACAAACGCAACAAGTGATGCATAATATCGAAGCCATTTTGCAAGAAGCGGGTTATACCTTTGCCGATGTCGTAAAATCGACTTGCTTACTTAGCGATATGACGAATTTTGCAGCAATGAATGCTATTTATGGTAGCTACTACAAAGAAAATCCTCCTGCCAGAGCTGCTTTTGCTGTTCGAGAACTTCCTTTGGGCGTTTTAGTCGAAATTGAAACCATCGCAGTTAAATAAGCTCACCGACTTATTTGATAAATTGAAAACAATCAATTTGTTATAGCAATTAAAAATAATATTTAGTTTATTAAATGCTTCAGCTCTATTTTGTATCGATTCAATCTGAATGACCAAAACGTTTTTTTCTAAGTCGACAGATATTTATTATCATTTAGCACTTGAGGAGTATTTGCTCAAACACACCAACGACAATTGGTTGTTTTTGTGGCAATCGGAACCTTGTGTAGTTGTTGGTAAGCATCAGAATGTCAACAAAGAAATTAATGCCGAATGGGTACATCGCAATCAAATTAAAATTGCTCGACGCTTGTCGGGAGGCGGCACGGTATATCAAGACTTAGGAAATGTCAATTTCACCATCATTAAGACCATGCCACATGGACAACAGGTGAATTGGCAAACGCACATGCACCCTATATACACAACTTTGCATCAAATGGGTTTCCCTGTCGAATATTCGCCACGTCACGATTTGTGGATTGAAGGTAAGAAATGCTCGGGCAATGCCGAACATGTTTATAAAAACAGAGTGTTGCATCATGGCACTTTGTTGTACAATTCCGATTTAGAATGCCTCAATCTAGTGCTTGATGCAAAAAATAAAACTTATACCGACCATTCTATACCATCGGTTCGCAGTACAGTTGGAAATTTATCCGAATACTCACATCAATATGGAGCGGTCAAAAATTGGTTAAACGAGCTCTCGAATAGACTCAGCCATACACTTGAACTAGTAGATTTGCCCAAAAATGAGCTTGTAAAAGAGCTGATGGAGCAAAAATATACACAAAAATCTTGGATATTGGGGCACTTTAGGCAGTACGCTGTTGAAGTCCATTTTAAGTGGCAGAATCAAACCGTCAGTTTGGTGCTTAAAGTAGAGAAAGGTATTGTTAATCAAATAGATATAAACGAATGCCCTGGGTATATTGCCGAAGCACTAAATTTACATTTGCTTGGTAAAGCACACGAATATAGCCTGTATTTAGAACTGCTTCCAAATATTTCGGATCAATTTGAAAGATTGGTACACAAATTTTTCTAATTTTAACTTTAAATTAAAAAAATATAATTTACTTTGTTGAATATTTAAGTATTATGTATAATTTAATGCCCAATTTTATTAAGCTATAAAATTGATAAATAGTTAGTTGCAAAAACAAAAAATGGTCGAATACCTTATTAATTAAACACAATTACAAAAAATGAAAAAATTATTACTATTAGGGCTTGTTGCTACGATTAGTGTGAGTGCTTATGCTCAATTTCAGATGGGGCCTGCAGGGGGGCTATCTATAAATTCTGCAAGAATTGCTAGGGGTTCTGGTGATGCTGTGGAGGAAGCTGATAAATATAAAAATTCAATAAGCTCACAATCTGGATATAATTTAGGTTTAGTAATGAGTACTGGAGGCAAAATATTTAGTTTTCAGCCAGAAATTTTATTAGCAAAGAGAGGATTTGTTAAAAGTGGTCAGGAATATGTGACTGAAAATTATAGCGATAATATTGATGCAATAAAAGTTAAACTTGCTTTAGCCCCTGATATGGGAGATGTTACATATTCTAATCTTTTTCTTGATGTAAAATTTATGTTTAACTTTGGTTATGGCGGCGAAAATTGGCGTGCCTTTGCTCAACTTGGCCCAAGTGTAAACGTTATGTTAAATAGAAAACGCGTAGACGCCGCTGGCAATACCGTAATAATGAGTGATGAAAATTTCGATAAAGATGGCACGTATTATAAAACTGGCGAATTAAGAATTCCTGACGAAACTCAAGATTTTGTATACGATGTTCCAGTCGTTATAGGTGTTACCTTAGGGCTAGGAGGGAAATATAAAGCAGGACCAGGCTGGATTATGTTTAACCCAAGATATGAGTGGGGTTTTACACCTACAAATGTTTATGATACAGGCTCTAATGGATATGCAAAATTTGAAAAGGGGATGTCTTTTAATTTAGGATATTTATTCGAATTTTAATAATATTTGAATAGTCAAAGACCTTTATTATTTCATATAAAGATAAAAACCTCAACCTACTCTGGTTGGGGTTTTTTTTGTATGTTTGTTTTCTCAATTAGCCAATTGGTTTCTAATTCTTCATTGCCAAGGTATATAATTGATATTTAGATTGTTAATTCTGCAATTTAACGAAGTTACCATGCATTAAAAAAATCTGTAACTGCATGATATATAGCACGATATTGGAGAGGTTTTTATAGATTTGTAGAAATTAATATTATGACTGAATCAGAGATTAAAATATACCAAACAGATGATGGTCAAACTACTATTGATGTAAAGTTTGAAAATGAGACAGTTTGGTTGACTCAGAGGCAGATGGCTCAATTATTTGATAAGGACTCTGATACGATAGGAGTTCATCTCAAAAATATATATCAATCGGGTGAATTAGAACAATTTGCAACTACCGAGGATTCCTCGGTAGTTCAAAAAGAAGGAAATAGACAAGT
>DYOK01000248.1 GCA_020720565.1 Acetofilamentum sp.
ATAAAAAAAGAGGCTGTAAAAAGCCTCTTTTCAATTCGTCGGGGAGAGAAGATTCGAACTTCCGACCCCGCGCCCCCCAGACGCGTACTCTAACCAAGCTGAGCTACACCCCGAATTTGTCGGCAAAGGTATAAAAAATCGACTAATTACAAAACTAAAACTTGATTTAAGACATTCTTTTTGCGATCGATCTTATTCAATTTTATGTTTTGAATTAACAAGCTGTTTAGAACTCTGATTTTACTATCCGCAGTCGTTTATAAAAACCACTTTATACGTCATGATGTAAAATATTAAACAGCACAAAGTGCTAATTTGCATCAAACCCACTATCTTTGCTAAGCACATTACGAACAGTCAAACCAGTCAATTTTCAACAAGTATAAATTTATTCATCACTAATCTTTATATATAATGAAACATTTACCTCTAATTATATCTATAGTTGCTTTAATAGGCGTAGTCGGCTTATATTTTATGCAATCAAAAAAAGAAGCCAAAGTGGCAGAAAATAGTACTATTATACCTGCTTCGAGCGATTCAGCCAGTGCTTTGTTTTCAAAAATCAACATGGCCTATATCGATGTACAGCGCATTAACAGTGAATATGGCTACTATAAAGATTTAGCTGCAGAGCTCGAAAACAAACAAAAGAGAGCCGAAGGCGAATTTAGAGGTAAAGCTGAATCTTTTCAACGCGAATACGAAGAGTTTATGAATAAAGCCCAAAAAGGAAGCTTTATTTCGGAAGCCAGTATGCAACAACAAGAAATGGAATTACGTCAGAAACAACAAAACTTGGCTCAACTCGAACAAGATTTAACAGCTCGTTTACAAGGCGAATTGCAGAAACTCGACGCCCAAGCTACCGATACGGTAATGCATTACCTTAAAACTTTTAACAAATCGGCCAAATACGATATGATTATTAACTCGGTAACACTTTTAGAAGCAGGAAACGTGGTGAATATTACGGATACCATTTTGCATATTTTGAATACCCGTTACGAAGCAACCAAAGTTAAAAAATAAACTTGCTTAGGTTTTTATTTGGGTCGAATATCGATAAGTTCAATCTCGTAAATGAGGGTTGTGTAAGGGGGAATAGCTCCGTTAGAATTGCCGTCTTGTCCAAAAGCTAGCTCCGATGGTAGTATACAAACCGAATGCTCTCCTTCTTGCATTTGAGACACCACCAATTCCATTCCTTTAATCACCTGCCATTCGGTACCATAAATGTATTCAAATGTCTTTTTTCGCTGCTTGGTTGAGTCAAACACTTTCCCGTTCATAAATCGGCCTTCGTAATTTAGCACCAAAGTATCGCCCGATTTAACTTTGGGCCCAGTTCCCTCAGAAATTATCATTTTATAATACCCTTGTCGATGGGTTGAGAAATCACGTCCCTCCTGTTCCAAATATTGCGATAATCTTGTTTTTTCGTATTGAGCAAAATCCTCGATCCAAGCCAAAAAAGCAGCTTTTTCTTTTAAAAATTGTGATTCTGGCATACTGTATATCAACCCAATGTTGACTTTAAAATGAGTTGAACGAGTCAAAAAATCAGGCACTTCTTGTAGTAAAGTATATTTAAAAAAGGGTTCGGTTTCGATTAAAAAAACGGCACTATCGCCTGGCGACATGCGGTGCAAGCAATCGTCAATACTCCCGGCGTATTGAGGTTTTTGGACTTGAAACTGACGTTTAGCTTCGAAAAACATCGAGTCGGCAAGGGTTTGGTATGTAATATTGACGGTCACATAATCGCCATAGTTCACATTGGTAGACTGCTCCCCTATCGTGATATACTTATAAAATGAGTCGCCTTCGCCCGATTCGTAACCTGGAAAAACAGACTGGCATGATACCAACCACAATAGGCTAATGGTTAAGAATGTCGATAATTTCAACTTCATATACAATAATTGAACGTGCTGGAATTTTATTTAGATCGCCTAATAAGCCATGTGCTTTGTGTGGTGGTAAAATAAAGCGATACTTTTCGCGATTGCACATCAATAAAATGCCTTCCTCTAGGCCCGACTCTACTCCACCATGCCCTACTTCGAATGTTTTGGTACCCATTGAATCGGAAGAATACAGCACTTTACCGCCGAGTAAACTTACCGAAAATTTGATATTAACAAAGTCGCCACGCTTTACAGAATCTAACTCGCTCGATTTTAATTTTCCGTACCACATGCCCGAAGGAGTCATTTGCATCGACCATGCTCTTCGCTCGCAATGGGCTCGAATTTTGGCTTCGTCTTGTTTTAGCAGAATCTGATTGACTTTCTGTAGAGGTTCTTCGTATGCTTTTATCTCGCTAAGTGTTTTGGGCTTTTTTCGGTCGGGCTCGCAAGACCATAATGCACCCATTAGCAACATACTAAAAAACATTAGAACGCCCAGTTTAATTGAAGAAATATGTACACTAATTTTATTAAAGTTTGTGTGCATTGGCATATTCTTTAGCTTGTATTATTAATTCGTGGTCGTTCCAAATGGCCTCTTTAAGTTTTGCTACCACTAGATTTAGTTCCATATTCTGGATTCTACCTCCCGCAGCATTTCGATGCCCCCCACCATTAAAATGCAATTTGGCTAAACGATTGATGGCAATATCCGATTTTGACCGAAAAGACAACTTGGTTTCGTCTTTCTTTTCCAAAACCAAAATCGAAATGCCCACATGAGCTATGTCGAGCGGCATATTCGAAAGTCCTTCGGTATCGCCATCTTGATAAGCAAATTGATTTAAATCCGATTGACTTAAGGCAATAATAGCAACTCCCAATTCGTCGATAATTTCTGTTTTCTGATACAAGGCATAGGCTGTCAGACGCATGCGATTTTCGGTTTGGCTCCTAAAAACCCTATCGTATATCCCTTGTCGATCGATACCACAATCGATGAGCACCGATACGGCTTTGAATGTCGAAGCATGTACATTGTGCATATAATTCGACGTATCGGTCATTATCCCCACATAAATACAAGTGGCAATTTCCAAATTTAAGGTCTGGGGTTCTGTTTGAGCAATCAATTGATAAACCAATTCCGAAGTAGAACTTACGTCGATGTGCGAATACGCCATATCGACTGGGTAATGCGGTTCTGGATGATGATCTATCATCAATTTTTGGGCTTTTGATTGCTGGATGTAAGCCTCCAAATCGCCACTTCGGTCGGCTGCATTGTGGTCGACAATGACAATTAAACTTGCATTGGCGATTAATTCCCGAGCCATTTTTTTGTTTTTCTGAGCATTGATAAGCTCATTAGCAGATGGCATCCAACTTAAAAATTGCGGGAACGCTGATGGAAGAACTACATTGCATTTTTGTTCGGGTGAAAAAAAGTGATACAAAGCCAAAGCCGCTCCTATCGCATCGCCATCGGGATTCACGTGCGGTAT
>DYOK01000249.1 GCA_020720565.1 Acetofilamentum sp.
ACAAAGATAGAATTATTCCCAAAAATTCACACTTTTGAATTTAATATTTTACACCGTATTTTTTGTTTTTGAATTGAAATTAAGTTCTTCGTCCTAATTTTTCGATTTTACAACCGCTTGATTATTAACAACGATGTGTTGTTAAACTTTTTAAAAGTTATTTAGAGGGGTTCTAAAAATTAGATTTTTTGAGGCGGACAAGATTTTAAAACCGGAGTATACTATTGTATATGAGGATTTTACAAATTGAAGTCCAACGATGAAAAAGCAATTTTTAGAACTCCCGTTTATTGAAATCACATAAGCACCTGATAATCCGGAGTAATGTTAAATTGAACCCATTGAAATGGCAAAAATTGTGGAATCTAGTTTTTTAGGAATGCGGTCGAGAAATATTAAGGTTTTGATTTTCTGTGATTTGTCATTTTCTTTTTGTGCCATTTTCGGTACGGGATAGTTAAAATTCGGATGATTTCGTACCATTTATAAGATACAGAATGGTTAAATTGCCACAAAAACCACATTCGTTTCATACCCGTGTAATGCTCAGGTTTTAAACGACTTACGAATGACCAATTATTGGCTTCGAAATCGCCTAAACTAGTCCGAACGTCCAATTCCCGCATTAGAAGTTTTGCCTCCGCTTGTTCTTGGCTTGTCATTTGGCTCCAAAAGGCTACCAAGTCGCTCAGCCAAAGCATTCTAGCCCAATTGTGAACGGCAGCGTGGGTCCAAAGGTAGGTGTATTCTAAGGCATTTGGTAAGACGGGGATATTTTCGCCTTGAAGTTCTATAAATTGTGGGGACTTAAAATTGATAAGCTTCAACGGGAATAGGGCACGATTGCTAAACAGTCGCACATGTAGTTCTAGCAAAATACGATGTGCTGGGTGGTAATACTTATATTCTTTTTCGTTGAGGAAGTCGTAAGAGCTAGGGATGGTTTGGCGACGGTATCCTAAACCGAGCAATAGGGCATGAGCCAATTCGAGTTGTTCGGATTGAATCAGAATATCGATATCGCGTGATTGACGCAAAGTGAAATCGCCATATAAACGCATCGACAAAGTCAGACCTTTAAGCGAAAAATAAGGCATGTTTGCTTTTTGAAACGCACGGTGTAAAGCTATTTGATGACTCGCCAAAAGTAAGTTTTTCCGTTGTGATTGCTCAGCTACGTGTTTTAAACGTTCCGCTTGTTCGGGTGGTAAGGCAGAATTGCTTTTTGCATAATGATAAGTTAGCACCAATACTCTATTTTGTTGCAAAAATAAGATCCACGCATCGAAATGTTCGTCAGAAATATGGTTAGATTGGTTTTCCAAAACCGAAATGGTATAATCTAAGTACATCTGATGGGTTAGATCTTCTTTATTCATTTTGTTGGTGTGTATATTTTGCTGGAGTAATTTATATCTTTGTAAAGTTTTATAGAGTTCAGTGTAAAAAACACCTTGAAGGTTTAATCAATCAAAACCTTCAAGGTGTAGCTTTTATAAAACAAACATTTTATACCAAGCTCTTTATTAATTTGAAAGATGAAAATCAAAGGTAATCGTTTTTTTTACAAACCTAAGGCAATAAGAATTGGCTTAATTTCTTTAACACTCTTTATAGGGGTAAATTCTTGCCAACAAGCACCCAAAAACAAATTGCCCGTACAATCTGAACCGGTTCGAACCCTACAAATAAAACACGCCAAGTGGTTTAAAGTAAGTTATTTTGACACGTATAAAACAATTACCTTAATCGACCCTTGGTCTAGCAAAGCTTACTGGACTTATTATATTTCTATTTCTTCTAGTTGCAAACTATCGCCCGATAGCTTGCCAGAACGTGCAAGCTTAATACATCATGTAGGACAAGCCGCGGTTCTATCGGCTACACAAATTGGGATATTCGAAAAACTGAGTTTGCTCGATACCATTGTGGCTGTGGGTAACGGACAATTTATTCATAATTCTACCATAAAACTTAAACTTAGATACCAGAAAGTTATCGAACTTGGCGAAGATGCCAGTATCAATATTGAAAAAACCATAAGGCTTAAACCCAGTTTGATTTTTACTACGGGCTGGGATAAAATTGAAAGCCATTTTGAACCTATTGTCAGACAAAATATTCCAGTCGTGTTTTGTTTCGACTGGCAAGAACAAACCCCCTTAGCTCGCACCGAATGGATAAAGTTTGTTGCGGCTTTTTATAACAAAGAACAAGAGGCTATTGCACAATTCGATAGCATCGAAATGCGTTACCAACAATTGGCTCGTGCATGCGACACCATTGCTAGAAAGCCCACAGTTTTTCATGCCATGCCCATTTCTGGAACATGGTATGTGGCTGGTGGCCAAAGCTATATGGCTGCTTTTTATCGCGACGCCGGAGCCACATACATTTGGGCAAACGACGTGTCGAAAGCTAGTTTATCGATGAGTTTCGAAGCCGTTTTTCAGAAAGCTCAACATGCCGAAATTTGGTTTGCACCCACCGAATTTAACACCAAAGACCGTTTCTTAGGCATCGAAAACCGATTCCAACTTTTTGACGCTTTTAAAAATTCGAAACTTTATTCGAATAGTATCATAGAAGATCAACAATTTACCAATCCATTTTGGGAAGAAGGCATTTTACAGCCCGATGTCGTGTTAAGAGATTTAATTCAAATTATTCATCCCAATTTATTGCCCGCTACACCCTTAGTATATTATCAAAATTTAAGATGAGGTCTTCGACCTTTTTTATAATATTATAACCGATAAATGATTTTAATATTTTTAATACTCATAAGCCTCGGGATTGCGTTGATTGGATTCGCTTCGATGAACTTATGTTTCGGAGTTTTTTTAAAATCGCAATGTCGAAGTACAAATCGAACCGATGTTTGGCTCACTTTCGACGACGGACCTCATCCGATTTATACCCCACTGATTCTCGATGTGTTAAAAGAACATCAGGTAAAAGCATATTTTTTTGTGATAGGTCATCTGGCCGAGCAGCACCCCGAAATTGTCAAAAGAATAGTTGACGAGGGGCACGAAGTGGGTTGTCATAGTTATTCGCACCAAGTCAATTTTGGATTTTCGAGCACGAACAAAGTTTTATCTGATATTAAAAAGGGCATTGAGGCCATTGAGCAAGCTGGCGGAAAAAAAGTACAATGGTTCCGACCACCATTTGGGGTAAGCAACCCCAATATCGGCAAGGCTGTCCGGCGTTTAAATTTAAAAGTGATGGCTTGGAACGTCAGAAGTTTCGATACCCATTATCCATCGGACAAAGTACTCGACCGGGTTTGTAAAAGAACCACCGCAGGCAGTATTATTTTATTACACGACCGACTCGAACAAACGCCACAAAATACCGAACTTATTATCCAATGTCTTAGCAAAAAAGG
>DYOK01000250.1:0-1500 GCA_020720565.1 Acetofilamentum sp.
TTCTTTATGCCTCTTCAGATTTCATTGTTATTAAGGCGTTTTTGGTATTTTTCTCTTGCTTTAATTTTCCAAGGTGCATCAATTTCCCAATCTCCGGCCATAATGCAGCCGTAAGGAATAATCTCGTCCATAATTTCGCCAAGCCCAAATTCTTGCATTTGATTTTTAATATGCTCTACATTCTTATATGCACTTGGAAGTTCCGAAATATCGATGTGATTGGAAAAGAATCGAACATCCAAGCCTTTGGTTTCTTCCAAGAAAATTTCTTCAATTGTTTTGTGAGCCATCTTTTTCTTATGTCGGTCTCTGCTCATGTTCCGCCCTGCACCATGTGGGGCAAATCCTAAATTGGTTTCGGTGGTTTTGCCTCTTACAATTAACACCGGTTGACTCATGCTCATCGGAATAATTCTTAAATCGTTTTTTGCATCCGGTAAAAATTTTGCGTCAAGCGGAGTTGCTCCTTTGGCGTGATAAAACAAATCACCATCTTTAAACACAAAATTATGTTCGTTCCAAAACCGATCGACTTGGGAACATTTTGTTTGCTCAAGTGTTGCATTGTGTATGGTTTCGTGGTTTAATTTTGTCCATACTCTTACAATTTGTAAGGCTTCCCAATATGTTTTTCCCTCCTCTGTTTCGTAGGGTATCCACGCATTTTTCTCCGGTGTTTTTGGCGAAAGTTCTTTTCGAAAATATTCGGCGACTTTTATTCCGGTAGTATATAAGTTGGTGCCAAATCCGCGACTTCCGAGATGGGTAACCACAATGGTTTCTCCTGTATTCATAGAGGTTCCTACGAATAAAAAATGGTTGCCATCTCCTTGTGTTCCTAAGTGTTGCTTTGCAAGTTTCAAACTTTTCTCGGTATTCAAAAACCTGTTATTCAAAATTCGTTGTTCCAATTCATCGGGAAGTGTAGAAAATACATCTCGTCCACCTCCTCCAAAATGAGTTACAGATTGGGCAGCATCTAAAACATTTTTCGGGTCAACATGTCCAAAATTCGTCATCATCACCGAACAACAAATGTCGGCACTGTGCATGGAAGGGTGAATGGCGTTTTTCGCAATAACGACTCCTCCGACCGGTATTTGTCCCTCACCTGTAGGGCAAGCATCCGGCATAATGGTTCCGCCAACCAATGTGGGTGTTCTCATAAGTTCTTTCATTGCAGAAACAACACCCTCTAAATTGGACCTTTCTTCTTGGTTTTCGGCTCTTATATTCCGATAAAACGTAAGCGGCTCGTGGTACGGTTCTATGTATTTGGGGCAGACTGTTTTAAAATAAATTTCTAAATCTGTGCCGGTCAACTGATTATTGTTAGCATATTCAATCGCAGCTTTAAACCACTTTCCGGGTTTGTAACCCAAGTTTATTAGGTCTATTCCTGTTGTCATATCAATTTAATTTTTGCATTAACTTTTTATATCGATCCCAGCGATATTACTCGGGTGGCTCGTATTAAAGGACGGGCTAATGACTTCTTTT
>DYOK01000250.1:1600-3382 GCA_020720565.1 Acetofilamentum sp.
CAAAATTCAAGAAGCCTTAACCGCATCCCCCTGTCGGATATTTGTCCCAGCGATATAAATCGGGTGGCTATTATTAAAGGATGGGCTAATGACTTCTTTTTTGGGCAAAGTAAAACACCTGCTACGCAATGTTTTTGCGTAATCGGAAAAAAAATATTTTTTTCTTTAATAGCGGTACAACGAAGCCATTTTTTCCACACGTTGCTCAAAAAGTTCATGCAAATGCGAGGGTTTCGTTATTTTAAGAAGCTCTCCGAATCCGAAAAATTCACGTTCCATTTCGAGATTGGGGATCACTTCGATGGTAAATACGGCTCCATGTGCAGTTTCTTCTATCATCTGTTGCGTACGGTGAAAGGGTTTGGTTTGTACATATGGCACCTGCGAGGTGTCAACCCAAAATTCGATGCGTTCTTTGGGGCGATCTTCGTATTTGGTAACTCCAATAATGTCGTCGAAATAGGTTTCGGGGTCGAAAAAAGTGTTTTCGATGTATGGGTGTTCGGGCAGTATATGCACTTTTTGGATGCGATCGAGTGCCAAGGGGTAAATTTGTGCCATGTTTTTCCGCTTGCCGAAAACAAACCAACGATTACGGTATTCCTTGAGCAAGTATGGGCTAAGATAAATCGGGTTTGGTGTTTTATTCCCAAAGGCTTTGTATATGATGCGGACATTAACCTTCTCTTTGATGGCCCGATATAGAATGTCGAGAAATTGGATGCCGGTGAGTTGGTTGTTTTTCTCGAAATCGATGATGTTATTCGAACGGGAATGTAAAGCAAAAACTTTACTTTCGATTTTACGCAGTAAGGCGTCGGTGTCGGAAAATTGCTTAAATCCTTCGAATTGCCGTAAGGTGCGGGTAATTTGCAACAAGGTTTGGATGTCGTCAGCCGTTAGAGGCATGTTGTTGATGCTGTAATCGGGCTCGGCATAGGTGTAGTATTTTTTATCGACCACCACAATAGGAGCGGCATAGCCCAGCTTATCGCTTCGCATGTTTTGGATGTCGAGCTGCACGGTACGGAGGCTGACACCTTGCTCTTTGCCCTCGAACTCGTATAAGGCTTGCGAACAAGCCTCGACCAAATCGAGCAACGTCCATTTGCGATAAGGGTTTCGCAAACAATTGTCGATGGTTTTGTACCGTACTAAGGCTAATCGATTGACCGGCATGACTTTTTTTGTACCAAATTTAGGCATTTTGCACCAGTACGCAAGCTAATTGCGGACATAAAAAACCACCGAGTTAATACTGCGGCGGCATTCATTCCAATTCAATTGCTGATATCTAAAGAACCTTTATTTTGTTTTTTTAATAAATTTAAAAGCAAAAGATGATTTTTTAAGAATCTTATTGTCAATAAATTTTATAAAAACATAACTAGCGTTATGTTCTGGAGTAAACCGCCAGACTGTTGTTGAATTACCAATTTTTTCTTTTATAGTTTTAACTTTTTTACCAGAAGCATTGTTAATATACCTCGACGCATGTTCGTATGTTGCGACATAGTCATTGTCCGCTTTAAATAAAGTAAGAGGCATCTCGCTTCTATCAAAAAACTCAACTTCACAAACAGAATCAATTTCGATCTGAAATATTGAATCGTTAGGTAGGAAAAACTTTGTTTTTGTTAGATTGCCAATAAACATTTGGTATTCTGATATTTCTGTAGTCTTTAAGTCTATCAAGGGAATTTTAATGTAATCCTCAATGCCTTTAAAGTAAAACCCTGTAGTATCCGGAATTCTAATCATTTCGACTAAGCCTAATGGATG
>DYOK01000251.1 GCA_020720565.1 Acetofilamentum sp.
TTCAAAATTTATAATTCATAATTCAGAACTTATCATTTCTGGATTAATCATTTCTTCGTCGACAAATCTTTCGACATGATCGGTGAATGAATTGGCAAATACCAAGCGTTGAACTTTGGGTCTAATCTGACTTAATCGTTGTATTTGACCTATAAAGTCTGTTCTAAAGCACAATTCGGCTCTATCGATTACCAAAACCTGTAAGTCGTTTAAGTTTAGCCCGCTCTGGCTATACAATTCGCCTAATCTTTTTGAAGTACCAATCACAATATCCGATCCCACATAAATTTTATGCTTTAGGTCTTGAATATTGGGGCCTGGATAAACACCAAAGCATCTCAAATCGGTATGTGCGCTTAAAGTTTTAATTTGTTCTACCAGAAAATCGATTCGCTCTTTATCGGTCGAAATAATTAATGCTCTTGGCACATCGTTAACCGCAAACTTCAACTTATCGATTAAACCCACCAACATGGCCGTGGTTTGACCATTTTCTTGTTCCATTACAGAACATACATCAGCCCCACTCCTTATCGAAGAAATAATCTCTTTCTGATTGGTTTTGGGCTCCGATAATCCTAACGAATCAAGAAGTTCTAGAAATCGAGTGTTTAATTTTTTATGTAATGCCATCAGTTACTTATGTTTGATGATGTTTGTCGTTTTGAATAATAAATATTGTAATAATTTGTACTTCGAGACGGTTTATTTTACAGCTTTGGATTTAAAACAATATCCTATCGGAGGAAATTTCAAATGTATCGACAATTGACAATATGTGTATTCTGTGTTTTAGAAGCTCTTACTTATCAAACCCTTACTACTTAGAGTATATGTGCAAAGGAAAATATTACTCATAAACCTATTGACTAGGTATATTGCTTATTGTTGTGCATTTTTCTTTATGCCGTCATAGGGTTTATTTGTATCTTTCCACCGATTGCTCTTAATACTTTCATTATTGTCTCGAATTGAGGCTTTGCTCCATCTGATAAAGCTTTGTATAAACTTGGTCTACTTAATCCTGTTTCTTGAGCAATTTTGGTCATTCCAATAGATTTTGCAACATGTCCGATAGCTGCAACAACATCGGATTCGTTCCCTTCCGACAAAACAGTATTAAGGTATTCAGCTATCATCTCGTTGCTTTCCAAATAGTCTGATATTTCAAATTTTGAAGTTTCCATTTTTTCTACTTTATAAGTCGTTTTAATATCTCATTTGCTTTTTCAATGTCTCTCTGTTGTGTTGATTTATCCCCACCAACGAGTAGAATTATAATTTTCCCGTCTGATTCTTTAAAATATACCCTATATCCTTTAGCATAGTCTATTTTAAGCTCCCGTATACCATTTCCAACGGGTTTGCAATTGCCAAAGTGTTCATCATTCTCAATCTTTTGAATTCGAAACAAAATTTTGGCTTTGGCTTTTAAATCTTTCAGTTTTTTTAGCCATTTATCAAACTCGTCTGTTTTCTCAATTATATACATTGATTAAGTGTATTCATTTGGATACAAATTTACGCAATCTTTTCTATTTATGTATGGGTAAATTAAAAAAGTCTTCTGTAAAATTAATAGAACAACTTGAATCCCTTCTCTACATTTGCAGTAAAACCGGATGAAAAAGAGTTAATCGGTCCATTACTTTTTTTAATTTCAAAGACCTTACATTCTTTCTGGAACTTCAATTCCTAGAATTTTCATCCCATTTTTAATGGTAATACCCACCCAATTCGACAAAGCTAAGCGCATCGATTTAATGTGATCATCTTCTTCTTTCAAAATTTGATAATCGTGATAAAACTGATTGTACTCTTTGGCCAGCTCGTATATGTACGATGCAATCATTGCAGGGCTGTATTGTGTTGCTGCATCTTGAATGAGCGGGGCAAAATCGTATAATTTCTGAATCAGTTCAATTTCTTTATCTTGCAAACGAGAAGCACTAATATTCACACTAAATTCTGAATTCCATTTGCGTAAAACGGAGCGAATCCGGGTATAGGTATATTGAATAAAGGGACCTGTATTACCATTAAAATCGATACTTTCGGCCGGATTAAACATCATGCCTTTTTTGGGATCGACCTTGAGCATATAATATTTTAGTGCACCCATTGCGATGGTGTAGTATACCTTTTCTTTTTCTTGCTTGGTGTAATCGTCTAATTTGCCTAATTGCTCCGAAGTTGAGCGTGCATTATCAATCATTTCTGCTATCAAATCGTCTGCATCGACTACGGTGCCTTCGCGCGATTTCATTTTTCCCGAAGGAAGCTCAACCATCCCATACGACAAGTGGTGAATTCGTGAAGCCCAGTCGTAGCCAAGTTTTTGAAGAATTAACTTTAACACATCGAAATGATAATTTTGCTCATTACCCACCACATAAATATGATCTTCGATGGTAAATTCTGTAAACCGCTGTTGAGCTGTTCCAATATCTTGTGTCATATACACCGAAGTGCCATCTGCTCTCAGTAATAATTTTTGGTCTAAACCGTCTTCGGTTAAATCGGCCCATATCGACCCATCTTCTTTGCGGAACAGAACCCCTTTTTCGAGCCCGTCGAGCACAATCTTTTTACCGAGTAAATAGGTTTCCGATTCGTAATACGTTTTATCGAAGGTGATGCCCAAAGCTTTATATGTGATTTCGAAGCCCGCATAAACCCAAGCATTCATGGTTTGCCACAATTGATATACTTCGGGCACTTTGGCTTCCCATTGGCGAAGCATTTCTTGAGCCTCGAGCAATATTGGTGCTTGTTTTTCAGCTTCTTCAGCGGTTTTTCCTTGTCCTATTAATTGTTGTATTTGAGCTTTATAATCTTTGTCGAACTGCACGTAATAGTCGCCTACTAATTTATCGCCTTTTTTTCCAGTCGATTCTGGGGTAGCGCCCTTAGCATTTTTTTGCCAAGCCAACATCGATTTGCAAATGTGAATGCCTCGGTCGTTAACCAGATTTACTTTAACGACGTTTTTACCCGAGGCTTTCAGTAATTCCGACACCGAAAACCCTAACAGATTATTACGAATATGTCCTAAATGCAGCGGTTTATTGGTATTGGGCGACGAATATTCTATCATGGTTACCGGAGCCGTTTTATCGGCTTTAAGCAGTCCAAAATATTTATTTTGATAGTGATTCTGAAAAAATGACAGCCAGTAATCGGGTTTAATCTCAATGTTTAAGAACCCTTTAATCACATCAAAACCAGCCACGTGCTCCATGTTTTTAGCCAAATATTGACCAATGGATTCTGCTGTTTTCTCGGGTGATAATTTGCTGATCTTTAGAAAAGGGAACACATTGACGGTGTAATCGCCTTTCACATCTTTTCTTGTTTTTTGAACTAA
>DYOK01000023.1 GCA_020720565.1 Acetofilamentum sp.
GGGAATTTTTTGTAAGATCATTTTTTTGTTTTTTAAGTTTACTTGTTATTTAACTTGTAACGTATACCCCCCCCCCGATTCTCTGGGCAGGCAAATCAATCGTCCGAAGGAGGATCTATCGACCGAAGGGGGATTTATCGTCCGAAGGAGGATTTATCGTCCGAAGGAGGACGGGCAACTCAACAACTCAACCATCTGCATTATTCACATTTTTTAATTTTATTTCAAAAATCCATGTCAAATATTCATTATATCTCATCTAATCATCTCGATTTTAATACGATTCAAGTAATAATCGACGAAAAAAAACAATTAGCTCTTTCCGAAGATGCTGTACAAAAAATTGTAAAATGCCGAGCTTACCTAGACCAAAAAATGGTGCAATCAGAAGCTCCAATTTATGGAATCAACACAGGATTTGGCTCACTATATAATCAAAGTATTTCGAACGATAATTTGACCCAGTTACAAAAAAATCTGGTCATGTCGCATGCCTGTGGATTAGGCGAAGAAGTACCTCAAGAGATTGTAAAACTGATGTTGTTGCTTAAAATTCAGTCGGTTGCATATGGGCATTCTGGCGTTCAACTTGAAACCACTCAGCGTTTAATCGATTTTTATAATCACGGAATTTACCCTGTTGTTTATCAACAAGGTTCACTTGGAGCTTCTGGCGATTTGGCACCTTTAGCCCATCTTACTTTGCCAATTTTGGGCTTAGGCGAAGTGTATTACGAAAACCAAAAGTGGCAAACCGCCGATTTGTATCAAAAACTCAATTGGAAACCTTTAGACTTAAAATCGAAAGAAGGTTTAGCATTTTTGAATGGAACTCAATTTATGAGTGCATATGCTACTTTCGAAGTATTAAAATCTCGAAAATTGAACGTATGGGCCGATTTTATTGGAACCATTTCGCTCGAAGCATACGACGGACGTAAAGAAGCATTTTATCCACAAATCCAAAACGTAAGAGCACACAAAGGCCAAGTCGAAACGGCTGCCAATATTACAAAATGGTTGAAAGGTAGCGAACTTATTAACCAACCCAAAGCACACGTTCAAGATCCCTATTCGTTTAGATGTATGCCGCAAGTTCACGGTGCTTCAAAAGATGCTTTGGCATACGTCGAAATGGTTGTCGAACGCGAAATTAATTCTGTAACCGATAACCCTACGATTTTCCCCGACGACGATTTAATTATTTCGGGTGGGAACTTTCATGGACAACCTCTTGCCATTGCTTTAGATTTATTAGGCATTGCATTATCGGAGTGGGGGAGCATTTCGGAACGTAGAACCTATCAGCTCATAGCAGGTAAGCGCGGATTGCCCTCTTTTTTGGTTAGAAATCCGGGATTAAATTCGGGCTTTATGATTCCACAATACACTGCAGCGTCAATTACCAGTCAAAATAAACAATTGGCCTCACCGGCTTCGGTCGATACAGTCGAATCGTCGCAAGGGCAAGAAGATCATGTAAGCATGGGTGCAAATGCGGCTACAAAAGCGTATCGAATTTTGATGAATTTAGAAAAAATTCTAGCCATAGAATTGATGAACGCAGCTCAAGCAATCGAATTTAGAAAGCCATTAAAAGCGAGTCTTATTGTCGAAAATGTACTTTCTGCTTATCGAAAAAAAGTTGGTTTTGTCGAAAATGATGAAATAATGTATACAAAAATTCAAGATTCTATTAATTTTATAGCTGTAAACAGGCCAGAAAATTTTGCATAAATAGACTTTGGTATAAATCGGCGTTCAGTTTTTAATAAAAGCTAAAGATAAAATCAGTAAAAAATCAAATATAGGTCGAAGACCTTGAAATCAATTAAAAAAAGATAATATGGTTGTGATAGGAATAGCGGGCGGTTCAGGTTCAGGAAAAACGACAGTGGTTAAAAAGATTATCAAGAGTTTGCCCCCAAATTCGGTGGCTATTCTTTCGCAAGACTCTTATTATAAAGATAATAGTCATATTCCAATGGAGGATAGACGTAAAATTAACTTCGACCATCCCGATGCCATTGAGTTTGAGCTTTTAGCCAAGCACATCGAAATGCTTCGCCAAAAAGAGATTGTGCAAGAACCCACTTATTCGTACATCACTTGCGAACGTCAACCAGAGTCCATCGAGGTGCAACCCCGAAAAGTACTGATTGTAGAAGGTATATTAATTTTATCGCAAAAAATATTACGCGATTTGTTTGATATTAAAGTGTTCGTTTCTGCCGACGACGACGATCGTTTGAGTCGAGTGATTCAGCGTGATATTGTCGAACGCGGAAGAACAGTGGAAGAGGTATTACAACGTTACGATAAAATTGTTAAACCCATGCACCTCGAATTTATTGCACCTTCGATGCGATATGCCGATATTATTATGCCTCAAGGTGGAAAAAACAAAGTTGCAATCGATGTGCTCACTCATTTTATTCATCGTAAATTGGATTAAGAAAATTAACAATTAAAGATTAAGAATAAAAAATTAAACTTTTACAATTTTTAACTTGTAACTTTCAACGAATAAACATCTCAACAACTCACAAACTAATTATGAACAAAGACTTACAACAAATTTTGTTTATCGACATCGAAACGGTTCCACAGTTGCCACAATATGACCTTTTGGAGGGGTCATGGAAGAAGCTTTGGGATAAAAAGGCACAATTTCTCATTAAAAACGAACAATTGCCTGCCGATGTTTACGAACGAGCAGGTATTTATGCCGAGTTCGGGAAAATAATCTGTATATCAGTCGGGTTAATCGATAAAGAGCAACACATCAAAATTAAATCGTTCCAGGGGCACGATGAACAGAAGTTGTTGAATGAATTTGCCGAAATGTTGAATAAGTTTGAAAAAAAATTCACCAAATTTGCGGCACATAATGGAAAAGAATTCGATTATCCATACATTGCCCGCCGAATGTTGGTAAATAAAATTGCATTACCCAAAATATTAAATCTAACAGGTAAAAAGCCTTGGGAAGTACCCCATTACGACACTTTGGAAATGTGGAAATTTGGCGACTATAAACATTACACGTCATTAGAATTGTTAGCGACCATCTTTGGAATCCCCACTCCAAAAGATGATATATCGGGTGCAGATGTGGCTAAAGTTTATTATATTGACCAAGACTTAGAAAGAATTGTAAAATATTGTGAGAAAGATGTGTTGACATTAATTAAATTGTATCTTTGCCTTAATTCAATCGACCTAGACCAATTTGTGTATTAAAGGTGGAAGATTTAATATTAACCATCAACTTTTAACACCTCTATCTATCTACCTAGCGGTAGATAGATCTGCCGAAGGGAGACAGGCAAATCAACACGTCATCAAATAAACAAACACCTCAACTAATTAACAATTGCCAATTATATATCGATGAAGAAAATATTAAAATATACCTTGTTTCTAATTTTAGGAATAATATTGTTTTTGGGAGGTTTTTTATTCTATTCAACCCTTTCCGATTTTCAACCAGAACCAGAAATACTTATTTTAGAACCAAGCGATTACAGTTCTATTTCGGACAGTGCATTTACGGTAATGACTTGGAATCTTGGCTATGCTGGGCTAGGCTCTGATATGGATTTCTTTTATGATGGAGGAAAACAAGTTCGAACTTCTGAAGAAAATACGAAACGAAATTTAAACCAAATTATCAACTTTATTCAACTTCAGAAGAATGTCGATTTTTTCTTATTCCAGGAAGTCGATGTTCAAGCTAAACGCTCGTATTACATCAATCAACGTGATACCATCGAAAAAGTGCTTCCCGAGTATTTGTCGCTATTTGCCGAAAACTATATCGTAGATTTTGTACCAGTTCCTTTTACAGAACCAATGGGTTCGGTTCGAGCAGGACTTCAGACGGCTGGTAAGTATATCCCAACCCTATCTATGCGCTATTCTTTTCCTGGAAATTTCGATTGGCCAACTAGAATTTTTGAACTCGACCGTTGTTTTATGGTCAATCGTTACCAGTTAGTTAACGGTAAAGAATTATTGATAATAAACACGCATAATTCTGCTTTTG
The DNA here is from genome assembly GCA_020720565.1 of Acetofilamentum sp. GTDB lineage: Bacteria > Bacteroidota > Bacteroidia > Bacteroidales > JAFGXI01 > JAFGXI01. Next base: position 4,049 of record DYOK01000023.1, read on the forward strand.
ACGACGGAACCCTTAAACGACAGCATTTAGACTATTTAATAGCTTTCCTTAAAAAAGAAGCCGAAAAAGGGAACTATTTTGTTGTCGGAGGCGATTGGAATCAAAATCCTCCAGGGCTCGATGTCAGTCGATTTGGCAACCATTCCGATAGCGAAAGTTTTATTCTTTCTATGATAGACAAAGACTTGTTTCCAAACAAATGGGTTTGGGCATTCGACCCCTCTACACCAACCAATCGATCTAATGTAAAACCATACGAGAAAGGCAAAAGCTCAACAACCGTATTGGATTTCTTTCTGTTGTCGCCAAATTTGAAAGTGAACTTTATTACTGCCATCGACTTAAATTTCGAAAATTCAGACCATCAGCCAGTTATTATGAGTTTTGAATTAAAATAGTTCATTTTATACGTAATAAGTAGTTAGAATAATTTAATGTAGTATTGTTTTAAACTATAGTACTGACAAATTGACAGTTACAAAAACAATAAATAGGTCGAAGACCTTAATTGAAAATTGTTAAGTTATTGTTAACTTTACAAAATGAAACTTACTTATAAACTTTTACTCCTATTATCTATAACTTCGGCAAGTTATTCTGTAGCTCAAGATTCTACAGATTATTTTCGTAACGCAGTTATCAGAAAACCTAATGATGCTCATCTATTAAACCGATTATCTTTTGAGTTTTCGGGAATCAATCAAGATAGTTGCTTTTATTTTGCCAGTAAAGCATATCAAAGTGCAGTCAACAATCATGATACTTTTGAACTGGCTTCTGCATTAGCTAATATTGGGAGTTCAAAAGTGAATATTGGGCAACCCGATTTGGTGCTGAAATATTATACAGAGGCTTTGAAGCTTTTTTCAAATATTGGTGCTTATTTCGAAATATCGAGAGTACATAATCGCTTAGGTCTTTTTTATGCAGCTATGCCCGACAACGAAATGGCTATTTACCATTACAAACTGGCACTTGAAGTACAAAGAAAGAATGGAATCAGTCAGAAAATAGAACATTTACACAATAATTTAGCCAGTTCTTATCTTAATTCGGCACAGTATGATAAGTCGTTGGTTTACCTTGACTCAGCATTAATAGGCTACAAAAAACATAATGATATTAGAGGTATTTCCTATGTGCTAGCCAATAAATCATTTATCATACTTAAAAAAGGAGATTTTGTAAATTCAAAAAATTTACTGGATCAAGCCATGTTGCTAATTCGTAAGAATGATGATAATTCTAAATGGATTGCGGCTTATAAACTTTATGCGGTTTATTATATAGATAAAGGGAATTTGCCATTAGCAAGAGCTTATTTGGATAGCATTCATATTTTATCAAAAAGCCTCAAAATGATCGAAATAACTAACGATAACAATAGGATGTACTATTCAATGTATAAGCGTTTTGGTATGCCAGATTCTGCGTTATTTTATTTTGAAAAATTTCAGGATGTTAACGACTCAATTAAAAATAACGAAAATCTAAGACGTTTAAGTGAAGCCAGAGCTTTATTCGAAATCGAAATAAACGAACAAAAAATCATTAACCTTAATCACGAAAATGAGCTCATTCGATATAAAGTTTCATCTCAGAAAGTATGGATTTGGGTATTAAGTATTGTTTTGTTTATTATGGCAGGTTTATTCTTAACCATACTTTGGTTGAGAAACGATCGATTTCAAGCTCAAAAGAAACTGGTCGAAAAGAGCCTTGAACAAATATCGTCAAATGTGCCAATTATCACTAGCCAAGATTTTGAAGTGTCCGAAGAACCAGAAGATGAAGACACCAAATATCTTAATTCTAATTTGACAGACGAGCAAAAAGAAGAGATTACTAAAAGTATTATTAATCTTTTCGAAATCGATAAAATATACCTCAATCCCGAATGTTCTATTTCGATGTTAGAAGATAGAATCGGAACCAATAAAACCTATATTTCACAAGTGATAAATGAAAAGTTTGAGAATAATTTCAAAACCATTCTTAAAAAATACCGAATCAAAGAAGCAACCATATTGTTAAGCGACCCTAAAAACCATCACCTTTCAATCGAGGGAATATCTCTTATGGTAGGATTTAAGTCCAAATCCGTATTTAATAGTGCTTTCAAAAGTATTGTAGGGGTTACCCCTTCGTTTTTTCAAAAAGAAAATGAAATGCCAATGTTATAATCTGAGAATTCTTCTATTAGATGAATTATTGTAACCTGTTCTTATACAAATTGTTAGAATAATTGCAACAGAAATATTATTAATGCAATATTTCTAATTTCTAAACCAGCACCCATTCAACTCCGTATAGTAGCTTCCTTATAGGTAGCTTTGCGTCTGAATTGCGATAAAACAAACTAATCTAACGCAAATGCATTACTATGTGGAATTTATTTAAAAAAACGAATGGTGTTATTTTTTTAATAACCTTATTTTATACCAACATTAATCTAAATGCTCAATCGACAAATTGGTCTATAAATTTTGACTCTGAGCTTTCTTTTGTCGAAAATAAAGGCCAATTTAAAAATCGAAATTGGCAAACAACACCAGTTGAATTTGCAATTCACCGAGGAAAACTAAGTGCATTTTTTACTAAAAAGGGTTTAACCTATCGTTTCGATAAATTTGTTAGAAACCCAAAACGTAAAGAACATGGCATAGTTGATACTACAGTTGGAAAATATACGAATGTAAGCGAGTTAATTCATATGACTTGGATTGGTTCCAATCCGAATGTTCAAATACTAGCTTATGAACCATTGAATTCATATTCTTCAATATCATATATAGACTACAATGATAATGAGAAAGTTAAAAACCTTAATCATCTAAAGAATTATAAAAAGATTGTATACAAAGAATTATACCCTAATATAGATTTGGAATATACAATACATCCAGATGGTGGAATAAAATATAATCTTATTTTACATCCTGGAGCCGATGCTTCAAAAATTAAAATGAGTTACTCAAAAGCCAATACAAATGCGGCAAAAGAAGACGTATCATATGGGGTAGATAATAATATGGATTTTCAAATTAAAGCTTCTCTTGGGCAAATTATTGAGAAAAAACCATATACCTATTACGAGGGTTCAAAAAAAGAAATAGAATCAAAATTTTCCTATACAAACAATGTATTAACTTTTGATATCGTTAACTACGATGTAAACAAAACCATTGTCATTGATCCTTGGATTTGGGCTTCTGATTTTTCATTATCTACTGCAACTCGCGAGGTTGAGTGCGATGATTCGGGTAATTCATACGTGATTGGTGGCGAAGATAATATGCAGTTAAAAAAGTTTAATAGCACTGGAGCATTGCTTTGGACATACAATACACCATGGGACACAATTGATGGAGGCTGGTTGGGAACTTTAGCGACCGATTTTGGAGGCGATTCATATATTACAATGGGTACATCACCAGAAATCCAAAAGGTCAATAATGCTGGGGGCCTTGTTTGGGGCAATACTGGCGGAAGTATGGACGAATATTGGTCAATTACCTTTAATTGTGATAAAACAAGATTAATAATTGGAGGAACACATTTAGTATTTGGGTTACCCATTGATGCATATGCCAGAATTTTTGAAATTGATGTTAATTCAGGAAATGTATCGACCACTTTTGATGCTCATCATGGTGTTTCGAGCGGTTTAGGGGGTACTCCAATAGAGGTTCGCTCAATTTCGGCATCGAGGAGTGCAAAATACGCATTTCTTACGCACGAGCAAGTTGGAATTATTAACCAGAATTTAGGAGCATGTCCTACCATGTTGCCAACTTTTAGTGTTGATAATCAGGCTCATTTAGGTTATAAATGCGAAACTTTTTTGGGAATAGAACAAAATGGCGGTGGATTAAAAGCGATTATTGCAAATGACGATTTTATTTTTACACATCTAGGCAACGAAATTAAAAAATGGGATATTAATACTGGTGTTTTATTGGCATCGGCTTCAATTCCTGGAGGAAGTAGTTCTACTAGCTTGGGTTTGAAAATTGTTGATAACACTGGATTAGCAGTTGATGATAACAATTTTATTTATGTAGGGTCAGGTGATAGGGTATTAAAGTATGATGAGAATTTGAATATTATTCAACAAATTAATACCAACAGTGGATTTACCGTTTACGATGTTAGTGTAAGTAGTGACGGCAAGCTTGTAGCTTGTGGGGCTGTACATGATGCTTCAAATTCGACAAACAGATTAGGAAAAGTTGAATCGTTCGATATTACTGCGGGGCCTCAATACGCTCTTATATGTTGCGATGTTAATATTTGCCCTATCGACCCAGTTTGCAATACTGATCCTGCGTTTAATATTACAGTATCTTCACCTGGAGGTACTTTCTCTGGTACAGGAATTACCAATGCTTCCTCGGGTACATTTGACCCCGCTGTTGCAGGTCCTGGTGTACATACAATAACTTATTCAAAACCATGTGGGTCGGAGGTTGTAAATATCACTGTTTTAGATTGTAATATTGATTTTTGCTCCGATGGTACTACATTTACTGCTATTGGAGGAAATGGAACTTATACATGGAACGAGTGGGGGACTGTAACCATAACCATCACCGATCAAGCTACTTGCACAAGCTGTGGTGGAAGTTGGAATCCTGGTTTTCCTCCTTTTATAGCTGCTAGCTGCGATATAAGCAGTTGTTCTTCACCGGGTTGGGTTCAGGTCGGAACGGGTTCTTCTGTCAATATTTCAGCAATTAATAACTGGCCAGTACAGTTAATTGATGGGGCAGGAGCTGACGTAACTTATAATTCAATTGGGGCAGTGCCTTCTTGCTCAAATTGTACCCAACCAACTGTGGTAGCTACTCCGACTGCTGTTACTTGTAACAATGGATCCGATGGAGCAATTAATACTACAATTACTGGTCCACATACTTATTCGATTTCTTGGACAGGGCCATCTAGTTTTAGTTCTACATCTGTAAATTTGGTGGGATTGTCGAGTGGAACGTATTTTTATACTGTAACTGATAACACCGACAATACATGTCAACGAACGGGTTCTGTTTCGGTAGCGAATGGAACCTCGCCAACTGCAAGCATTTCTGGTAATGCTGATATTTGTAACGGTGCTACAAGCAATGTTCAAATTACTTTTACAGGGTCTCCAAATTGGAGCTATGTTTATAGTTTAAACGGGATCAATCAGCCTGCGGTATCTGGCATTGCTACAAGTCCACAATCTATTAGTAGCTCTGGGGGCACATATGCTTTAGTCAGTGTAACCGATGGACATGGATGTACTGGAACGGTATCTGGTTCAGCAACTGTAACCGCTCATTCGCCGGTAGTGGTAAGTAATATCCAAACAGCGTGTAATGGAACTGCAAACTACACTGTAACTTTTGATATCAGTAATGGTGATGCAAGTTCGTATGTAGTAACACCCTCGGGTAGTGGGGCTTTAAGCGGTGGGACGTTTACTTCGAACCCTGTCAACTCTGGTACTGCATATAATTTTTCTGTAACTGATCAATATGCATGTACGCCTCAAGCGGTTTCGGGAACGGTTGATTGTTCTTGTCCAGTCACTGCTTCAATTTCTGGTAATGCATCAATTTGTAATGGGGCTTCAGCCAATGTTTCGGTTGCTGTTTCTGGAGGTTCTTTCCCTTACACAGTAGTATATTCTGATGGCTCAAGTCATCATACCATCAATAATGTGATGAGTAGTCCTCATGTTATTCCGGTTAGTCCAACATTGAACACAAGCTATACTCTAATTTCGGTAAGTGATGCAACTTGTAGTGGCTCTGTGTCTGGGTCTGCAACAGTTACGGTAAATCCTATTCCGTCGGTTACAATATCATCAACTGCGAGTATTTGTGCAGGACAAAGTGCACAATTCAATTTTGTAATGACTGGTACTCCAAACTACACAATTGTATATCACGATGGAATTAGCAATCAAACTATCAGTTCTATAACAAGTAGTCCCTATCAGTTAACAATAAATCCGACCACATCAGTAACTTACACCTTGGTTTCTGTACAAGATGCCAATTGTAGTTCTGTTGCAAGTGGATCTTCAACAGTAACTGTTAATCCAACACCCAATGTGAATGCAGGCAACGATGTGTCATTATGTACGGGCGATCAAGTTACCTTAAGTGCTACAGGAGCAAGTTCTTATCTTTGGAATAATGGTGTGGTCAACGGAATGTCGTTTACCCCAAGTTCATCAGCCACATACACAGTTACGGGAACTGATGCCAATGGTTGTGTGAATACCGATCAAGTTTCGGTGACAGTTTCTAGTACTCCCGTAATTTCGGCAGGAAACGATCAGTCCATTTGCTTGGGGCAGTCAGCTTCGTTGAATGTGGCAAATAGTGGTAGTATATTGTGGAGTACTGGAGAAACCACATCGAACATTATTGTGACGCCAAATTATAATACTTCATATTCGGTAACGGTAACCAATGGGTCTTGCTCTGGAACAGACGAGGTGAATGTCAATGTACTGAGTTCACCTGTTGCTAATGCTGGAAACGATGTGTCGATTTGCTTTGGCGATTATGCAGTTGTTACCGCTACTGGGTCAGGTACTTATACATGGAGTCATGGCTTAGGAAATAGTCCTCAAATCAATGTAAGCCCTAGCACAACAACAACTTACACTGTTACCGTAGCCAACAGCATTGGTTGTTCAAGCACCGACGATATTATTGTATCGGTATTTCCCGTTCAAAACATAACTATTAATCCAACTTATACCCAAATTTGTGAAGGGCAATCTACGATATTAACGGCAAGTGGTGCCGATACATACACTTGGTTCCCAACGTATGGTTTAAGTTCGAATGTGGGGGCAAGCGTAATTGCATCGCCATCTGTAAGTACTCAATATTCGGTTATTGGGGTTTATGGTCCTGGATGTGAAAGCACTATACTTGTTCAAGTCGATGTCGATAAAGTTGAAGCAGCTTTCCAGATTCCTGATTATGCTTGTCAATCAGATACGGTCATTTTATCGCCTACTGTTACTTCGGGAATTGCTCCTTATTCTTATGTTTGGCAAGGTAGTGGTCATACCGGAAGCAGTTTTCAGGTCATTGCACATCAAAACAATACATATAGCGTAATTGTAACTGATGCTATCGGTTGTTATACAACGGCATCAGTTACCTTGTTTGTTTACGATAGTCTAAGATTGAATGCGTATTCAAATCTTGATACTGTTTGTCAGGGTGATACCGTATTAATGAACGCAGCCATTTGGAGTGGGACGGGTGTTCCATACACTTTGTGGATTGATAATGTATATTCTAATACCATAAAGCGTTTTGTCATTAACCAAGATCACGATTACATTTTTACTGCAGAAGATGGTTGTATGCAGGTTAGTGATACGGTTAAAATGCGTTTACATCCTATGCCATTTGTCGACTTTATGGTCGATAAAAATGTTGTGTGCGAAGAAGAGTCGATTAAGTTTACCTCAACCATTTTACCGCTTTCATTAGCCTCAAATTATATCTGGAATTTTGGTGATAGCGATGCACATAATTTGTCGCTTTATCCTAATCCAAATCACAAATATGAACAAAATGGTTTGTATGATGTAAGTTTAGAGGTTTTAACTAATGATGGATGTGTTATCAAAACCGTAAAAAGCCAATATATTAGAGTTAACGACAATCCAATTGCCATTTTCAAACCAACTCCGCCTGTAACATCAATTATCAAACCCGAAATATATTTCGAAAACATGTCAATCGGAGCATCGAGCTATTATTGGAATTTTTATACAGGCGACGAATCTAATTTAATGAATCCGATATACTCTTATCAAAATATTGGTAATTACGAAGTGATGTTAATTGCATATAGCGAATTTGGTTGTCCAGATACAGCATATGGTAATATTAAAATTGAGCCAGTTATCGAAATATGGTTCCCAACAGCATTCTCACCAGATGGCGATAATTTGAACGATTATTTTGGTCCAAAAGGAATCAATATTTTAGAAAAAGACTTCGAAATGACCATTTACGATAGATGGGGAGAGCCGATTTTTACAACCAACGATTTGTATTTAGGTTGGGACGGAAGAGCAAAAAATAACGAATACGTGCAGGTTGGTGTTTACAAATATATCGCTAAGTTTAAAGATGCCTATGATATTACGCACGAAGCTTCTGGTAGTGTTAATGTGATTAGATAAATCAGACAAAAATCAAAAAACACATTCATTTATTAAAACTCTTCGAAATTCTTCGAAGAGTTTTTTTTCTAATAGAATTGGGTTAATTTAAGGTCTTTGTTCTTTTGAATAATTTCACAACTAAATGTTTATCATCTTGTTATGCTATATAAATACGACATTGATATATTAAAAGTGCCTACATCTTAATCATATTGTTTAATATTTTCTTTACTTAAATGCCAGAATCGAACAAAAATTCTGTGAATTATCATACTTTTAGTTCGGCTAAGAAACTATTTTTAAACGGAACTTTTTACTATGAATAATACCTCTCAGAAATATGCGTTTGTGGGCTTGACCAGTTTGTTTTTTACATGGGGTTTTATCACTGTAATGAATGATATACTGGTCAATACGTTCCAATCGATTTTTCTGTTAAGTCCGACACAAAGAGCATTGGTGCAAATGTCTTTTTTTGGAGCTTTTTTTATTGTGTCTTTAGGCTATTTTTTAATCAGCAGTATTACCGGTAAAGACCCAATAAATAGAATAGGATACAATAACGGTATGATAATCAGTTTAGTAATCCTGGCTATTGGCTGTTTAAGTTTCTATCCTGCTGCACAATTTAATTCTTACGGGGCTTTCTTAGCTGCTTTATTCTTACTCGCAATAGGCGTTACATTATTGCAAATTTGTTCAAACCCATATGCTGCTATAATGGGTTCACCCGACACAGCCTCGAGCCGTTTGAACTTAGCGCAAGGCTTTAATTCGCTGGGGACTACCATTGGCCCAATTGTAGGAACCATGCTCATTTATCAAGTTTTCTCAAACGGAGAACAAAGTATTGAATCGGTAAGTCAAACCTATGTGGTTTATGGCTTGGTTTTTTTAGTCTTAGCTTTTGTTGTTAAATTGCTTCATTTGCCCAATTACATCAACAAAGAGAAAATGCCAAGTGGATTTTCTGTATTAAAAAACAGGCATTTGGTGTTGGGTATTTTGGCCATCTTTTTTTATGTGGGTTCAGAAGTTTCGATAGGAACTTGGATCGTCGAATTTCTAAAATCTCCAGAAATATTAGGTGCAAAAGAAAGTGAAGCCAGCTATTTTCTTTCGTTCTTTTGGGGTGGCTTAATGATTGGTCGTTTAATGGCAGGAATCGCTTTCGATGGAAAGTCGATGAGCTTGACCAAAATTTTCAAAATGTGGGCGATAGCGATAACAGTTCTAAGTTTTATTTATTTGGCGACATCGATTAAGATGCAAAATGGATCATTTAGTTTTGTTTTTCAGAATCCTTACAATTTGGGTTTATACATTTTAATGATAGCATTGAGTATTTTGGCATTTATACTGAGTAAAGGCTTGCCAACTAAAAGTTTAGTTATTTTCTCAATTATCAATATTGGATTACTGTCCACTGCCATGTTATCGAAAGGTCAACTCGCTATGTGGTCTGTTTTGGCTTCTGGCTTATTCTTTTCGATAGGGTGGTCCAATATTTTTACATTAGCCATCAAAAATTTAGGAGCTTATACTTCGCAAGGCTCATCGCTATTGGTTATGGCCATTGTAGGAGGAGCAGCTTTACCATGGATTCAAAGTCATGTGATTGAAACATATAACATTCAAACATCGTTTATTGTTCCTATTGTTGGTTTGTTATATATTGCATTTTATGGTTGGGAAGGTCATAAAATTAAATCGTAATAAAAAATAATAAATATATTGTTAAGATATATTAATAGTTATAAAAATTAAAGGGTCAAAAGCATTAACCAATTAAAAAAAATAATATGAAAAACAAAATTGCAGTTGGTATTGATATCGGTGGAACCAATGCCGAATTAGGTTGGGTGAATAAAGATGGAAAAGTTTTGCATCGACAAATATTTAAAACAGCCGATTTTACCGAAATCGAACAAATGGTCGAAACCATCGGAAATGCGATTAATGCTCAAATAAAAAATTTAGACCATTGCGAAATATTAGGTCTTGGAATCGGAGCACCAAACGGAAATTTTTATAAAGGCACAATTGAGTTTGCACCAAATTTACATTGGAAAGGGGTTTTGCCATTGGCCGAAATGTTTGCCAAGAAAACAGGTTTAACAACTAAGCTTACCAACGACGCCAATGCTGCGGCTTATGCCGAACATATTTATGGGGCAGCTAAAGAAATGAACAATTTTTTAGTCGTTACGCTAGGTACAGGCTTGGGATCTGGAATTGTTGTCAATGGTAACGTTTTATATGGAGCAACAGGTTTTGCCGGTGAAATGGGCCATACCAAAACAATGGACAATGGTCGACAATGTGGCTGCGGACGTTTAGGATGCTTAGAAACCTATGTTTCGGCTACAGGTTTGGCACGTACCACTGTTGAATTGCTTGCTCAATCGAGACAAATTAGCGTGTTGCGCGACAAAGAAAAAATTACTTCGGAAGATGTTTTCTTAGCCGCAAGTTCTGGCGACGAATTAGCACTTAAAGCGATAAAATATACCACCACAATTTTTGGTAAACACCTTGCCGACTACGTGGCCTTGTTTAGCCCCGAAGCCATTTTCTTAACTGGTGGCCTTGCCAATGCACATTCTTTATTGATCCCGCACACCGAAGAAGTGATGAATCAATCGGTTTTAAAAGTATTCACAAATACGGTTAAAATATATCCTTCGGCTTTACTAAAAGAAAATGCTGGTCTAATCGGAGCTGCAGCGATGTTGTTCGATATCGATTAACTCGCTTGCTTGAAAAAAATAGTTGAATGTGTAAAACTACATTTATAGATTTTTATTGAGATATTGTAACGATTTTCCAAATAACAAACACTTTATTTTATTGATTAAGTGCATAGAATAATTTAATGTCGCATTTTAGTAGGCAAAGTGATTGTATTGATGCTAGTTAGAAAAATATTAGATAGGTCGAAAACCTAAAAAAAGGTCAAAGTCCATATGAGAAATTTATGTTGGATATCGGGCATTGTGCTTTCGATAGTGTTAAGTTCATGCTCAAACTTAAGAAAGGATAATGAGCCATTCGATTATGTCAATCCATTTGTAGGCACCGATGCCCATGGCCATACGTATCCAGGCGCAATTGTTCCATTTGGAATGGTTCAACTTAGCCCCGACACACGATTAGACGGTTGGGATGGATGCTCGGGCTATCATTTTTCGGATTCTATAATTTATGGTTTTACCCATACCCATTTGAGTGGCACAGGTGTGTCCGATTATGCCGATGTATTGTTGATGCCTGTTAATCAAGATGATAGTTTTGATAAAAATGACTATGCCTCAAAATTTTTTCATTCTAAAGAAAAAGCACAGCCTGGTTATTATTCTGTATATCTCGAAAAACCTAGAGTTAATGTAGAATTAACAGCTACAGAGCGAGTTGGGATTCATCGTTACACTTTTAATGGTGATTCCGAACCCCAATTTCTAATCGACCTAATTCATCGAGACGAAGTGATCGGCAGTGAGCTCAATATTGTAAATGATTCTACCATCGAAGGGTATAGAATATCTAAGGCTTGGGCTACCCAACAAACCTTATTTTTCAGAATGGTGTTTTCGAAACCAATGATTCAAAAAAAATCTAAAGTTAATGGGAGCATTTCGAATCTAAAACAATTAAAAGGAAAAGACATTCAAACCATTGTTTCTTTTAATCAAACTAACGATCCCATAATTGTAAGAGTTTCAATATCGTCTGTCGATGCAAATGGCGCCGCACTAAATTTAAAATCAGAAGCGGAACATGTTAATTTTGAACAATATCGTCAATCTGCAAAGCGAAAATGGCAGAATGCACTCGGTAAAGTAAAAATTATTGACCCAAATGCGGAGAAGAAAAAAGTCTTTTATACGGCATTGTATCATACCATGATTGTTCCCAATATTTTTTCCGATGTCGATGGGCGTTATCGTGGTTTAGACAATCAAATCCATCGTACCAAACAAATCCAATACACTGTATTTTCGCTATGGGATACTTACCGGGCTACACATCCATTATATACCATTCTAGAAACTGAACGAACAAAGGACTTTGTCGAAACGTTTAAAAATCAGTTTGAACAAGGTGGGAGCTTACCTGTTTGGGAATTATGGGCTAACGAAACCGGATGTATGATCGGATACCACAGCGTACCTGTAATTACCGATGCGTATTTAAAAGGGCTAATTTCTATACCTGCCGATACTTTGCTTAAAATGATGATGCACAGTGCCAATCAAGATCATTTGGGCTTAAAAGCATATAAAGAGAATGGCTACATTTCTATCGAAGACGATGCAGAGTCGGTATCAAAAACTTTAGAATATGCTTTCGACGATTGGTGTATTGCTCAAGTGGCCCAACATGCGCAAAACGACAGTATTTATAAAACTTTTATCAGAAGAGCACAAAATTATAAAAATGTGTTCGACCCCGAGTCGGGATTCATGCGTGCCAAATTGAACGACACTTGGAAAACGCCTTTCGATCCGAAAGAAGTTGATTTCAATTACACAGAAGCCAACGCTTGGCAATACAGCTTTGCTGTACCACAAGATATCGAAACCTTAATTCAATTAATGGGTGGGGCTAATCAATTTGAGCAAAAACTCGATTTGCTATTTACCGAATCGACGCAAACCACAGGCCGTGAACAGTCCGATATTACAGGTTTAATTGGACAATATGCCCACGGAAACGAGCCTAGCCACCATATTGCATATTTATACCAATTTGTTGGAAAACCTGAAAAAACCCAGCATTATGTCAACCGAATAATCGACGACTTATATTCTTCGAAACCAGACGGGCTTTGTGGAAACGAAGATTGTGGGCAAATGTCGGCTTGGTATGTGTTTTCGGCTTTAGGGTTATACCCTGTTAATCCAGCTAGTGGAATGTATGTCTGGACTGTCCCCCAGTTCGAAAAATCCAGTTTATTACTCGACAATGGAAATACATTTACCATTTCAAAAATTGGAAGTTCCGATAAAAATGCAAAAGTTCAATCTGTTTCATTAAATGGTCAAAAAATAAATCGCAATTATATCAAACATACTGAAATGATGAGTGGCGGCGAATTAATTTTCGAAATGATTTCGGATCAGAGCTATAAGCCGGTTCAATGGGTTTCTGTTGCTTCGAAGATTGACGATGAACTTATTTCGGTTGTTCCCTCGTTTATTAAAGGTCAAAGAGCTTTTCGCGATTCGACTGTTTTGGCTTTTTCTATGAATAATAGCTCTGCACCTTTGTATTATCAGATTAATCAGCAAGCTGCTCAACTGTATCAGCATGATTTTACAATAGACGAAACCTCCGAAATAAAATTTTGGACAGAAGATAGCAAAGGGAAAAATAAAATTCACAGTTCGAAGTTTTACAAAATACCTACAGGAAAAACAATTACGCTACAAAATTTGTGGCATCCGCAATATTCTGCAGGTGGGAACGATGCTTTAATCGATGGTTTAGAAGGAACATTAAACTTTCGAACTGGTGCGTGGCAGGGCTATTATTTCTCAGATTTGGTTGCTTTAATTGATTTTGGAAAACCTACAACATCGACCTATGCCAGTATAAATTTTATTCAAGATTTACGATCTTGGATTTGGATGCCACCTTATGTCGAGTTTTTTGGGTCAAATAATGGGGAATACTTTTTTCCATTAGGCAAGGTATTTAACGATGTGCCAGAAACAGAAACCAATGTAGTGATTAAAAAATTCAGCACGTCATTTTATCCTAAATCAATTCGATATCTTAAAGTTTATGCAAAAAACGAACTGTTGTGTCCTAAATGGCATGGTGGAGCTGGTTCAAAAGCATTTATTTTTGCCGACGAGATAATTGTTAAATAAAAGTTGTGTATTTATTTTTACATTTTACACTAAAATTGAGATGGCATTGTTATTGACTAGGGTAAAACAAGTTAAAAAAACATGTCGAACATAGATTTATAACGAAAAATGTTAAAAAAAGCATGCTATGTGTTGAATAATTGATATTTTCGTAAAATCGCTTTAAACTTATTTACATGAAACAATTATTATTATTAGGTGCAGCATTAGGTTTGTCACTGATTATCAATGCCCAAACACTCGAAAGTGTAGATTGGGGCACCACTTCTTCGCTACAAGATAAAACCTCGTATCAAGCTGCTGTTGGTTTTGACTCTGATTCTTACTATTTTGTAAGAACCGATCATCCTGTTACACTCAATCGTTCCAAAGTATGGCTCGATGTCGTTTCAAGTTTAACCAACACGATTGAAACCAGTTCAGAAATTATGTTACCCACTGTTGGCGGTGTGCAGACCGAATACGAAGCACTCTTTTATCGTCAAAAAAAGTTAGTTTTATTTTCGACTGCTCGAGATAAAGCTCGAAATCAATTGGTTTTATATGTGTCTTATATTAAACCCGATGGTTCGGTGAGCAATAAGCCAAAAGAATTGGCCGCTGTCCCTCTTAGTAATATGCCAGAAGACCGTTTTAGAATCACTTTGTCAAAAGATGAGTCTCAAATTGTAATATTGTCGTACAAAACATTCAAAAAGTACAATGGCGACAAATTAAATATAGTGGTTTTAGATTATAGCTTAACAGAAGTGTTTAAAAATGACATTATTTTAGGCGATCAATTTAATACACGCGAAGTGATTATTACACAAGAAATGTTAGTAAACGGTAAATTCTTATTCTTGGCAAAAATAGAAGAGAAAACTACTAAAAAAGGTGCTACAAGTACCAATTACGATTTTTATCAATTTGTTTATAATCTTGAGAAAAAATCATTACATCCTTTTTCTATCGAAATGCCAAAATTCGAAGTTGCCGATGCTAAATTTACAATAAACAAAAAAGGTTTGATTGTAGTAGGTGGTTTTGTTAAAGGAAAAAATGTGAAATTCCCCAACGAAAAACAAGGGATGTTCTTTAAATTGTATGATCCAAACAAATTAGTAGTTTTACCCGATGCCGATCCAAAAGCATTTTTTCAAAAATTTGACAAAGATATGTTAGCCGCATTGGCCGATGTTAAAAACGGTGAAACACCAGATATTAGATACGCCTACGGTGTAAACTCGGTCGAGGAATTGGCTAACGGAGGTTATATTATTATGACAGAACAGAAATGGGCGGACGACCATACTGTTACAGAAGCTTCGTCGAAAGAATCGACCAGTATATTGTACTACCACTACAATAACATTTTAGCTGGTGGAGTCAACAAAGAAGGTAAATTTGAGTGGATGAAAATTTATCCAAAAATTCAAAATTCAACCAACGATTTTGGTTATTACTCTTCGTATAAATTGGTTAAAGTGGACAATAAACTTAAAATTTTCTACAACGATCATCCAGATAACTTAACCAATGCAGAACTCAAAAAAGTTAAGGAATTTACCAACAATGTAAGAACAAAACCCGCTGGAGTGTCTGGCGTTTTGACCATCTATACTGATGGTAGCTTCGAACGCGATCCCATGTTTCCAAATGATAATAAAGTGGTTATCATCCCTCAAACTTTTGGAAAAAATGGAATCGATTACGGTGTAGGTGTAGTGGTAGGCAATAAAATTAAGTTTGGCTCATTTGTAGTCCAATAAGCTAAAAAAAATATTTTAAATTTGAGGCTGCTCTCGGGCAGTCTCTTTTTTTTATCGTTAATTTTGAAAAGATGTTTAAGATTCCTATTTTCAGTTGAAATCAAAC
>DYOK01000024.1:0-16274 GCA_020720565.1 Acetofilamentum sp.
ACAATTTGATGTTTAAATTATTTTTAATTGTGGCGAATTCGCCATAATTAAAAACTTTTCGCCTAATCCCCTTAAAATAAATGTGTCCCGTTTTTTCTTTTTGTCTTTAAGTAGCGAATTGTCCGCTGTGTAGTTGTATTTCTACACTTGTTGCCAACAAATGACTAAGTTTGTTTTTTAGAAAAAATGCCAGTAAGTGGTATTGGGGTGCAAAAAAATTTAGTAATCAGAATGATCTAATATCAGAGTTTATTTGTGTAAGGTATTGTTTTATTGTTATTTACAAAAACAATAAAAGGTCGAAGACCTTATTTCGAAGTTTTTGGATATTGATAAATCGGATAATGGTTATTATTATTAATATCCTCTTCTAAATTATAAATCTCCTGTACCTTTTGAAGGGTTGCTTTAAAGTCGATGTTCATGTCTTTGAGCAAGCCATTTCGCATGTCGTACATCCAACCATGTACCACTGGATAGCCTTTTTTTAGGTAGCTTTCTTGTACAGACGAACTTTTAACAACATTGAGAACTTGTTCTTCGACGTTTACTTCCGAAAGGCGATCCATACGTTGTTCAAGGTCTTTAATTTCGTTGAGTTCGAGTTTGTGAAAACGATACACATCTCTAATGTTACGAAGCCAATTATCGAGAACCCCAAATTTGTGAGGCAGCATGGCCGCTTTAAGTGCTCCACATCCATAGTGCCCACATACCACAATGTGTTTAACTTCGAGTACCTCGACCGCATATTGTAAAATCGACATCATGTTCATGTCGGAATTGGCTACCACGTTACCTAAATTCCGGTGAACAAATAAATCGCCCATCGATAATCCCGTAATTTCATTTGCTGGTACGCGACTGTCGGAGCAGCCAATGTACAAATAATCAGGGTTTTGTTCTTCGTAATGCCGAGCAAAAAAATCGATATCGGTATTATTAATATCTTCAACCCATCGTTGATTATCTTCAAATATTTTAATATATCGGTCGTCTTTCATAGGTGTTATTTGTTGATGCGTTTATTTGTTGAATTTTTAGCTTGTGTCTTAAATCTCAGATTTTAAATTTAAATACATTTCCGTCCTTCGTATGTCAAAATTGACTTGACATGGGTGCTTCGTTTTAAGCATAACCTTTAGAAGTACTTGGTCTAATGTTACAAAAATATTAAAAGAATTGAGGCTTAGGCATTTTTTTTATGAAAAATATCCGATTCGATTTATATCCTTGTTTAAAAAAAACTGGTCTATATGAATTTTAATGTCGCTAGGCAATATATTTATTCGTAATTTTGCATCAATATGTATAACGATTATTATCAAGACGAAGATTTAGACTACAGTCTAAATAATTTTGAATCATCTCTTGCAGAACGAAAAAATCAATATTTCGAAGTGCATGAGTTTGAATACATTATTGATCATTATTTATCGACAAGCAATGCCAAAGCGGCATCAACAGCTGTTCGCAAAGGTCTTAAGATTCACCCAAATAGCTACGATTTACTTAAAAGAATGGCTCAGGTTTATAATCTTGAAGCAAATTTCGAAGCGGCTTACCAGACCATTCAAGAAGCTTTTTTTGCTTTTGGAACAAAAGAAGATGTCGATTATTACATGATTATTGCTGAGTCGGCTTTGGGTTTGGGTTTAACTACCGAGGCACATGAGCATTTTTCTAATGCGATCGATTTATCAGGCGAAGATTACAGCGATATTGTGTCTTCGATTTCTGCAATTTATCAACAAGAAGGTTTTATTAAAGAAGCTGCGGACTATTTAAAGTTGATAGCAGATCAACACCCTCAGAATCTTTTCGATTTGGCTGTGCTGTATTTTCAAGCTTTAATGTTCGACGAGGCTAACATATATTTCGAAAAATTCATTAATACAGACTATCTCAACGGAGAAGCTTGGTTCTATTTGGGCCAATGTGCAGCTTATGGCGATTCTTGGGCATCAGCCGAAAATGCACTGCTCAATTCCATTGCATTGGAACCGCTTAACGCCTCTTATCATCGTGAATTGGCCAGAATATACGAACATCAGGAGAAGTATTTGCCAGCATTAGAATCATATAAAGAAATTCTTGAATTATCGTCTGAGCTCAACGACGGCGTATTGATAGCCATTGGAAACATAAGTTTCAACATGAACTTATACGAAAGTGCACGTAAGAATTATCTTTTAGCGATAAAAGTTAATCCGAAGAATGCTTCGGCATTTCATTTATTGGGCTTGCTCGAAATGACCCTCGAACAATTCGAAGAGGCCGAAAAACAATTTACGATTGCTTTCGATTTAAATCAAGACCCCGAATATTTGGTTTCATTGGCCAATGCCTGTTTTATGAACGACAAAGTGGAATTAGCCGAAGCTCATTTAAATCAAGCATTGCAAATTGATACGCTTTTCGAAATGGCTTGGCATCAACTGTTCGATGTGTATTTTTTTACCAATCGATTGGGGAAAGCTTTCCGTATAGCCGACGATGCGTATCAAACTTTAGAACAGGCTCCAGAATTTGAAATTAAGAAAGCAATTGCGAGCTACTCTTTAGGACACCATCGTAAAGCCCATTTATACCTAAAACAAGCACTTTCTATTGAACCCGATTTGGTCGACTTCTTTTTAGATTATTATCCTCAAGCCAATACCAATCC
This sequence comes from Acetofilamentum sp., assembly GCA_020720565.1. Lineage (GTDB taxonomy): Bacteria > Bacteroidota > Bacteroidia > Bacteroidales > JAFGXI01 > JAFGXI01. Next base: position 2,669 of record DYOK01000024.1, read on the forward strand.
CGAAATAATGGAACTTATTGCCACATTTCAACATCAGAATATAAATGAATAAATATCAGTTAAAATGCCGTGCCTGTGGACATGTGTTGGCCGACATGAAACAATGGTTCGACAACGAGCAAAAATGTGACGCTTGCGGGCATAAATTTGTTGATGTCGAATACTTTCAAGACGCTCAAAATGTCAAACAAATAATCGCTGAATCAAAAGCACAATCCCTGTTCGATTATTTTGATTTTCTTCCGCTAAATCAGCGCGAAAATATTGTGAGTTCAGGCGAAGGCGTAATTCCTGTCGAACATTGGTCTTTTTTAGATCAGTTTGCATTAAACCAATACGGTATCAATTGTAAGGTTCATGTTTATCGAAACGATTTGAGCCCAGGAACTGGAACGTTTAAAGATGTTGCGGCATCATTGGCTGCTAGTGTTCTAAAAGAAAATGGCATTAAACAATTTGCTATAGCCAGCACAGGTAATATTGCCACTGCATTTGCCTATTATTTGGCTAAAGCGGGCATTTCTTTGGCTGTTTTTATACCTCAAGACGCACTCATGTCAAACGAAGCCGAGATAAGTGCTTATGGCCAAAAAGTATTCCGTGTTGAGGGTGATTATGCATATGCCAAAAAAATTGCTACCGAATATGCCAATAAAAACAAAATTTTAATTTCGGGAGGGAACATTGACCCCATGCGTGTCGAAGCCAAAAAAACTATGGTTTTCGAATGGATTAGACAAATGGAATCGTTTCCCACAGTGTACATACAGGCACTAAGCGGAGGGACTGGACCAATAGCTATCGATAAAGCCCTAAACGACCTTAAAAATACCAATTTTTTACCAGCTTATCCTCGTTATATTATGGTTCAACCTAGTGCTTGCAATCCAATGACATTGGGGTGGGAGCGTGCAAAAGAACTTGGTTTCCCCGATGGATGGAAAAACGACTATCCAATTATCGATTCGCCAGTTACAAAGGTTCCGACATTAGCTACGGGTAATCCTGCAACTTATCCAATAATTGCCGATTTAGTTCATAAAAGCAAGGGCGAAATGCTCACCTTCGACGAATCTAAAATTGTGGATGTGGCCAGACTTATCGCATTCGAAAAGCAAGTTCGAATTGGACCAGCCAGTACCATTGCAATGGGCGGTTTTTTCGAAGCTTTAAAATTTGGTCATATCAAAAATGGCGATGTCGTTTTAATCAACTTGGGAGAAGGTGTTCGCAGAGCACCAGAATTGATGGAAGAGATGGTTTATACCACCGAAAGGGTGAGTTCTGTGGAGCAATGTCGTGTTCCCGAAATGCAACTTTACAAAGACCAACTTTGGCGAAAAGTTTTATAAGGTCTTCTCCCTTTTTATTGTTTTTGTAACTAGCCATATATCAGTCTGCTGACTTATTTAAATACAAAAGAGACTGTTTTCAAATACAAACAGTCTCTTTTTTTGTGATATAAGGCTTATAACAAGCTTGAACCTTTGTGCTTACTGGTTCCGAAGTTGTACCCTAAAACAATCTCATGCGTTCCGCTTTGGTGCCCTCGAATATCGGTAATGTCGTAATCAAAGGCATATCCAAATACAAAATTTTGGTAGTTTAGACCTAACATTCCGATTATTGCATTAGAGGTTCGATACGAAAAACCTAACCAGTAGTTTTTTTGGTAAATGCCCTTGACATTAACGTCGACCGAAAAAGGAGAGCGCTCTGTAGCTTTAACTAAGGCTGAGGGCTCTATTTCAAATGTTTTTGATACCAGGAATCTGTATCCACCCATTAAATAATAGTGTCGAATCATGCTGTTTTTTTCCAATTCCTGACCAGCTACATTAATTGGTAATTCAATCAATTGGGTGGCCGCTAAACCAACGTAATATCGTTCGCCTTGCAAATTAACCCCAAAGTCGGCGTCGGGCACAAAAGCAGATTTGCTTTTCTCTTGGAGGGTAGCGTCGTCGGGATCGATTTCGGTCATTTTTGCATAGTCGAGACTATATTGAAAGGCTTTAAACGATATGCCAAACGACAACTTGGCATCCCACGAGGCCAATTCAAGAATATACGAATAATTGGCTTGTAAACCAACCTTCGTTTCTGGTCCAAAGCGATCGGCAAAAATATAACCACCTACACCCATGCTTTTGTTCGCCAATAACATATGTCCGCTAATAGCTTGAGTTGATGGAGCTCCATCTATACCAGCCCATTGTTGACGAGCGGTTAAACGAACAGGAATATAATCTACATTGCCTGTAATTGCAGGGTTAAGCAAAAAAGGGTTCATCATATATTGGCTATACAATGGTAGCTGCTGAGCCCATAGAGCACTTGTTGTAAAAAGTGATATAACGAATAATTGTATTGTTTTCATTTTCTTTCGATTTGTTATTTTAATAATATGATTTGTTAAAATAGGGGTAAAGCATTTGCGGCTTTACCCTTTATCCTTATTTTACAATGGTTAATGTTCCTGTAATAGCTTCTTTACCATCGTGTAAATCAATCACATATACAAAAGTAGTTAAGCTAAGGTCTATATTGTTGTAAGTACCGTCCCATTGAGCAGTTTCGTTTTGATATTCTTGACCTGTGCCAGAAAAATTGAAAACCAAGTCGCCCCATCGGTTAAAAATCGTGATATCGACTCGATCGATTGAGCCAATGTTTACAATATTGAATCGATCGTTTTTACCATCTGCATTTGGTGTAATTACACTTGGGATTATCATTTCGATATCGACTCGATAAACTTGATAGGCTTTACATCCATTAAAGTCGGTGACGGTAAGTTGATATAAGCCAGTTCCGAGATTGCTTAAATTGGCAGATTGCTCACCATTCGACCATTCATATTGATAACTTGGTGTTCCACCAACAGGCACGATGTCAATCGATTGGAGATGATTCTCGATATAAACACTATCGGTAATGGCCAGTAGAGTGGCTTGCACAATGCTTGTCATCAAAGTGTCGGTACAGCCATGAGCGTCAGTAACCGTCAAATTGTATTGTCCTGCTTTTAAATGTTGTAAGATGCTATCTTGAGAGTGGTTGTTCCAAATAAAATTATAAGGATGAGTGCCTCCCAAGCACGAAACTTCTATTTGACCAATCGAATCGTTATGGCAAGGATTGTGGCTAATGTTGTCGAGACTTACCGAAAGTACACTTGGTTCCGAAACAATCAAATTGTTGAGCACTTTGGTACAAGAATGCGAATCGCTTATCGTCAATGAGTAAGTTCCCGTTCCAATACCTGTCAAGTCTTGAGAAGTTGCACCATGACTCCATAAGTACTGATATGCTGGTGTGCCGCCATTGACATTAACTTGAATTTGGGCATTGTTTTGTCCGAAGCAGTTTACGTTGGTGACGTTAGCATTCGCTAAAATACTGGTGGGTTGGTCGATGCTAACTTGTGTTGTAGCCGAACAACCATTACCATCTAGGGCTTCGATTTGATAATTACCCATGCCTAAGTTAAGGAAAGTATGCGAAGAAGTACCAATTTGTACACTATCCAGAATGACACTTCCGTATCGAATGATGTAGGTGAAGTTTGGAACACCTCCAACCACAAGAACTTCAGCCGAACCAGTAGAGGTACCGAAACAGTTTGCGTCGTTTGCCGATTGCAAAGTGAGTCCGATTGAGCCGCTATTATTAATTTGAACCGAGCTATCGGCTACACACATTAAGCTATCGGTAATAGTAAAGGTGTATGTTCCTGAAATTAAGCCTGTTGCATCCGGACTTGTTAGGGTATTATCATGTGCCCATTCAAAACTGTAGCTACCAGTACCACCTGTAACGGTAAGTGCGATGCTTCCATTTGCACCACTACAAGTACTTGGAGAAACGCTGATTGTAGCCACAATAGGATTAGGCTCAGACACATTATAGGGTTGAACTAACTCACATCCATTTTGATCGTGGATGGTAACTTGGTAATCCCCAGCAGAAAGGCCACTTACTGAGTTTCCTGTTTGACTGTTAGACCACGTAAAATTATAGATTGGAGTACCGCCATCGGCTTGAACAGATAGGTAGCCACTGTTAGAACCATTACAAGTTACCATGCCTGAGTCGATAAGAGAAATACTCAACGCATTGGGTTCTGATAAGCTCATTTGACGTGTTACCACACAAAGGCTATCATCAGTAACTGTGACCCAATAGGGTCCAATAGGTAAATGATCGATGCTAGCATCGGTATCAGAACCAAAGCTCCAATGGTATTGATAGGGTGCGGTTCCGCCATTAACGTTAACCGAAATAGCTCCCGAAGCTTCTCCAGTGCACAAAATACTTTGGTCGAGATGCATGGTGGCATTAATCTGTGGGTTTTGCAAAATATCAAACGATAAACTTGCGATACATCCGAGATTGTCTTTTACGATAATAGCAAAACTGCCTGCCCATAAACTATCAATTGCATGGTCTGACCCATTTTGTAGCGTATCAGAACCTTCTTTAAAGGTATAATTGAAAGGTGCTGTCCCCCCTGAAATAATTGAAATTTGAGCAGTGCCTAAAGAATCTTGATAACATCTGTTGTGAGTAAGCGAACCAATCGAAATGTTAGCGGCACCTAAGTCAGTTAAACTGGCACTGCTTTCTAATGAACAACCATTTCCGTCGTACACTGTGATGTTGTAGTTGCCTGCTACTAAGGAGTCAGCAGTTTGAAGAATGGTATCGTTGCCAACTAAATTAGTCCATTCAAATTGGTAGCTTCCAACACCGCCACTAACATTTGCACTTGCCGAGCCATCATTATTCCCACAATTGGGCGAAACTGTTGTGAAATTAATCGCCAATGCAGTAGGCTCTGAAATAGTGTCGGTTTGTGTGATTACACAACCCATATTATCGGTTACAGTAACGCTATAAATACCAGCACTTTCTGTAATGTTAGAAGATGTAGCTCCATTCGACCACTCGAAAGTATAGGGATTCGTTCCACCACTTACATTGCTCGTAATTTGGCCATTGTTACCTCCGTTACAAAGCACATCGTAAGCATTTGTGATAATACTTAAAGCACTGGGCTCAATAATTTGAATCGAACTAATAAACGCACATAAATTGGCATCATAAACTGTGACATCATACATTCCTTCAATTAAGCCGAAAATGGTATCGTTGGTTTGAGCACTTTCGCTCCATAAATAGGTGTATGGCGAAGTACCTCCAGTGGGACTAATAGAAGCTCGGCCATCATTTCCACCAAAACAACTCACATTTTGGTACGCAGTTGTTGCTGTTAATTCGGTGGGGTCGCTAATATTAACTGAATATGTTGCAGAGCAAGCATTATCATCTTGAACCGTTACGTTATAACTGCCAGCAGCTAGTGAGAAAGCGGTGTCATTGGTTTGATTACCTGCATTGTTATCCCATAAGTAGGTGTACCCGGTTGATACCGTTCCTCCACTCACATTAACTACAGCTATTCCATCGGCACCAGAGTAGCAAGAAGGCATTACTGATGCAGTTGTTGCAGAAAGTACTGAGGGCTCTGAAACCATTAAGGAAATTTGAGCCGTACAGTTATTGACATCAGACACAGTGACCGTAATTGGTCCTGCCGAAAGTCCAGATGCTGTAGGATCGGTTTGAGAAGGAGTGGTATTCCATAAATATGAATATGCCCCTGTACCGCCTGTAATATTGTCTACACCAGCTGTTCCATTTGATTCGCCGTAGCAAAGCGTTGGAGTTGTAAAGCTGTTGTTGATTGCAATTTGCATAGGTTGGGCGATGGTTACCGATTCGGTTGTTGTACACAAATGAGCATCTGTAATGGTAACGGTGTATGGCCCTGCCGTTAAGCCTGTTGCCGTGACTGTATTTTGAACAGGAGATGTGCTCCATTGAGTTGTGTAAGAACTTGTCCCACCACTGATATCAACAGTTGCCGTTCCGTCGCTAGACCCAAAGCAAAGTGTACTTGTTTGAGAGCTTATACTAGCTGATAATGCAGTTGGTTCACTAATATCTATATTCAAAGTACTTACACAACCAGCTCCATCTGTTACCGAAACGGTATGTGAGCCAGCTGATAAGCCAGACTCGATATTGCTTGTGTTGGATGAGCTAGACCACGAATAGTTTAAAGTTCCAGAGCCACCTGTTGCATTGACTTGGGCAGTCCCATTGCTTCCTCCGTAACACGAAACTTCGGTTTGACTCACTAAATTTAAACTGGGTGCTCCTCCGTCGGGAACGCTAACAGAATGCGTTTTATTACATGAATTGATATCACTGACGGTCACAGTATAACTTGCGGCAGAAACACCTGTAACAGTTAATCCAGTTTGAGTTGGTGAAGTGCTCCAAGAATATGACAATGTACCAGTTCCTCCAGATGCCGATACAGTGGCACTTCCATCCGATAAACCACAGTGAGCACTATTAATAGCTCCTGTAGTGACCAATATTTCAGTGCCTTGCCCAACGGTAAATGAGCCGCTTGTAGTACAAGAATGAGCATCAGTAACTGTTAAATTATAGGTTCCTGCACCTAAATTGCTAGCGGTTGGTGTGGTTTGACCACCTGTTAATGCACCCCATGCATAAGTATAACCAGAGGTTCCTCCACTAGGGGTTGCCAGCACACTGCCGTTTGTCCCGCCAAAACAAGTGGCATCGGTAATTGTGGGTGTAATTGTAATTGCAGTAGGTTCCCCAAGCACAAATGGGTTGGGATGATTTGTAATAGAGCATCCATTGGCATCTGTAATAGTGCCAAAATAATTTCCAGCAGATAATCCACTTAATGTTGAACCTGAACCGCCATTACTCCAAGTCGTGGTGTAGGGAGCTGTCCCTCCGTGAGTATTGTGTGCAATTATTTGTCCGTTATTTCCTCCATAACATAAAGGCTGAATAAGTTGTATCGAATCAAGTGTCAATTGATTAGGTTGAGTAATTGTTACCGAGTTGGTATGTATGCAAGCATGGGCATCGGTAACGGTAACCGTATGGGTTCCTGCTGCTAGACCACTCGCAGTAGCATTTGAACCACCCCCTGCAGATGCACTCCATAAATAAGTGTACCCTGGTGTTCCATTCGATGGATTAACTGTTGCACTACCCGTCGAATTGCCAAAGCAATTGACGTTGGTTTGATTAAACGTACTCGTAATGGCGTTTGGTTGCGTCACTGTAACAGTCTGAATGCTTTGGCAAACTCCAATTGCATCAGAAACTGTAACGTTATAGCTTGTTGCAGATAAACCGCTCACACTGGCCGAATTTCCTCCAGTGCTCCATTGATAAGTGTATGCTGGAGTCCCACCACTTGCAACCACAGTTGCTGTTCCGTTAGTACCTCCATAACAATCGACCTGATGTGTAACCGAAGCACTCGCACTGACCCCATTAACTGTAAATGTGAGGCTATTTCCAATGATTGCATTTCCACAGGCATCGTCAACCTGACCACTTAAATTAAGCGAATATGAACCTCCAGATGTTAGATTACTATTGAGGGTTATAGTAAAAGATTCGCTATAGGCTGCACCTGAGTTACAATCGATATTAGTTACCGAATATGGACCGCCAGGCCCTGTTACATTAAAATCAGATGCTGATACACTACTACACAAAACCCTTTCGTTAAAATTGAAGGTAATTTGATTTTGCCCACATGCGGGTGAAGATGTAATATTTGATAAATAGGGAGCATCGATGTCGATAATATTTGAAGAGCCTTGGTTAAATGTAATGGTATAACCATCGTTGGTTTGTTCGTAGTTGGCCACATATAAAACATATTGCTGACCTGCGGTTACAGTTCTATCTACATTCCATTGGTTTTCGTCCTCATCACCAGGTCCACCGCAGCTATTGTCGTATGAAGAGTTTGAAGAGTTAATCCCTGTTGGCCCATCGTATGATTCTCCAGAAGTATTCGAGCTGACTTCGGTTGCTGCATGGCCGGCCGATGAGGCTAAATCGGCACAGGTATGATTCGACAAATTAAACATGGCCCAATCATAATCGTCATCATCGTTAACAGGGTCAATTGTAAAACGCATCGAACCGGTAGTTTGTACCGTAAAAATGTACCAAATTCCAGGTTGATTATCTGCCGTATGACAGTCATTCCCAACGTCGTAGATTTCGGTCAGGTAATACCCCTGTCCACTGTTGACCCCATAGGTTGGAGAGCCTTCGGTATAAGAACTTCCACATACGGGGCGTGCTCCTAAACAGTCGTGAATGGTTGGTGCTGGTGGATCGACACATGAAATTGTTGCACTAAAACCAGAATATTTAAATGAATCATCTGAGGTGAATTTCACATGTAATGCATTCGAGACATTAGTGCTAAACAATGTGATACTGCCGCTGCCATGTAATTTAGTCATGAGTGGTGCAGATGTATTGGTGCCATTATAAACATAAAGATAGTCATAATCCTCTTCTGTATTATATGTAATGACTAACTGTATAGCCATACCTGGGGTTGACGAAACTACAGTCATGCTATAATTTTGATTATTAGAATAATTACCTCCACTTCCTCCACTGTCATAAATAGTCCCAGAACAAGTAGATACGGTCTGTCCATTGTAAGAATTAATTAAATAGGTCTGTGCTTGTGTTGTTAAAGCCCCCAAAAGGCTTAAAATAAATAAAAAATTAGGTTTAAACATAATGATTTGGTTATTAAGTAAGTAAAGTGGTTTTTGAAGTTTAAAACACCCCAAATATGGTGTGCTAAATTATTTCATTCAGTAAAGAACGAAATATCAGAAAATCAATCATTAAAAATGGATTTTTCATAGGCTTTTTTATTAGTTATTGATTTGGTTACATCAACAAAAGATAGAGATTTAACTTGTAAGTTGTTGTTAATAAAATATCTGGCTTAAACAAATGTATATATTATTTTATATATAAAATTTTAATGTTGCTGATTTTAAGAAAGACTTGATCTGCTTTATATAGAATGATATTTATAAACAACACAATAACAATTAGTTAAGAATTTTATAAAGTTGTATTGATTTATAAATCAGTACTTATTTAGTTCTGGTTTCTAAATAATTTTGAGGGTCGAAAATCTTTTTATAGATAATTGCGATTATATTTTAACGAATGATCAATTCGCTTTATTTTTGCAAAAAAATCAACTCATGTATCGATACATCATCCGACCTCTCCTTTTTTTTAAGCAACCAGAACAAGCTCATGCGATTACTTTTGGATTGTTAAAAGCCCTACAAAAGCTTAATTTAACCTTTTTATTAAAATGGATTTATGGTTTTGAAGACATTCGGCTACATCGTCGGGTTTTTGGATTTGATTTCCCTAATCCTGTTGGTTTGGCGGCTGGACTCGATAAAGATGCCGAAGTGATTGATGCCCTGGCTTCTGTTGGGTTTGGGTTTGTCGAAATTGGGACTGTAACACCAAAAGCTCAACCTGGTAACCCTAAACCCCGAGCTTTCAGATTAACAAACGATTCCGCATTAATCAATCGAATGGGGTTCAACAACCAAGGTGTAGATGTCTGTGTTGAACAACTCAAAAATCGCAAATCGAATGTGATTGTTGGTGGTAACATCGGCAAAAATAAAGTAACTCCCAACGAAGATGCTATTTTAGATTATCAATATGCCTTCGAGCAAATGTTCGAACATGTCGATTACTTTGTGGTCAATGTTAGCTCACCTAACACCCCGAATCTTCGCGACTTACAAGAAAAAGAACCGCTCAAGCAATTACTGAATCAACTTCAAAATCTTAATAATTCTAAACCTCAATCAAAGCCTATATTGCTTAAAATTGCTCCCGATTTAACCGATACGCAACTAGACGACATTATCGAAATTGTTATCGATACCCAAATTGCCGGTGTAGTAGCAACCAATACAACGATTGCAAGGGAACCACTATCATACGATAAAGCCTATATCGAATCGCTCGGAGCTGGTGGATTAAGTGGAAAGCCTTTAACTAAACGCTCTACAGAGGTGATTCGGTATTTGCATCAGAAATCAAATGGTAAATTTCCAATAATTGGTGTAGGCGGTATTTTTACTGCCGAAGATGCCATTGAAAAGCTCGAAGCTGGTGCAAGTTTGGTTCAAGTATATACTGGATTTATTTATCAAGGGCCTGCTATAGTTAAACAAATTAACAAGAAGCTGCTCCGATAGAATATGGTTAAATATAATTTTGATATTGAAAAACAATTATTAATCGTTGATAATTCGGGTCGATTAGATTTTGAATCGATGAAGACGTATTTTTTAACTATTCGGAAATATGCCAAAGAAGCACCCAATTTGCTTATTCTGGAAAACGCACTGAAAGTAGAGGTCAAATTTTCGGCTATCGATATTCCTTTGCTCGGTGCAGCTTTAAACAAATCGGCTACTCATTTCGACTCAGTTATGCATGCCGTAATTCTTAAAGATACCACCAACGTAGCGTATGCAATGTTGATAAATGACCATTTATCGGCATTTAATTATACACTTAAAGTTTTTGATAGTCATGAGGCCGCTCATAATTGGTTGTTTCCATAGGCTATATCTTTGTGTTATAATTTGAATTTATTTCCCTATTTATATAAGAATGATTAAAAAAGCTTTAATTTTCGATTTAGACGGAACCCTTTTAGATACCCTCGACGATATTGCAGATTCTGTCAACTCTGTTTTACAAGAATTTGGTATGCCTACACATCACAGAGGCCAGTTTAAACATTTTATCGGAAACGGAATAGAAGTGTTGTGCCGAAGAACCTTGCCGCAAGATATATCAGAAAACGATTTTCAGGTATTTCACCATAAAATTAGAGAGGCATACCGTGCCATGCAAAATACGCGTTCAAAACCCTACCAAGGAATTATTGACTTGTTGCAAACGCTAAATTCTCGTGGGCATAGATTAGCTGTTTTATCGAACAAACCTCACGATTTTGTTCCAGATACGTTAAATAAATATTTTCCCAACATAGACTTTGAAATAGCTTATGGTGCCAGACAAGATGTACCAAGAAAACCGGCACCCGATGGCGTGTTCGATATCTTGCAGGAGCTCAAATTAAATCCTGACGAATGTTACTTTGTAGGCGATACTTCTACCGATATTCAAACCGGTTTTAATGCGGGTATCGAGACCATTGGTGTGCTGTGGGGCTTTAGAACAAAGGAAGAATTGCTATCCTCAGGGGCAAATTTTATTGTGCAAGAACCTTCGGAAATTTTAAGTTTGGTTTAAAAACAGTGTTTTCTGAATTAGAAAAATCCGAATCAATATTAAAAACGATTCGGATTTTTATTTAAATATTTTATTTTGGATCTTATTGAGCTCCACCTTCGCGTTGTGGTGCTGTAGAGTTGCTATCTAAAGTTGGTGCTTCGTTAACAACTGTGGCTTCTTCGATTGATGGAACCGACATTTCCTCTGTTTTTACTTCTTCTGTGGTGGTTTTAGGTTCATTTGTCGATTGACAAGAAATAACCATTAGTCCGACACTCGCTGCTAAAAATAATAATGTAATTTTTCTCATATCATTAAATGTTTTGAAATTTAGTACCTTGAATAATATCATGTCGAATTTTATTTATCTAAACGCCTGATAAACGCCTTTACAAAACCAATAAATAAGTCGAAAACCTTAGTTTTTTAACAATGTGGCTTCGCGGTCGGGGCCAACCGAAACAATGGTAATAGGAACACCGACTTCTTTTTCGATAAATTGAATATATTGTGTAAGTTCAGTAGGTAATTCCTCCCACTTACTAAGCTTTGAGATGTCAGTTTTCCATCCAGAAAAATCTTGATATATTGGTTCTATTTGAGCGTCGTAAACACTGTTGTAACGGTCGGTTAATTCGCCATTTACTTTGTATTTTGTAGCTATTTTAATAGTCTCAAAACTATCGAGTACATCCGACTTGGTCATAATAAGTTGGGTCACGCCATTAATCATTACGGCATATTTGAGGGCCACTAAATCCATCCAGCCACAGCGACGAGGACGTCCTGTTGTGGCACCAAATTCGTGACCAATACGACGTAATTCCTCGCCAGTGTGGTCGAACAACTCGGTAGGAAAGGGACCACTGCCCACGCGAGTGCAATAAGCCTTAAAAATACCGTACACTTCTCCAATTTTTGATGGGGCAATACCTAAACCAATGCAAGCACCTGCCGTTACGGTATTCGAAGAAGTTACAAAAGGATAAGATCCAAAATCGATATCGAGTAAAGTGCCTTGTGCACCTTCGGCTAATATTTTTCTATTTTGGTTAATGTAATCATTCATTTCGAATTCGCTATCGATAAGTTTAAATCGGCGAATTGAATCTAAAGCCTTAAAAAAATCTAATTCGTAGGTTTCGATATCGAAATCGTGCGAATAATTTTTTAAAATATTAAGGTGTTTTAATTTTAAAGCTTGGTACTTTTCTTTAAAGTTGTGGTCGAGAATATCACCTACACGCAAACCATTTCGGCTGATTTTATCGGTATAAGTGGGTCCAATTCCTTTAAGTGTAGAGCCAATTTTAGAATCGCCTTTCGATTTTTCGTAAGCGGCATCTAATGCCCGATGTGTGGGGGTAATAAGGTGAGCCTTTTTTGATATAATTAGATTCTCGATATGACCACAAATGGCATCAATGTTTTCGATTTCTTTTTTAAAAATGACAGGATCGATTACCACACCATTTCCGATTATATTAAGGCAATCTTTGTGAAAAATGCCCGAAGGAATGGTATGTAAAACGTGCTTTATTTGGTTGAATTCGAGCGAATGTCCCGCATTTGGGCCGCCTTGGAACCGTGCAACGACATCGTATCTTTGAGTTAATACATCCACAATTTTTCCTTTCCCTTCGTCGCCCCATTGAAGGCCAAGGAGTACATCTACTTTCATGCTTTGTTTTGGTTTACGTCAATATCAAATTTTGAACGTGCCAAAGTACAAAGTAAAGCTCGAATATAAAATGCTTGTTAATAATTAAAGCTCAATTGTTATAAAATTGGCTCGACAGGAATCTGACATTTTTCGCAAGTACCATAAATATACAACGAATGGTGCGACATATCGAAATTATTTATTTTTGCAGCCGTCTTTTTAATTTCGTGGATTCTTTGGTCAGAAAACTCTAAAACAGCACCACATTTGGTACAAATAAGGTGGTCGTGTCGCTTGGCTTTGTATGCTCTTTCGAATTGTGCAATATTTTTTCCGAACTGGTGCTTAATCACTAAATTACATTCCAATAACAATTCAATGGTATTATATAAGGTAGCACGACTCACACGGTAGTTTTTGTTTTTCATTAAAATATAGAGCGATTCAATGTCGAAATGTCCTTCGTGCGAAAAAATCTCTTCTAAAATTGCAAAGCGTTCGGGCGTTTTTCGGTGTCCGTTAGACTCGAGATAGGTTCTAAATCTATCATGGACAGCTTCTTTAACATTTTCGACCGGATTCTCTATCATTGTTTAGACTAATTAAAAATAAGACGGTCAAAAATACAAATTATTTTCATTTCTGAATTCTTTATTGAAAAAATTGCAACAAAGTTTTATGAAAATTTAGAATTCAAGATTAAAAAAA
>DYOK01000024.1:16374-19878 GCA_020720565.1 Acetofilamentum sp.
TCTGAATCTTTGAATCTGTGCAATCAAATTTAAATATATCTTTATGAGCTTAAAAAAAATCTTAACAATTGATTCGATATTATTTTGTTAATTTTTGATGTAACATACAGATAATAAAAGAGATAAAACATACTAAATGGGTCGCTGACCATAACTATTAAAACACTATGAGTTTGAAGTTTCGTTTAATTGCAATGAATTTTCTGCAATTCTTTATTTGGGGGTCTTGGTTACTAACCATTGGGGCTTATTGGTTTCAGACCAAACAATGGTCTGGGGCAGAATTTGGTGCCATATTCTCTACAATGGGCATAGCATCGCTCTTTATGCCAGCAATTGCAGGTATTTTAGCCGATCGATGGATTAATGCGGAAAAGCTTTATGGTGTTTTTCATATTATGGGGGGGATCTTTCTGTTTTTGCTAACGCGAGCCGAAAATCCCAATGAAATGTTTTGGCTGATGCTCTTGAATATGATGTTTTATATGCCGACTATTTCACTTTCCATCACAATTGCCTATTCGGCGTTAAAAGGGGACAACCTCGATATTATCAAAAATTATCCAGCTATTCGTGTTTGGGGTACAATTGGGTTTATTATTGCTTTATGGACTGTCAGTCTTTCCGAAATTGAAACGTCTCATATGCAATTTTACGTGGCTTCGGCAGCATCATTTTTATTGGGAATATATGCGTTTACTCTGCCTTCGTGTATTCCTGGCAATAAAGGCGGTGGCTCCGGCTTGATAGAAAGTTTAGGTCTAAAAGCTTTTACAATGTTTAAGGATGTCAAAATGGCCTTGTTTTTTGTTTTTGCTATGTTACTTGGAGCAGCACTCCAATTAACCAACGCATACGGCGACACATTTTTGCACGACTTTGCCAAAATTCCCGAATATCAAGACTTAATTACTGTGAAATATCCGGCCATTATCATGTCGATTTCGCAAATTTCAGAAACACTTTTCATTTTAGCCATACCTTTCTTTTTGAGAAAATTCGGAATCAAAAAAGTAATGCTTTTTAGTATGATTGCTTGGGTGTTGCGATTTGGCTTATTTGCAACTGGCAACCCTGCCGACGGACTTTGGATGTTGATTTTATCGTGCATTATATATGGTATGGCTTTCGATTTCTTCAATATTTCGGGATCATTATTCGTAGAAACACAAAGCGACGATTCGAATCGTGCCGGATCACAGGGGGTGTTTATGATGATGACCAACGGATTTGGTGCTGTACTCGGTAGTTTGGGTAGCGGATGGCTTATTGATGCCTATTTTACAACAGAAAAGGGACTTAATTGGTCGGGTATTTGGATGAGTTTCGCTGCTTATGCATTGGTGATTGCTATCCTTTTTGCCATCTTCTTTAAACACGAGCATAAACCAGAGGAACTTAAAAACATTTCCCACTAAACATTGAGGTATCTTGAATTATGGTTTGATGAATTAATATGAGGATATTAAATAAATTAAAGTTGTATTCGGTTTTTTAGAATGTTTGGAAATAGGACAGTTGTTAACCAAAAAAACGGGTCGAAGACCTTAATATCGCAGTGAATCGTATTCGAATTGTTTATTTTATAGTTTTTTTTATTGGAGCTTGGATACCCAATTTACAGGCTCAAATATTGAATAATTCGAGAATTTCTACCGACTTACAGTATGGGTTTTTAATTCCTGAGTACTCTTTTTTTAGTTATTTAACCCATGAACCAATTCGTGGTATAGAGTTGAACGCAGCTAAGGAATTTAGTGGTAAACAAATATGGCATAAAGTTTATCGTTATCCAGAATTGGGGTTTTCGCTGTTATATACCACTTTGGGTAACGACGATGTGTTTGGTAGGGCTTGGACTTTACAGCCATTCATGTCGTTTAAACTTTTAAATAGGCCAAAGTTTATTCTCGATTTTAGGATTGGAACAGGCATTGGGTATGTAACCAAATATTTTAATGCAGAAACCAATTATCAGAATATTGCCTTAGGCTCAGCATTAAATGTCTACTTTAATTCGCAAATTAAAGCGAATTTTAAAATATGGAATCAGCTATATTTAAATGCAGGATTGTCATTCTCTCACTTGTCAAATGCCAATTTAGCAGAACCCAATATTGGATTGAATACCATAAGTGCGTTTCTGGGAGCAGAGTTAAATTTGCTTGAAGAAAAAAACAGAAAAGAACCCAATCCTGTTTTCGACGATTATAACGAATTTGATATTTCAATCTATTCAGGATTGAAAAAAACGCGTCGGTTTGCAGCCAATAGATTTGTAACCATCTCAAGTGCTTTTGAATATCGAAGACACATGGGGCATAAATTGGCACTTGGGGCAGGTGTCGATGTGTTTTACGACAGTTCAATACCCACCGAAATGCGATTAAAAGGAGAAGAAAACCCATCGGACTGGTCGGTTTTGAAAACTGGAATTCATGTTTCGCAAACCATTAAAGTCGGAACGGTTAGTCTAATAATTCAAGAAGGAATTTATGTGGGTATGGTCGATAAACTCGAAGGGCAGACCTTTTATAATAGAGGAATACTACGATATCAAGTTTCGAAAAAATGGTATGTTCAGGCTTCGATGAAAACCAATTTAATGGTGTTGGATGTGATGGAAATAGGTTTAGCTTATGCGATTCAATAAATTGATAATCATATTTTCGGGGGCATTGCTTTTTAGCTCTTGTTCGAAATTTAACGACTGTTGGTCAGGCAGTGGAGCCGAAATGTCCAGAACCGAAACCATCGCTGCATTCGATACCTTGGTGGTCGACCAAGTATTCGATATTAAACTCGTGCAAGATAGTTTGAATTATATCGAGGTTTCGGGTCGCGAAAAGTTTGTCGAATCGTTTAAAACAGAGTTTGATGGCCATAATTTAAAGCTAAAAGTAGATAAAAGGTGCCAATGGATGAGTCCGTCGGAACAAAAACTCACATTGGCAGTTCACTTTACCGATTTTCATCGAATTATTACTTACGAAGCCTGTCGTATTTTTTCGGAAGACACGTTATTTTTTGATCATGAATTTGGTTTTGTTTCGAGAGGGAAATACAACGAGGCCGATTTAATATTCAAAACCAACACATTATACTATTGGAATGGGGGCTTTAATGGTGGTAAAGTTATATTCCGTGGAAAAGCCAATACCCTTAAATTGTGGAATGTCAGTTTAGGGAGTGTCGACGCTTCAGCCTTAATCACTAACGATGTGTACGTAAAAACATCGGCCAAAACGGATTGTTATGTATATGCAAGTAATAGTATTGTTGCAGAAATAGAGAATTCTGGTAATGTCTATTACAAAGGCCATCCAAGCTCCACCCGATACGATAAACATACAGGCAGTGGTCTGCTAATCGCATATTAGAAAATCCAAGCTGAATTTGGTTTTTGATAGTATAACATAGTCTAGCTCATGGTAAGCGACCAAATGCAAACATTGAGTTTTAGTTCAGAATAAGATTTTGTAAATTTGTAATACTCAATAGTTA
>DYOK01000252.1 GCA_020720565.1 Acetofilamentum sp.
ATTCAAACTCAAAATTCATAATTCATAATTCATAATTCTTAATTCTTAATGGTCTAACATCTTAATTTAAAACTTCACTCAATGTAAGATTCGATATTGATAAAAGCTCTGTCTTTTTGTCATTCAAATTGATGCAAAACTTTCAATTTGTCAGGTTTGGGGTCTATGGCAAGCAATTTGACTTGCTGGAAACCAAATAAAATTAATTTAATCATTAATCAAATCAATAATAAAATGGCAAAAGAAATCAAATTTAACATTGAAGCCAGAGAACTTCTCAAGAAAGGAGTCGACCAATTGGCTGATGCTGTAAAAGTTACTTTAGGCCCTAAAGGGCGTAACGTCATCATCGAAAAATCGTTTGGTGCACCTCAGATTACCAAAGACGGTGTAACGGTAGCTAAAGAGATTGAATTGTCTGACCCATATGCCAACTTAGGAGCTCAAATGGTAAAAGAAGTGGCTTCGAAAACCAACGACGATGCTGGTGACGGTACAACCACAGCCACTGTTTTAGCCCAATCAATTGTTTCGGTAGGTTTGAAAAACGTAACAGCCGGTGCCAACCCTATGGATTTAAAACGAGGGATTGACAAAGCTGTAGAAAGAGTTAAAGAAAGCCTTACTGCTCAAGCTCGATTAGTTGGCGACGACAACAAGAAAATTGAACAAGTGGCCACCGTTTCTGCTAATGGCGATAAAACCATAGGTAGTTTAATTGCCGAGGCTATGGCCAAAGTTAAAAACGACGGTGTTATAACAGTAGAAGAAGCTAAGGGAACAGAAACTACCGTTGAAGTAGTGGAAGGTATGCAATTCGATAGAGGCTATTTGTCGCCTTATTTTATCAACGATGCCGAAAAAATGCAAACGGTTTTAAACAATCCTTACATCTTATTAACCGACAAAAAAATCTCTTCGATGAAAGATTTGATGCCGGTTTTGGAACCTGCTGTACAATCGGGTCGTCCTTTGTTGATTATTGCCGAAGATATGGACGGTGAAGCATTGGCCACATTAGTGGTTAACCGCTTAAGAGGTCAATTGAAAGTGGCTGCTGTTAAAGCTCCCGGTTTTGGCGACCGACGTAAAGAAATGTTGGAAGACATTGCAATCTTGACCAAAGGAACTGTCATTTCGGAAGAAAAAGGCTATACTTTAGAAGGTGCCACATTAGAAATGTGCGGACAAGCCGAAAAAGTAGTTATCGATAAAGAAAACACCACTATTGTAAACGGTATTGGCGAAAAGGCTAATATTGACGCTCGTGTGACTCAAATCCGCAAACAAATGGAAGTTTCGACCAGCGATTACGATAAAGAAAAAATGCAAGAACGCGTGGCCAAATTAGCTGGTGGCGTTGCAGTACTTTACGTTGGTGCGGTAACTGAAGTAGAAATGAAAGAGAAAAAAGACCGTGTAGAGGATGCATTAAGCGCAACTCGTGCCGCTGTCGAAGAAGGTATTATTCCTGGAGGTGGTGTAGCATTGATTCGTGCCATCGAAAGTCTTCAAGGCATGAAAGGTGATAACGACGACGAAACTACTGGTATCGAAATTATTAAACGTGCCATCGAAGAACCCATGCGTCGAATTGTCGAAAATGCAGGCTTAGAAGGTTCGATAATTGTCCAGAAAGTGAAAGAAGGCAAAGGTGATTATGGCTACAACGCACGCATCGACCAATACGAAAACTTGTTCGAATCGGGTGTTATCGACCCTAAGAAAGTTACCCGTATTGCACTTGAAAATGCTGCATCAATTGCCGGAATGTTCTTAACTACAGAGTGTGTCATTATCGAAGATAAATCGAAAAACGAAGCACCTGCAGGTGGCGGAATGCCTGGAATGGGCGGAATGCCTGGCATGATGTAAGACTTATATTAATATGGCGGTGGTTTTTTCGCTACCGCCATATTTTAAGGTCTTCGACCTAATTAACAAGTTTTGCAATCGACACTTAGACGATAACTATCAGACATTATATATTCTTAGACCTAAGTATTATGTAATAATTTAATGTCGAATTTTATTAAACGAGAAGATTGATAAATAGACGGTTATAAAAATACGAAATAGGTCAAAGATCTTAGTATTTTACCGAAGTGAATACTCAATGAAAAAAATCACAAATATTAATGGGTCGAAAACCTAAATTTATGATTACAGAAATTCAGTCCTATTCAGAATTGATTCAAGCCGTCGAAAAACTTCCGAAAGCCTATTGTTTACTGTACAAAAAAGGGTCGGAAATTAGCGATTGTGCCTACAAAAGCATAGCAGAAGGGATGTTAGAAAAGACGCCCGTTTTTGCAGCCGATGTAAACACGGTTCGCGATATCCACCCTCAATTTCAGATTCAATCGGTTCCTACTCTATTGATTTTCGACAAAGGTCAATTGGTCAACATCAATCAAGGTTGTAGCCAATCGCTTTATTATCGTTCGCTGTTCAACGAGCAAATTTACACGGCCAAAGGCGATGAGGACAAGTCACCCAAACAAAAATCGGTAACAGTATATAGCACACCGACTTGTACGTACTGCACTCAAATTAAAAAATACTTCGACGAAAAGGGTGTTAAATACCGAGACATCGACGTATCGAAAGACCAAAAAGCAGCCGAAGCCATGGTTAAGCGAAGCGGACAACAAGGCGTACCACAAACAGACATTGGCGGTACTGTTGTTATTGGATTTGACCGTCTGAAAATCAATCAACTTTTGGGATTATCATAATGTCATCTAACTAAACATTGATTTATAACAAAAAGTATTTTAACAACTTGAGTTTATAAAATCCGAAATTACTTTAAATTAGAAATTTTTAAAAACATAAGCATATGAAAGCTTTACAACCATTAAACGACAACGTATTACTTGAAATACAACAAGCAAAAGAGCCCAAAACGATCTCTGGCATTATTATACCCGATTCGGCAAAGGAAAAACCAGACTATGCCAAAGTAGTGGCTATGGGAAGCATCGAAAACCCTGGTATTTCTGTTGGCGATACCGTATTTTATCGCAAACACACCGGTACTGAAATCGATTTCGACGGTAAAAAGTACTTGTTAATGGCCTATGCCGACCTTTTGGCTCGTGTTATGGCTACAGAAAGCATCTAAGGTCTTCGACCTATTTGTTAATTTTGTAAGGTACATTAAAATAAGTTCTTAGCTCAATAATACCTGAAATGTTTTATTCTAAGCACTTAATAATCAATTACTTTACAAAAGAAAGGCTGTCAAATTAATTTGGCAGCCTCTTTTACTTCAATAGTTAGTTAATCTTTTTTAACTATCTAATAATTAGAACTTTTCAAAAGTTTTAATTATTA
>DYOK01000253.1:0-2156 GCA_020720565.1 Acetofilamentum sp.
ATACTTAAATTTTACATAATCTACCTTTTCAGTTATCCATTAGAGTGTATCTAAAAAGATTTATTTTTAAGTTTCATTTATTTAACTTTGCCAAAAATAGCAACAATAGTTTTTCTTTGCAAACGACTTAACATCAATTAACATGGTTTTAGATTTTTATAAATATCATGGAGCTGGCAACGACTTTATTGTGGTTGATGCCCGTTTTAAAGATATAAACTTAGATAAAAGTCAAATCAACCTCTTATGCGACAGGCGATTTGGCATTGGTGCCGATGGATTGATGTATCTGCTTTCGTCCGATTTATATGACTTTAAAATGCGCTATTTTAACTCCGATGGGCTCGAAGGTAGTATGTGTGGCAATGGTGGTAGATGTATCGTCGAATTTGCAAATTCTTTAGGTATACAAAAAACAAACTACCTGTTTGAAGCCGTCGATGGCTTGCACGAAGCAGCTAAAATTGGCAATTTGATACGCTTAAAAATGAACGATGTTAGTCAAATAGAAACCATTAACAACACTTGTTTTTTGAATACCGGTTCGCCCCATGTGGTCAAAATAATTGAACAATTAGACCTTTTCGATGTCGCCACAGAAGGTGCCAAGCTACGTCATGCTTCTGATTATGGTACAGAGGGAACCAATGTCAATTTTATTCGGATTATCGAAAACCAAATCGAAATAAGAACATTTGAACGCGGTGTCGAGGCCGAAACTTGGGCCTGTGGGACTGGTGCTGTAGCCTCTGCTATTGCCGCTCATTTTGAAAATCCAAAATATCAAGAATTCTATTTAAAAGCCTTGGGTGGTCATTTAAAGGTCAGTTTCGATTTTTCGGAAGGCATTTATAAAAACGTCTGGCTCGAAGGACCTGCTGTCGAAGTTTTTAAAGGCCAAATCGAGATCGAATCATGAAAAGCTCAAAAAACATCTTGTCTTTAATAGGTTCTATTGAGCCATCGCAACAAAAAAACATCGTATACTCTATAGAATTGTGTGTCATGTCCTGTTTGTAGCATGACCATTTCTTTCTGCGTGAGCGAATCGAGTGTTTTTTTAACCGACGATGCCGACCCTAAGGCGTATTTCTGAACAAAATCTTTCGATTGTGGTTTAAACACCTTCTCTTCCTTTGCAATGGCTATCAGAAGCTGCCACTGAAATGGGGTTAGCAAACGCCGAAAATGCAGAAAATTAGACCTCTCGCTATCTAAAATTTCTCCACAAGCCAGTTTTACAGTATGGATGTCGATTTTCTTTTTTGGCGAAGCAAAGAGTTTTTTGCAAACAAATTGGGTATAATAAGTATGGCGCATGGTCCAATCGAGAATAAATTCAACGGCATCGGAATCGATATATTTTTTGTGGTCGGCAAAATGAAATTCGATAAATGCTTTGTACTTTTCTTCGGGTATTTCAAACAAACTTAACGACTGTGTACTGGCAAAAAATGGACGTTTGCTGTTACTAAAGATCTCGTTCATAATGTGCTGATGACTCCCACTGAACACAAAATTAACATTACGCAAGGTTTGTATGATGGTACGCAATAAGGCTTCGACATTCTGCTCTGGATATGTGGCTATTTGCTGAAATTCGTCAAAAGCAATCATTATCGGAACATTTTGCTTGTCTAAAAATTTAAAAATTTGTGCTAAAGTATTCTCATATTCCTTGATTTGAGAATATTCGAAACTAATTTCGGGTTGACCTGAGAGCGTGTCATACGAAATTACGGGCCTTAAAGCTTTTACAAAATTCAAAAATTGTTTGCCAAAACTTTCCTTTGGCGTAAACTTCCGAAGTACTGTAATCGACAAAAGTTCGATAAATTCGCGCAGATTTTGAGTTGAATATATGTCAATATAGAAGAAATAAATCTCATTTTCTTTATTTAATTCTTCTGAAAAACGATATAATAATGCCGATTTGCCAAATTTTCGAGACGAAACAAGTGTTGTATTAATGCTGTTTTTAGCATTTTCAAGCAATAAGGCTAATTCTGATTCCCTGTCGCAAAAGTAATATTCAGAAATATAACCTACTGTATTAAATGGATTTAACAACAAACTCATGTGCTTCTGTTTTTAATGTTCCGAGTTACAAATGTAGTAAATATTTTGGAACATCACACTTTTAGTATCACACTTTT
>DYOK01000253.1:2256-3335 GCA_020720565.1 Acetofilamentum sp.
GTATCACACTTTTAGTATCACACTTTTAGTATCACACTTTTAGTGTGATGGAATAATAACAAAACCAGTCTAAAAAACCACCGAGTTGTTCTTTGTAAGCATCCAACGGCCGTTAATGTTATGTCTTAGAATTCTACCGAGAAAATATTAACGAACAATCGGAAATGTATTGGGTATCAAAATTCGTATCGAATTCTCCAAAACCATGCACCTTCGACGGCTTTTTCTTCGTCAATTTTTTCTTTGATTAGCGTACGATAATCGGTAGGGCTTATCGGTTTGCCTTTAATCTTCTTGGGCAATTCTAATTCTGTGATCAGCGGCTTAGGGTCAATTTTATCGGCAGTCAGCACCAAAGCCCCATTGTTGATGTTCACTTCCAAAATTAACCCGGGCAAACCAACGAAATGGTCTGGCCCCGATGGGATGGGAATATCTAAGGCAAACCACGCTAATACAGTTTGGTTTCGAAGGGTGTCGTTATAAGTGGCACTCATACAAACATGCCCCGCAACTTCTTTCATGTCGTTGAGTATTTTCCATTTGGGCGGAACCAAGCTATCTTGAATCAAGTATGTTTGTCCCATTTGGTTTATCGCATAGTAATACTTTTGCATGCCAAACCTATGTTGCATAAAATAGGTTTTATTGCGTCCGGCCCAATTGTATTCGTCGGGCTCGGCTTCCTCTTCCGAAATCAGATACAAACTTTCTTCGGCTTTACAATGCAACAGCATGTACGATTTCCACTCCGACCGATTGCCCCAAACGTACGAACTGCGTTCTTTAGTGCTTTGCGATATATAATCGAGCGATTGCCACATTTTGACCCAATTCGATGTTCGCAGATACCGAACACTGCCCTCGAAAGGGGTTTGTGCATCAAGATTTAAGCTCAATAAGCTTATAATCACGAAGATGACGGGTAAGAATTTTAGTTTTGATTTCATATTTGATGGCTGAGTCGTTGAGTTGTGTATTTGTTGAGCTGTTTCAGGTTGCAAGTAGCAGGTTACAAGTTGTAATTATTTTGTGGTGATTGGTCTAACATATAGATTCTCAAATTTTTCATGTTTAAT
>DYOK01000254.1 GCA_020720565.1 Acetofilamentum sp.
AAATGAACATTCTAAATTAGAATAAGTACTTAGAATAATTTAATGTCGCATTTTATTAATCTATGTGCTTGATAAATAGCAAGATATTAAAACAGTAAATAGGTCGAAGACCTTATAACAAAGCGAGTGCTTTAAGTTTTAAGCTTCTTTTTTTTGGCAGCGGGAAAAAGGACATTGTTTAGAATAAGGCGATACCCAGGGCTATTGGGGTAGTTGTCGAGATTGGTGGCGGGGTCGTAAACCAAGTGTTGATAGTCGCCAGGATCGTGCCCACCGTAAAATGTCCACATGCCTTGACCGAAAGTGTGATGCAGATATCGGGCTTCGCCAGCCGATTTGTTTTCGCCCAAAATCAATACCTCCGATTTGATTACTTTGTTGTTGTATGCAGTGGTTTGCCCCATAAACCCATTTACCATATAGGTGTGATTTTGGGTCAACATGGTAGGGATGGGGTCCCATTTGGCCGAAAATTCGAATAAAGTAAAATAATCGCTTTCTCGGCTAATTTTACGTGTGGTTGTGGCGTCGATATTGGAATATTCGTATTCCATTGGGTTTTTGCTGATGGTAAAATCTTTGAACGCAAAAGTTTTAGAAAAATCGAGTTTCGATTGGGCATTGGGGTCGGCAGGATCGCCATCGTACATGCTTTCGCAAATATCGACACCTTCGGCTGCCAAAGCAATATCGTAACTGTCAGTTGCAGAGCACATCGCAAACAGGAATCCTCCATTTCGGACATATTCTTTTATGGTTTTGGCCACCGCCAATTTAAGCTGCGACACTTTTGTAAAGCCATATCGAGCGGCCATTGCTTCGTTCGCTTTAACTTGTTCCTGATACCACGTCATGTGGTTGTAGGCTGCGTAAAACTTGCCGTATTGCCCCGTAAAATCCTCGTGATGCAAATGCAGCCAGTCGTAGTCGGCCAGTTTACCATCGAGCACCTCGGCATCGTAAATCACATCGTAAGGAATTTGAGCATAGGTCAGCACTAAGGTTACGGCATCGTCCCATGGTTGATTGTATTTAGGGGAATACACTGCCATTTTGGGGGCTTTTTCCAATTTAACATGGTCCATATTCACTTCCTCTTTTTCGATTTCTGCTAAAATTGATGCGGCTGACCCATCGGCAATAATCTCGATACTAACCCCTCTTATGGCACATTCTGTTCTAATCTCGGTTTGGTCGTGAATTAAGAACGAACCACCTCTATAATTCAATAACCACTGGGCTTCTAGTCCGTTTTGTAAAACCCAATAAACAATGCCGTACGATTTTAAATGGTTTTTTTGTGCATCGTCCATGGGAATTAGAATATACGAAGCCTTAAGCGGCGAAATAAAAAAAACTATCAGCGATAGGATTAGAGCGATTTTAAAAGAAATATAATTCCTCATGATTTGAGACATTCGATTTGTTTGGTAGTTCAAAAATACAACTTAGTACCGAGAGTTTTATTAAAGAGGTTAATTCTTTATTTGAGGTGCTATTTTTTCTTTTCTGCAATTTTGTAACTTCATTTTGACACTTCGACTACGCTCGGTGTCCAGAGAATACAAGCCAATGCATCGCTTTGTGTTTTTTGTGATTTTCTTTGTGTTTTTTGTGGTATAGCTGTTACACAAACCTGCCTGACGGTAGGCAGGGGGGCACAAAGAAGACACAAAGTTACACCAAGATTTTTTTATAGCACCTCAATAAAAGAATTAACCCAAAAAAATATAATTAATGATCTCGATTAAAAAAATGTTTATTTTATAAAACCTTCAAGGTGTTTTTTATACTGAACTCATCAATTGTTTGTCTTGATGTAGGTTTTACAAAAATTGAATATCGGCTATATGCTTGCTTTTAATCTGATCGGTCTCAATTTTTCGAATCAGAACTTGAGCCGCATTTAAAACATCTTGGGCAAACTGAGTCACGTCCACAACGCGCTGGCCATTGTGCAAGTCGAGGTGTCGGAGTGTTTCTGAGCGGCTTGTTATGATTAAGTGAGCCGAAGGAACTAAATGATGGGCCGAGTGGTTCCGAAGGCTGTCGTACAGAAAACTCTCTTTGTTTACAAAACCATATTGGTTCGGAAATAAATGATAAAGTGCAGATGCAAAGCGTTGTTTCGACTGTTCGCGTGCTCTTATGGGTTTGGTGTCGATAAGCGCACCAAGTGTTTCGACCGACAAAGTACAGTAGACCAAAGTGGGATGGATAGACAAGCTTGGGTCTAATTGCTTAATGGGCTCAATAACGAACTTGCGAATAATCTCTATGCTATCCATTTGAATTTTAGTTTTTACACGAAATAGTCTGGCTGTTAGAAAGGCAATTTTGTAAGCGGAATTTAATCAGTATCCTAAAGGCACTCTGCTGGTATGCATAACCCTTAATATTCTGATTTCTTTGTTAATAGAACTAATTTGATATGTTATTCTGTAGCTAAATACCACAAAAGCACGAAAATTAGTATTTGGAATATTCTTTAATTTGTCTATTTCATAAGTTTGAGGATTCTTTTGAATTATTTCTAGTCTGTCGAAGATTGCAGACTTAACGATTTGTGGGGCTTGTTCACTTTGTTTCGAAAGGTAGGATAGAATATTTTTGAGATGGTCTATAGCTTGTCTGTCCCACACCAACTTATAGACTTGCTGCTTTACCATTTTGATAAGGATTTTTCCGCATCTGTTTGTGAAACAAATTCTCCTTTTTCTATTCTCTGAACAGCTTCGTCAACTTCTTTGTTGTACTGCTTTTTACTGATTCTTTTCGTATCACTATCAATATTTAGAAAATTTTTAATCATGTCGAGCACTAAAGACTGCTGCTTTATAGTTAACAAAGGCAGATAATCATCAACCTGTTTTTTTATTGCTGTTGTAGTCATAAACACCTTGAGTAATTTAAAGTCTTATTTTGTATAATAATTTGATATATTGTCAGTTGTACGATTAATATATAGGCTTATGCCCTTAATTTGCTTATCGATATTCAAATGTAGTCATAATTTAGGAAAAAATCACAAACTCATCAATCCACTATGTATAATGTATAGTTTAATGTCGTATTTTATTAATCTAGAAGATTGATAAAAAGCTAGTTAAAAAAGCATGAAATAGGTCGAAGGCCTTAGAGCTTGTTTAAAATTTATATTTCAAGTTTAAGGTCTTCGACCTATTTCTTTATTTTGTAACTTACTTTCTATCTTGTTCTTACGTTAATAAAAAGCGACATTGATTTATTCTTTGTACTTATTATGTGCCTTTTTCCGTCATATTTCAGCAATTTCT
>DYOK01000255.1 GCA_020720565.1 Acetofilamentum sp.
AAATTAAAAAAGTCAAACCATTTGATTAGGTCTGACTTTTAAATATTTCAAAAGAACTATAAATCTATTTTGTCTTCTCTGGCTGTGCCGCGGGCTGTGTTGCAGGTTGTGCCGCTGGTGCAGTAGTAGGTTGTGCATTTGGATTGGGCAATGCAGGCATCTTTTCCTCTGACCAATTTTGGATTTGATCTTCTAGCATCGATTTTTGAGTGCCCTCTTCAACCGTTCCTCTCGAAATGGTTAAACTCGACGCAATACTTAACACAATGATTGAAATAGATAACACCCAAGTGGCTTTTTCTAAAAAATCGGTGGTTTTTCTTACGCCCAACATGTTGTTCGACGACTGAAAATTAGCGGCTAAACCACCTCCTTTCGACTTTTGTACCAAAACAATTAAGATTAACAAGACGGCTGCAATTATGATCAAGATATTATAAACCAATTCCATTTTTGTTGTATTTTATGCGTTATATAATCATTTTTATAAGGACTGCAAAGTAAATATATTTTTTTGGATTATTCAAACTTATGACGTGAGAATATCTTTATGTTAAAGTTCAAAATTATTGTTTTTTAATTCTTTATTTTTCTTGATTCTAGGTACATTGTGTTTTTAAATTTTTAATTTTGAATTAATAACTCAATTTAACCTGATTAGTTAGAACATATTAAAAAAAAATTGATGAACTTTTTCTCTTCTGCTTTTTTTAGTCGAAATCGTCGTGCAATGTTGGACTTAATGCCCCGCCAATCCAGCTTGATACTCATGGCTAGCCCTTCTTTGCCTCGAAATGGCGATCAGTTTTACCCCTATAGGCCACAATCCGATTTTTACTATTTCACAGGTCTGTTGCAAACACCAGCCATGCTTCTGTTAAACAAAATCTCTGATTCTGAAGAAGAAATAATTTTGTTTATCGATTTGCCAACCCAAAAACAAAAACTTTGGGAAGGCTTAGATTACGATCGATCATTTCTGTTTCAACAATCAGGAATAGAGCAAATTGAACCTTATAACGATTATAAAATTAAGTTGGCAAAATCATCTCATACATGTTATGTTTTAGATGCTGATGCATTTGCTGCTCCCAATTTGTTAAAATGGCCACATCAAAACTTAAAAACGTACATTAAGAAATATTACCCCAAACAGCAAATCGCAAGTCCAAGGGCCTTAATCAACTCCTTACGAATTATAAAGCAAACTTGCGAAATCGAGGCCATGCGAAAAGCCATTTCGATTACCAATTTAGCTTATCGTCAAATATTAAAACAGTGCCATACTTTCACCAATGAGTCTGACGCCGAAGCCGAAATGACTTACATTTTTCGAAAAAATGGCGTGCAAGCCCATGCATTTCATCCCATTGTAGCTGCGGGTTCTAATGCTTGTACCTTGCATTACAACCAAAACAATTCAGCTTTAAATCCGAATAAGCTTTTGTTACTCGATTTTGGTGCAGAATTTAACTTTTATGCAGCCGATGTATCTCGTACCATCCCGTTAAGTGGTCGATTTAACCAAAGACAAAAAGAATTGTATCAAATGCTGCTCGAAGTTCAGAAGGAGGTTCAAACTTGGTTTGTGCCAGGGCAAACCATCAATGGCATCAACGAAAAAACTAAACAATTGCTATCGAGTCGATGTATCGATTTGGGACTGATTTCACAGGCCAGTGACTTGTACAAAGTTTATCCTCATGGGGTAACACATTTCTTGGGACTCGATGTCCACGATGTGGGAGCCAAGGATTTGCCATTCGAAAAAGGAATGGTGTTAACCTGTGAACCAGGGCTTTACATAAATGACGAACAAATTGGAATTCGTATCGAAAACGACATATTAGTAGATGTTGTGCCTATCGATTTAACGTCTGATTTGGTTCGAGAGGTAAGCGAAATCGAAGCATTGATGAATGAGTAAACGATCCGTTATTTCGATCATTTGAAGGTGTTTTTGGTATTAATATGACTTTGGGCTTAGAATAATAATGCCAAGCTTTATTGCTTTAATATTAGTTTTAAAGTTAACAAACAGGCGAGCCTTAAAATCCCAACCACAAACCAATTGCACCAATAAGAAACCCTACTCCAATGTTAATTACTTTCATGTGAACAAAAGCTCTTTTGTTTTCGGCGAACAAGGGCAATGCACCATGCCCATCTTGAACAATTGAGTTGGCCAAAAGAATACTAAAAGGAGCCATGCCATTAAAGAACATCACTACAAAAATCATATGGGGGCCCGATTCGGGAATGATGCCTAACAAAACAGCAAAAACCAATACCATCCAAAGGTTTTCGTGTACCATTTGAATCATTTCAATATTCACATATTTTTGGCCTAACCAAATGGCCAATAGCGTACCAAATGTCCATAAGAAGATCTTTAATGAGTGTTTTTTGAGCACATGATTCCAAGCGTGTTGCTGAATAAAATGATCGGTCGATACCAAAACGATGTAGATTCCGACCAAGCTCATTACAATAAAAATAATTTTGGTCCAGTTGCTTTCGGTGTCAGCCGCTTCATGGCTTTCTAGCTCCGAATCGTGGTGGTGTTCTTCGATATGTGCTCCGGTGTCTTGGTGTTGCAGCACAGGTTCTTTATTTTGAGCGATGCTAGATATCTGTTTGAGCTGCTCGCTTTGTTGTTTAACCGCTTCTAAACTTAATGCCCCGTGGCTGTGCCCCCCATCGATACTTAATTTGGCTAAAAAGAGCAAAAGTGCCACCAATATAAATCCTCTTGCAAAACTTAGTCTACGAATATTGCCCCAAATTAAATTGGGATTAAAGCTCATTTTGCTTATTTCGTGATGTTTGTGAATCTGAAATTCGTGTGCATGTTCCGATAAAAACACGCCTTTTTTATAAACCATATCGACCAAAATACCAACAACAATGGCCAATACAAAACTTAATATCAGAATCCAAAAGGCTTGGACAGGGAAAAGTGCAAACATAAAGAATGCTTCGTCTCCCGATGTGGCAATCATAGTGGCTACCAAAGCTCCAAAACTTAATACTCTGTGGGTAAATAACGAAACTACCGTATAAACTCCCAAACAACCCGGTGTTGCACCTAAAAAAGCAGCAATCAAAACCTGTAACCATGGCTTTTGTTTGAGCGGTTTGTCCCATGAACCTTTTGTTTGAATATTGATGTATTCAATAATCAGCATCATCAACAGCACAAAGGCTGTTATCATAACGGAAGTTTGAATTATTTCGTGCATAATGCAGTTTTATTAATATATCAAAGCCATTACTCCTTAATGATAGGGAATGG
>DYOK01000256.1 GCA_020720565.1 Acetofilamentum sp.
TAACATTTTGATAATCGACGCTTGAATACAAAAATATTGAAAATTAAAGATAAAAAAAATTTGAATGGAATAAAATAGCAAGGTTTAAAAAGATTATTTTTGACATTCTTTAACATTAGAAGCGTAACACATTAAAGTAGTACTAAAGCACAAGTTATGAAATTGATTATTAAAATTCTTTTAAAATATATTCCTCGCAAATATTTGATACGCTTTTCATTTGCATTTAGTGGTCTTTTTTCGCTGTTTTATGTAGGAAAGAAACACCACTGCCCCGTTTGCGGTGGTCATTTTAGAACATTTCTACCTTATGGATATTCCGACGAAAAAGCCGAAAACAGGTTATGCCCACGCTGTTTGTCACTCGAAAGACACCGTTTAATATGGCTATATTTAAAAAATGAAACCTCATTTTTTTCTGAGCCCCTTAAAATGTTGCACATAGCACCCGAGCAATCGTTTTATACCCGTTTCAAAAAAATCAAAACATTAATTTATCATACAGGCGATTTAGAGTCGCCATTGGCTCAATTCCATTTTGATATCCACCAAATGCCCTTCGGCGACAATACCTACGACATGGTCATGTGCAATCATGTACTTGAGCATGTGGCCGACGAGCCCAAAGCAGGACGTGAAATTTTGCGTGTTTTAAAACCTGGTGGCCAAGCCATTTTACAAGTGCCAATAAACGAAAATTTCGAAAAAACTTTCGAAGACCCTTCCATAACCGAGCCCAAAGATCGAACAAAGTATTTTGGCCAATACGACCATGTGCGATGGCACGGCAAAGATTATGCACAGCGCCTTCGATCTTATGGTTTTGATGTAAAAGAGGTGCAGTATACCGACCAATTTACGGCAGAGGATATTGAAAAGATGAGACTGACACGCGAAAAAGTAATTTTTGTTGCCACAAAACCTTAGGTCTTCGACCTATTTCTCGTTTTTGTAACTAGCTATTTATCAATTTTCTAGCATTAATAATTACAACATTAAATTATACTCAATACTTATTAATAATTGATTTTACTTTCGACTGCATATTTCCCCAATCTACTGTATTTGAATCAGTTTAACACTGACCAAGTGCAAATCGAAGCATTTGAACATTTTCAGAAAAAAAGCTATCGGAACAGATGCAAAATACTCTCGGCTAATGGTGTGCTCGATTTAACTGTACCAATTGTTCATAAAGACACCAACAACACCATGATTTCCGATATCAAAATCGATTATAGCTTACCCTGGCAAAAACATCACTTTAAAGCCCTAGAAAGTGCTTATAGTCACGCCCCATTTTACGAATTTATTATCGACGATTTTATATTTATATTCGAAAACAAAACAGTTTTTTTATTCGATTTAAATCAACAGATTTTATCCATGTTATTGCAGTATTTCAAAATAGAAGTGCCCATTCAATTAACCGACACATACCTACATCGACCCGATGGTCTCGACTTGAGAGCCCTTACTCTATTTAAATCCGAATCTATGACCACAGAAGAACCAACAAAAGCATATTATCAAGTTTTTAATCAAAAATTCGGATTTGTTCCAGGCTTGTCGTCTATCGATTTATTGTTTAACGAAGGTCCCGATGCTTATAAGTTTTTGAATAGATGATTCTTAAACATGACAAATGTCTTTGAACTTTCGCTAGTTTTTTACGAATTTTGAAATAAATTTAAAAACTTGTTCTATGAGCCTTTTCGATAAAAATAAATTAGCACATTATCTTAAGAAACCAGCTTGTCAGTTTACAAAAGCTGATATTACACGTTACATCATCGAACATCAAATTGAGATGATTAATTTAAGATATGTAGCCGAAGATGGTAAGTTGAAAACGCTCAATTTTGTGTTTACCGATTTGGCACATCTCGACCGCATTTTATCGTGTGGCGAAAGAGTGGACGGGTCAAGCTTGTTTTCGTTTATGAATGCGGGTTCGTCTGACTTGTATGTGGTTCCCCGATACAAAACAGCATTCGTCAATCCATTTGCCACAACACCTACACTCGATATATTATGTTCGTTTTACGACAATAAAGGGCAAGCCTTAGCCGATGCGCCAGAACAAATTTTACGCAAAGCCAACCAGCGATTCAGGAAAAACACTGGAATGGAATTTAAAGCCATGGGCGAATTGGAATATTATGTGATGGCCGATAAAAACCATTTATATCCAGCAATCGACCAAAAAGGATACCACACTTCTGCCCCATTTACCAATTGGGAGCACTTGCGTGCAGAAGCCATTCGAATGATAGCCGAATGTGGCGGCAAGGTCAAATACGCCCATTCCGAGGTAGGTAACTTTACCAATGGCAACGATTTTTTTGAACAGCACGAAATCGAATTTTTACCTGCCCCAGTAGAAGATACCGCCGACCAAATTGTCATTGCCAAATGGATTTTGCGAATGTTGGGCGACCAATATGGCGTTAGAATCAGTTTTGCACCCAAAATTACAGTTGGCAAAGCGGGCAGCGGTTTACACATCCATATGCTACTCGAAAAAGATGGCGAAAACCAAATGGTAAAAAGTGGTCAACTTAGCGACACAGCCAAAAAGATGATTTCGGGACTACTCGAATTTGCAGCCCCTTTAACTGCTTTTGGCAACACCATCCCAACTTCTTATTTGCGATTGGTGCCTCACCAAGAAGCCCCAACCAATATTTGCTGGGGCGACCGTAACCGATCGGTATTGGTAAGAGTCCCTTTGGGTTGGAGTGGAACCGACCACATGTTATTTGATGCCAATCCGCAAGAACCTATTACGAAGCAAGAATGGAAATCGAATCAAACCGTTGAATTTAGAGCCGCCGATGGATCTGCAGATATTTATAGCTTTTTGTCAGGCTTAATTATGGCTGCACAATATGGCCTAAACGACGAAAAAGCTCTCGAAAAAGCCCAAAACTTGTACGTCGATGTCAATATTTTCGAAAAGGAGCACGAAACAAAAGCGTCTAAATTACAATCGCTACCCCTTTCGTGCTGGGAAAGTGCCGAAAAATTACTCGAATCTCGTAGCTTTTTCGAAACCGATGGCGTGTTTAGTGTCCGTAAAATTGACCATATGGCCGCATATCTTAAGACGTACCAAGACCGCTATTTAAGCGAAGAGCTTTATGGCAATGTCAATGCTATTAGCGAACTCGTGGACAAGCACTTACATTGCATGTAAGATCTTCGAGCTATTTCATGTTTTTGTAACTAGCAATCTATCAATATTCTAGCTATATAAAATACAAGGCTAAATTAT
>DYOK01000257.1 GCA_020720565.1 Acetofilamentum sp.
CTCATGCTGGTTTTCAACTAAACCTTAATTTTTAAGGGGTAAGTTTTTTATTATATATGTAAAAAAATAGCATCATCGAAATAAACACATTGTATTAAGTAATAAAATTTGATGTCGGATTTTATTAAACTAGAAGATTGATAAATAGCAAATTACAAAAACAAAAAACAGGTCGAAGACCTTAATCAGATTACTAATAAACTACGTAGAAAATGAAATATATATTTGGATTACTCAGTTTTTTATGGCTCACCCAAACCGCAACAGCCTCTTTTCATGTTCCCGATAGCACTGGTATAGAAATTTTGATGGGCGTCGAAGACGACGAACAAAAAGACATAACTGACGACTTAGATAAATTGCTTCAATCGTGGTATATTAAAAACTACGTGTCTATTTCTGACGATCCTCAAGATAATTCGGTTTATCAACCTGTGGTTTTAAACGATTCTGTATTAGCAGCTCAATTAGGCAAAATTGCCAGTCCTTTTTCGATGGATTATAACGAACAAGTTAGAGACTTTATCAATTTGTATGTCAATAAACGACGCAAACAAGTTGGTTACATGTTGGGTTTAAGCGAGTACTACTTCCCAATGTTCGAGTCTGTTTTCGATAAACACCAAATTCCATTAGAACTTAAATACCTTTCTATTATCGAATCGGCTTTGAACCCTAGAGCGGTGTCTCCTGTTGGTGCATCTGGTCTTTGGCAATTTATGTACGCTACTGGTAAAATATACAAACTAGAAGTCAATTCGTTTGTAGACGATAGACGCGATCCTTTGAAGTCGACCGAAGCTGCCGCACAGTTTTTAAGCAGTTTGTACAGTATTTATAAAGACTGGACTTTGGTGATTGCAGCATACAATTGTGGGCCTGGTAATGTCAACAAAGCGATTAAACGCTCGGGCGGAAAAACTAACTTTTGGGATATTTACAATTACTTACCAAAAGAAACCAGAGGTTATGTTCCCGCGTTTATTGCTGCAACTTATGCATTCCATTACTACGACCAATATTACATCAGACCTAAAAAAATGAATTTGCCGATTATGTCCGACACCATGCAGATTGATGCTCAACTTCATTTTGAACAAGTTGCAAGTATGATTAATATGCCTGTTGAACAACTACGCGAACTCAATCCGCAGTACAAACTAGACATCATCCCCGGTTCACCCGAAAAACCCTACACTTTAATAATTCCGCACGAATATAGTTTAGCCTATATCGAGAAAAAAGACACCATTTTTTGTCACCTCGATTCTGTTTATTTTGCCGAAAGACGAGTTTATGTGCCTGGTAGCACATCGGTTGCATCCAATGTACAAAGTAGCAATACAAACGATTTATCACCAATAACTTACATCATTAAATCGGGCGATAATCTTGGCTTAATTGCTGGTTGGTACGATGTAACAATTAGCAACTTAAAAGATTGGAACAATATCCATAAAAACTATCTAAAGGCAGGTCGTAAACTAACCATTTATGTACCAAAACACAAAGCCACTCATTATGCCTCTATCAACAAAATGAGTTTAAGCCAAAAACGTCGTTTGGGTCAATCGACTGCACCTTCGAAAGCTTCTCAAACAGCAAGTACATCTAACATTAAAAGCACTGGAAAACCTGGCGATTTTATCTACTATACGGTTAAAAAAGGGGATAATTTTTGGAATATTTCGCAAAAGTACCCTGGCGTTTCGAATACCGACATTATGGAATTGAACAACATCAGCGACCCCAGTTCGCTACGACCAGGTCAAACTTTAAAAATTAAGCGCAAATCATAAGCTTCTCTTTTTGTGAAACCATTTCAAATACTGATATTTCTTGTATCAGTTTCATTTTCGTTAATAGGACTTAGCTTGGTTTTTCCAAACGAAGGCATAAAACTAGGCACTCATTTCACGCTTGATTATCCGAGACTTAAAGACATTTTGGGTTTAGAAAAGCTTGCTAAAAATGAGCAAGTCGACTCAATCATTTCGAATCAACTCGAATTGCTAAAATCATTAGAAGTCGATACATTATCGTCTTTGCTTCCCCCCGAAGGCAAACCTATAATTAAATCAATTCATATTGACACGCTGAAGCATAAAATTCACAAGATTGAATTTAATCAAATGGATAAGACGCTTCTGCATACGTTTTTTAAAAAACTTCAATCGCCAGAAGGTACACTTAGAGTGTTGCATTATGGCGACTCACAAATAGAAGGCGATAGAATATCTTCGTTTTTACGAACTCGACTTCAATCCACTTTTGGCGGTTCGGGGGTAGGATACGTCGAGCCAAAACCATTGGTAGAGCGCTATACCATTAAACAAACTCGAAGCGAGAACTGGATGCGTTTTCCTATATTTGGTCCAAAAGATGCCAAAGTTACACACAACAGGTATGGTGGTTTTGGAATTTTTTTTCGCTACGCAATGCCACCTGATACAAGTTTGCCAATTTCCGAAAAACCACTTACAGCTCAAATTAGCTTCAATTTAGCTCAAAGTTCACCGGCTAATCATCTCACCATTTTGTATGGTAATGCCCAAGCGAGTATTTTAACAGAGATTTCTGCCAATGGACAAAGTCAAGTGGCTAAGTATTTGAATACTCAAACAAAAATTAGTAAGCTTCATCATCGTTTTGCTTCCAATCCGCTCACCATCGACATACAGTTTACGGGTTCCGATAGCCCAGATATTTACGCCATGTTTTTAGATGGTGGACAAGGTGTAGCTGTCGACAATATTCCGCTTAGAGGCTGTTCAGGTACTTTTTTCAACAAAATGGACTACGGTTTGTTGTCCTCATTTTATCAGAATCTGAATGTAGGGCTAATTTTGGTAGAATATGGCGGCAATGTGGTACCCGGTCTTGAAACCGAAAAAGGGGTTGATCAATATACCTCTTGGTTTTATAGTCAATTGCGAACCATCAGAAAAATTGCACCAAATGCTCCCATCATTGTGATTGGGCCTGCCGATATGTCGAAAAAAGACCAAGAGAATTATGTGACCTATCCCCTTTTGCCCTATTTAAGAGATGGAATGAGAAATTCAGCCCTCAAAGCGGGTGCTTACTATTGGGATATGTACGAAGCCATGGGTGGTTACAATGCCATGCCACAATGGGTTAATGGCTCGCCCAAACTGGCTACCGACGATTATGTACATTTCACACCTGATGGTGCAAAGTTAATTGGGAATATGTTCTACAATGCTCTAATGTATGAGTATGAGATCTATCATGCTTCGAAAAAATAGAACATC
>DYOK01000025.1 GCA_020720565.1 Acetofilamentum sp.
TTCTGAATATATTAATTTACTTTTGCAAAAGTCGACTAAGAATTCTTTTACATGAATACATTTTTTAAAGATAAAGCAGCATTTATAACCCTGCTTATACTGGCTACTTTTATTGTGTTTTACTTTTATGGAAAAGTAATAATTGAACCCAATAGTTATATTTTTGCCGATAAAGGTGATGGTATTAAAAATTATTATACCTATTTATATCACATCAACAAAGATGCTGGTTATTCTGAATTCTCTGGAATGAACTATCCTTATGGCGAAAGTATTTTTTATACCGATTGTCATCCTGGTCTCGCTAATTCATTGAAATTTTTAAATCAAATTAGCCCAATATTTGGCGAATATGCAATAGGAATTTTGAACTTCATTTTAATACTTTCAATTTTTCTGACTTTCATAATTATTTTCTATCTTCTACGCGAATTTGGAAATGATAAATGGTTTTCGGTATTATTTAGTGTTGGAATTACCTTGTTATCTCCGCAGATTTTTAGGCTTTCAGGTCATCTTGCTCTGTCTTATAGCATTGCTATTCCATTAGGCTGGTTGCTTATGCTAAAAATGTTAAAACAACCCAATAAAAGCAAGTGGTATATTCTCCTTTTATTAAATAATTTACTTTGGCTTTTTATTCATGCGTATTTAGGCGTAATACTAATTTCGTTCTTATTTGTGTGGTTTGTTTTTCAATTATTTCAAAAGACGAATTCTCGAAATAATATAGGGTTCATTTTCAAATCCTCATTAAGTATCATTTTCCCAATATTGTTTTTTTATATTTGGGTAAGTTTGACCGATTCGCACGTTGGACGAACTGATAACCCATCTGGTTTTTTTCTTTATAATGCAGAACCTGACGATATCTTTTTACCAAACCATCCTCCATTAAGACCTATATGGGATTATTTGACAAATAATATTATCAAACAAAAATGGGAAGCATTCTCGTATGTGGGCTTGTTTAGTACTTTGTCTTTTTTAACGATAATTATTACGGGCTTATTTTTTATAGTTGCCAAAAAAAATAGAACCAAGTACTCGAACTTTTTTGAGGACAAGTTACTGAATACTTCATTATGGGCATCAATTATAGTTTTACTCTTTGCTTTTGGTATTCCGTTTAAGCAAATTAATGGATTAATTGATTGGCTTCCTATTTTTAAACAATTTAGAGCGACAGGTCGATTTACATGGATATTCTTTTTTGTATTATCTATTTTCTCCGCAGTATATGCCAATAAATTCGTTTCAAGTTTAAAAGGCACCAAGCAAAAAGTATTAACTGTTTTATTGATTTTGTTTGGTTTTTTTAATATTTTCGAAGGATTTCCTTATCATGCTGATGTTTCTAATTCGATAACCAACACTCCGAATTATTTTAAGAAGAACAGTTTGTACCAACTACCACAAAATATAGATTTATCGCATTTTCAAGCAATAATACCCTTGCCTTTTTATCATTACGGATCAGAAAGTTTCGAAAGAATTCGGCATGACGAAACTGTTAAAGCTTCAATTTTAGTTTCATATTATTCAGGGATTCCCATGTTTGCAGCAAATCTAACACGTATTGCAATTTGGGAAAGCAGAAATATTATCGAAATGATGGGTCCAAGTTATTATCCCAAAACTATTGTTAAAGATTTATCGTCTAATCTGCCTTTTTTGTTGATCACAACAAAAGACGAAGTCAGCGAATATGAAGCTCAATTATTACAAAAAGCAAAATTAATTTTCCAGTCCGACCAAATTTCGCTCTATAATTTGGATAAAGATGCTCTGTTTGAAGATCGATCAAATCAAATAATCTCTAGATTTGAAGTTTCAAAGAGTAAATTAATCCGAATTAACGATTTGTTATTTACTTCCGATTCTAGCTTTGTTTACAAGAATGATTTTGATAAAAACCCTTCAGAATTTAAGTTACATGGTAATGGTGCATATAGTGCTAAAAAAGAAGGGAAAAATATAATTGCAGGAATTCCGCCACATACTTTAAGAACAAACACAAAATATCGTTTTAGAATTTGGATGTATAATGGTGGAAAAGATGCGATAAATGATTGGTTTCGTTTTATGGTAGAGGAGTTTAATCAGGCACAAGATCAATTTATCACAACCACATTTTTTCCTGACAAATCGGAAGTTATTTTCGGTAATTGGTCACTAATTGAGGGTGATTTTGTAGTCCGAGATTCTGAACATGCATTTTCGTTTGTTACCATTGGTAAAGAGGGTTCTAAATCTAATTTCTTTGCAGATGAACTTCTAATCACTGAACATGGTGTTGATATATACCAAATCTCGAAGGATACATTGTTCTATAACAATCATATTATTCCGTATAAAAAATAATTATCATCAAAACATTTGTTAATCTGAGCAAAAATTTGCTCATTAACTCAAAAACTAAAAAAGCAGCCTTAGATTTTAAGACTGCTTTTTTTGTAACTAAGTAGTTAGAATAATTTAATGTCGTATTCTATTGATCTATAGTATTGATAAAAAGTAAGTTAGCGAAATACAAAATAGGTCGAAGACCTTATTTTTGTTTGAAATTATTCAATAATAAACATAGCGTCGCCGTATGTTCCAAAATTGTATTCCTCTTTAATAGCGGTTTGATATGTGTCCATTATTAAGTCATAACCACCAAATGCGGCCACTGTCATCAATAAAGTAGAGTAGGGTGTATGGAAGTTAGAAATCATTCGGTTGGCGATTCTAAAATCGTACGGAGGGAACAAAAATTTGTTGGTCCAACCTTCGTATGGCTTCAATCGATTGTCTGTTGATACAGACGTTTCGATGGTGCGCAATACGGTAGTTCCAACAGCACAAATATTTCGATTTAAGTCTTTGGCTCTATTAACTATTTTGCAAGCGGCTTCGTCAATTCTAATCTCTTCGGAATACATTTTATGCTTTGTCAAATCTTCGACATCGACTTTGCTAAAATTTCCTAAACTGGCATGTAACATTACGTTGGCGAAGTCTATCCCTTTAATTTCCATACGCTTAAGCAATTCTCTGCTAAAATGCAGACCTGCGGTTGGTGCAGCGACAGCACCCTCATGCTCGGCATATATTGTTTGATATCTGTGGCTATCATCAGGAACTACGTCGCGATTAAGTAAATTTTTAGGAATTGGAGTCTCACCTAAGCGGTACAGTACATTCTTAAATTCCTGGTAATCGCCATCAAAAAGGAAACGCAAGGTTCTTCCTCTGCTGGTTGTATTGTCAATTACTTCGGCAACCAATTCGTCGTTTCCAAAATACAATTTGTTACCAATTCTGATCTTACGTGCTGGGTCAACCAAAACATCCCATAATTTCTGATCGCGATTAAGCTCTCTTAGCAAAAAGACTTCGATTTCGGCACCTGTTTTTTCTTTGTTCCCAAATAAACGAGCTGGAAATACTTTTGTATTGTTGAAAATAAGTAAATCTTTCTCGTCGAAGTACTCAATAATATCTTTAAATACACGATGCTCTATTTGGCCTGTGCTTTTATGGAGTACCATAAGGCGAGAAGCATCTCTATTTTCTGCGGGATGTAAGGCAATTCGCTCTTTGGGTAAGGTGAATTTAAATTTCGAAAGTTTCATGAGTATTTTTATTTTACAATGTTATACTAAATTGATTTTCAAATTGTTGTATATCAATCGCTTGGTCGATATGGTAGTCACCAATTTGAGTGCGTTCTAATTTTGTGAGATACGCCACAGTGTCTAATGCCAAGCCTAAATCTCTGGCAATAGAACGAATGTAGGTTCCTTTACTACAGTGTATTTGAAGCGTAACTTTTGGCAAATCGAATTCCAACAATTCTATCTTGTAAATGGTAATTGGTTTTGACTTAAGTTCGGCTACAATTCCTTTTCTAGCCAATTGGTAGGCTCGTTTTCCGTTAATGTTAATAGCCGAAAACATTGGAGGTATTTGATCTTGTGCCCCTTCGAATTGTTGTAAAGTTTGTAACAAAAGTTCTTTTGTAATGTGTTGATAATCTTTCGTTTGATCGACTTCAGTTTCTAAATCGAACGAAGGTGTCGAGCGTCCAAATTCTATTGTGGTGATATAGGTCTTGTTTAAACCCATAAATTGATCGATTGTTTTTGTGGCTTTACCAGTACAAACTATCATTAAACCAGTGGCTAAGGGATCTAACGTACCTGCGTGTCCAACCTTGATATTGCGTTTGTTCAAACTTTTTCGAATAATATTTCGAGCTTTGTTGACCAAATCAAACGAAGTCCAAGTTAAGTCTTTGTTAAATAGTAATATTTCTCCTTCTTCGAAGTTTTTCATTTTCAAGATATTAGTTCTAGAACGAGATTGAATTAGAGTTCATTTGATTGTTTTCTGTGTTGATTATAATATCGAAGATGGCACTTAACATAGAAAATTAATTGGAGTATTTGATATCGTGTTTATGATTTACAGTTTTGGTTTGTCCAAAAATACTTGTCAAACCTTTAAATATTCCAATTTTTATATAATGTTTAAATCGTATCCTGCACCTAAAAAAGCTAAAATGGTTAATCCTAAAATTATTCTGTAATAACCAAACCATTTAAATCCATATTGTGTTAAAAGATGAATAAATGTTTTGATTGCAATGGTCGCCACAATAAAAGCAACTACATTGCCAATTATTAGAACCGTCAAATTGTCAGTTAGTAACTTTGCACCATCGGGTTCGGATACTAATTTTAGTAGTTTATACCCCGAAGCTGCCGCCATGGTTGGCACCGCTAAAAAGAAAGAAAATTCTGCAGCAGTTTTTCTGCTAAGCTTTTGTGTCATGCCGCCAATTATGGTGGCTGCTGAGCGCGAAACGCCAGGTATCATGGCAATCACTTGGAATAAACCTATGGTTAATGCAGTTTTATGGCTAATTGAAGGCTCGACATGGTTTTGATCGTCATTATGTTTAAACCATTTGTCGACAAAAATCAGAATAACACCACCTAAAACCAACATAACGGCTACTACTACAACGTTTTCGAGTAATTCGTCAATAATATCACTAAATATTAAACCAAAGACTGCCGCAGGCAAAAACGCAACCATTAACTTAATATAAAAGTCAAAATTTTGTAAAAAGCGACGCCAATAAAGGAAAACAACCGAAAGAATAGCCCCGAACTGAATATTGACAGTGTATGCCGAAACAAAATCGGAATGAACCACCCCAAGTACTTTTTCGCCAATAATCATATGACCAGTCGACGAGACAGGTAAGAATTCTGTAATTCCCTCAATAATAGCAATTATGACCGATTGAAATATTGTCATATAGCTTATTTAGGTTTCTTCATTATGGCATAAATCTCGAGAACGAAACCAGCCAAAATAAATAATGGTGCAATCGTAATCCTTTGACTCGAAAAAAGGTCTTGACTAAATTCGGTTGATGAACTTGCCCCTCCGCCCGACATTAGAAAATAACCTATAACCATCAGTAAAAAACCTGCGGCTATCAGGATATAATTGATTTTTCCTAATGCAAAGCCTTGCTTTACGTTTTGATTGCTTGTCGCCATTGTATGAAAAATTATAATTTGATTAATAATAAAGTTCTTGTTCTTTTATTTTCAAATATTTTGAAACTGCAAAAAATGTGGCTAAATACGAAATGACCATGCCCGAAACGATTAAACTAATAATCAATATGCCATAGAATTCAGCCTGATTATAGAAAAATAGTCCTGCAAAATCGTTACGGAGCAAAAATAGCAATGCATACAAAATTCCAATTGCAATTAAACTCGATGCCAATCCAATAATTAAACTTGTGGTTAAGAAAGGCTGTCTTATAAAGGATTTTGAGGCACCAACTAGCTTCATGGTTCTAATTACAAAACGCTGAGAATATATCGATAGCCGAATCGTGTTGTTGATTAAAGTATACGAAGTAATGAACAGTAATATCCCAAAAACACTTAAAATAAAATTGATTTTATTAACGTTGTTCTCAATTAAAGTTAGCAGGTCTTTTTGATAAACGATTTCTTTAACTTGTGGATATTGTGCTAAATTTTTCTGTATGGCTTGTAAACTATCGGTTTGTGCATAATCAGAATAAAAATATAAATTTATAGAAGCAGACAAGGGATTCATACCCAAAAAACTAATAAAATCCTCTCCGAGTTCTTCTTTTAATATTTTTGCAGCATCCTCTTTTGTGATGAGTTCTGTAGATTTCACATAAGGTTTGGCATCTAAAAGCTTTTTTAATTTATTTAAGTCGGCAGGCTTTACATCATCGTTTAAGTATATTGTAAGGCCAATGTTTTCTTTTACATATTTAGATAGACGCTGTGTATTTAAACCTAGGAATCCAATTATGCCAAGAATAAATAGTACTAACGATATACTGACTGTTGTAGTGATGTAAGAACTGCGTAATTTACGCTTTGCAATGGTGTTGGTATGGCTCATCTAATGTACGAATATTAACGAATCACAAATATAATCATCCCTATCTTAAAACAGTACAGTTTTTTAGTTTATTATTCTTAATGTTTCTTAATAATTTATTGAAATATTTCGTTTAAATCTGTTTAACTTTGTGTTCGTTACAAACAGATAATTTTTAAGGACAACTGTTCGACTATTTTCTGTTTGAACATTTTTCTAACTCAGGTTTTCTATAATTATGATTGAAAGTTTATTTTCCAGTTTTATAACCAGTTTGGTGCTGGTATTTGCCATTATTCCTTCCTTAATTGCCGTCGCAAAAGTCAAGAAATTGTACGACGAGCCTAATCACAGAACGTCGCATACCACAGCTGTTCCAACACTTGGCGGAGTTGCATTTTATGTGGCAATTGTATTTTCTTTAACTTTTTGGTCAGATTTCGCCTCGCCCTCCATTATCAAATATGTCATTGCAGCCATGACAGTTGTGACTTTTATTGGCCTTAAAGACGATTTGTTAGGTTTGGCTGCATTTCATAAATTAATGGGGCAGATGTTTGCTGCCATGGTTTTGGTGATATGGGGAAATATTCGCCTTACATCATTTTATGGCATTTTTGGATTGTACGAATTGCCCTATATAATTTCTGTCATATTCACAATTTTTACAATATTAGTGATTGTCAATTCTTTTAATCTAATTGACGGAATCAATGGGTTGGCGGCCGGCATTACAATTCAAGCGGCATTAGTTTTTGGAATTTGGTTCTACATGGTCGACGAAAATTCACAATCG
This sequence comes from Acetofilamentum sp., assembly GCA_020720565.1. Classification (GTDB taxonomy): domain Bacteria; phylum Bacteroidota; class Bacteroidia; order Bacteroidales; family JAFGXI01; genus JAFGXI01. The sequence goes on from DYOK01000025.1 coordinate 7,235, forward strand.
GCACTATTGGCATTTACTTTAATTGGGGCTTTAGTCTCATTTTTAAGATATAATTTGGCACCATCTAAAATTTTTATGGGCGATACTGGCTCGTTACTTTTAGGAATCATAATGTCGGTCTTGGCAATCAACTTTATCGAAATTAATGGACATGCTGCTGGACGACATGCATTTAGCTCTGGACCAGCATTGGCTATGGGTGTATTAGCATACCCTCTGTTCGATTTACTAAGAAGTTTTACCATTCGGCTTTCTAAAGGTCAATCGCCGTTTATGCCCGACAGAAATCACGTGCATCATATTATGTTAGACAATGGCTTTTCGCACGAAGCTTCGACTGTAATTATTGTGCTTTTTAATTTGCTGATTATCTCAATTATTTTTGTTTTAAATCAAATTGGAAATTATTTATTAGGATTGCTTATTATTTTTTTGATGTTAGCTTTTGTTCAGATTTTTAAATATTCCTCAAAAAAGAAAAAAAATAAAGTCCATGCCCATTAAAAGTAATATTGCCATTCTTTTAGGTACTTTGTTGAGTTCCTTTTTCGAATTGGTATGGGCTCAGCAAAATGTTATACCTTTAAATTTTCAGATTCAAAATGAATTTGAATTTGCGTTAACGTCAAACAAAGAGGTTCGTTTTACTGCACTTAGACCCTTTTTGCTGTCCGATTTTGATTCAATAAATGTTATTTTTCCTCATTACAATTCAAGTTCGCGAGATTCGATTTTAATTTCAAAATTTTCTCATCCAATGTGGTGGCGGAAATTTAGAACCGATGATTTGATCGATTACAATAATGAGGATTTCGAGCTAAAAATTAATCCGATTTTTAACTTTTCGTTAGGTAAAGACCAAGATAAAAATTCTATTTATCACAATACAAGAGGGATAGATATTTCAGGTTCGTTAGGCTCTAAATTTTCGTTTGGCACAGGCATGTACGAAAATCAATCTGTTTTTCCCGACTACTATTCCGATTGGGTTAAAACGCATCATGTAGTTTATGGACAAGGCAGAGCAAGAACGTTTAAAACCAATGGCTACGACTATTCTTATGCATACGGTTATTTATCTTATTCTCCTACAAAAGCATTTAATTTTAGAATGGGGCATGGTAAAAACTTTATTGGAGAAGGTTATCGCTCACTTATTTTATCCGATGTTTCCATGAACATGCCCTTTGCCATGTGGACTACAACAGTTAGAAAAATTAGGTACACCAATTTGTTACTCGCATATCAAAACATCGGTGTAGCCGATGGTTTAGGCGAAATTGCCAATCGTAGATATGGCTCTATAACGATGATAGATTTTTCGTTATTCAAATTTCTTGAACTTGGTCTTGTGGAGTCGATTGTTTGGCCACGAAAAAATAGTAATTCGGCATGGCCAAGTCTAAATTATTTCAATCCCATCATCTTTACCCGTACCCTCGGTTATGGATTAAATTCTGAAATAAATTCGCTTTTAGGATTGAACTCTAAAGTGCGCATTGGCAAACACATCAATGCCTATTTTCAATGGATTTACGATAAAAAGAATCAATATGGCGTTCAGTTTGGTGCTAAAATCTTTAAACCATTTAATCTCCCTGTTTTTTTACAAATGGAGTACAATCAAGTTCAGCCATACACATATGCCCATTTCGATAAACAAAGCTTTACCCACTACAACCAAGCATTAGCACATCCATATGGAGCCAATTTTACAGAATGGATTGGTAGAGCATCATTTTATTGGAAAGATTTTACATTGTCTTATCATCTTTCTTTGGCCCATATTGCTCAAGACACAGGTGCTTCCAATGTTGGACAAGATATTTTTTTGTTCGTTCCCGATGAACAAAGTAACAACTTTGAGCAGGGGCTTGACAATCAACTACTATATCAGGATGTTAAATTGTCATTTATGATTAATCCGAAAAGTCGAATGGAGTTGTATGTTCAGTTTTGTAAACGACAAAATATGAATGAATTAGATAATTCTCGAACTCTTTTCTGGTTGTTTGGATTAAAGACGGGCTTAACTAATTTGTACTACGACTTCTAAGCCAAACTATTAACATCACGAAGTTGAAAAAATCTAACTCGAAGTTTAATAATAACAGCATTTTTAAACTAGGTTTGGCTTATGATTAATAAGTCAATTGAAGCTCAAATAAAACTACTCGAAGACCCCGATAAGTCGATTTATACTTTGATAAGAAATCAGCTGATCGAAAGAGGCGTTGAGATAGTCCCCGCATTAGAACAAGAATGGTCTGTGAGCGATTTTCCTTTGGTTCAAGAGCGAATCGAAAGCATCATTCACGAAATTCAATTTAACCAAATCGTTTCTCAAGCAGAATTGTGGGTTAGTAAAGGGCGTCAAAATTGGTTCGAAATACTTCTGATTATTTCCCGATTGTACTATCAAAACTTAGACGAAGATAAAATTAAAACAGAGTTTATTGCCTTGCGAAAAGAAATATGGCTCGAAATAAACGATAATCTTACGGCATTCGAGAAAATTCAAATGGTGAATCATGTGCTTTTCAAACAGCATCATTTTTCCAGGCAACCCATTAATTCTCAGGATAAATCGTCCTATTTTTTAAGTGAATTGCTTTTGCAAAAAAAAGGAAATGACCTTAGTATGGGGCTTTTTTATCAGTTTCTTTGTCAGAGTCTCGATATGCCTGTTTATGCTGTAAATTTACCAGGCAACTTAATTTTGTCCTATATGAATTCAAATCCTGAACTTTCAGGTTTACAAAATCCAATCGATGTCATTTTTTATATTAATCCAGCTAATGGGGGGGGCGTTTTTGGTATGGAGGAAATAACCAAATATCTTGATAAACATAAGATTAAAACTTCGCCTGAGTATTTTGTGCCAAGTCCAAATAACACCTTGCTAAAACGATACATCGACGATCTTATTGCGGTGCTAAAACATGCCAATGACAACGAAAAGGTTCTTGAATTAGAGAAAATTCGACAAATAATTTGTTTTTAATTTGTTTTTTTTGGTTTGAGGATAAAAACTGCAAGATTTTTGCTAACTTTAATCGTTTTTTTTAGTGGTATTTTAATTTATTTCTCTGTGCTTTAAGTATGTTTAGATAGAGATAAATGTAAATAGGCATCTTCAAAAATATAAATTCTTTTATAACCAATTCACATTATAATGAGATATAATAAACTAATAAACCTCGTTTTTTTAACCCTTTCATTGGTAGGCTTAGTATCGTTTTTAGGATTACCAGATGACGTAAATAATGCCCTTAAAACAGGTAATGTAGCGGTTCTTAAAAATCACATGAATAGTACTGTCGAATTGGTAATATTAGAGCAAGAAAATGTCTATTCAAATATTCAAGCCGAACAAATTTTAAAACAATTTTTTCAAAAAAACCCACCTAAAACCTTCGAGATACTTCATACTGGAGGCAATGAATCGTCAAAATATTATATTGGGTCTCTTAAAACCGATAAAAATACCTTTCGAGTGTATTATTTGCTTAAAACCAAAGACCATAAAACACTCATTTATCAGCTTAGGATAGAAAAAGATGCATAAAGATTTATTCGATTTTATTTCTCGTGCCATGGCCGAAGATATTGGAGATGGCGACCACACTTCCCTAGCTTGTATTCCCGACTTAGAAATGGGTAAAATGCACCTTTTGGTAAAACAAAATGGCATTTTAGCTGGGGTCGAAATAGCTAAATGCATCTGCGAGTTGGTCGATTCAAATATTATTTTCAGAGGTATTTTATTCGACAGTTCTTCGATAACAAAGGGGGATATTGCTTTCGAAATTTCGGGCTTGGTGCAAAGCATGCTTAAAGCAGAGCGACTCATATTAAATGTAATGCAGCGAATGAGTGGTATTGCGACCAACACTCAAATGTACGTTAATTTACTTCGTGACACCAAGTGTCGTGTATTAGATACACGTAAAACAACCCCACTCAATCGTTTTCTCGAAAAAGAAGCGGTTCGAATAGGCGGAGGTATGAATCATCGTTTTGGACTTTACGATATGATTATGATTAAAGATAACCATGTCGATTTTGCTGGTGGTATTCAGGCCGCTGTTCAAAGGACTGTAGATTACCTCGAAAGAACGGGCAAATCGCTTAAAATCGAGCTCGAAGTCAGAAACTTTGACGAACTATCTCAAGCACTTTCGCTTGATCGAATCGATAGAATAATGCTCGATAATTTCTCGGTCGAAGATACATATAAAGCTGTAAAATTAGTGAATGGCCGCAAAGAAATTGAATCCTCTGGAGGTATCGATTTTAACACCATCAGAGCATATGCATTAACAGGTGTCGATTATATTTCAGTTGGTGCGTTAACCCATCAAATTAGCAGTTTAGATTTGAGTTTAAAGGCGTTTTAAACATGCAAGAATAATAACAATTTTCTTATTTTTACCCTTTAAGCACTAGGAATAATATAATGTCGTATTTTATTAAGCTAGAGGATTGATAAATAGCAAGTTAGTATAAAAATAAATAGGTCGAAGACCTCAGGATATAAAAATGCGAAATCGTTTTAATCGAAAAGATTACATTCAAAAGTTATTACATAGTTTATGGATTATTCGAATTATTGATTATTCCAAATCAAATTCTATTATTGGATTTGGTAAAATTCCCATATACGAAGTGTTTCAGTTTTTTTTAATTACTTTAACACAAGGGGCTTTAGGTATTAGGGCTGCTGCTGTGGCATTCAACTTTTTCTTAGGATTATTCCCTGCTGTAATATTTTTCTTTACACTTATCCCATACATTCCAATCGAGAATTTTCATGCAGAATTGTTGGTTCTTATACAACGTCTAACGCCGCCATTTGCTTTTCAAACCATCGAGACCACGATTACCGATATTGCATTGACCAAACAGGGGGGCTTGCTGTCTTTTGGTTTTATCTCGGCTATGTACTTCTCCACAAAGGGTATCCAAACGCTCATTATGGCTTTTAATGCCTCCTCGTTAAAAGTTGAAGCCCGCTCGTGGTTTAATTTGCAATTGATATCTTTTTTCTTGATGATTTTAGTGGTTGCGACTTTGTCTGTTGCTATTTTTCTAATTACCATTACAGACCCCGTACTCGAATTTCTGGTCGAATACCATGTTATGTATCAAGGTTTTGTATACTACCTTATTATTATTGGTAATTGGTTGGTTATTTTGCTTTTGTTTTTTATCATCATTTCGACTTTGTACTATTTTGCACCATCTTCTAAAGTTAACTGGCATTTCTTTTCAATTGGCTCGGTTATAGCGACCATTTTGTCAATCATCATCTCTACAGGATTTACATTCTATGTTTCACACTTTGGACAATACAATAAGTTGTATGGTTCACTTGGAACCTTAATTGTTATCCTAATGTGGCTTTACTTAATGTCATATGTTATACTTTTAGGTTTTGAACTTAACAATAGTATAAAAACAGCCATTACAAAACACCAATGCTAAAAAATATGAAAAATACTAAGGTTCTATTAATTGTACTATCGATTTTCTTCTATACTTTTTTGATTGCTCAACAATCCATTTCGCTCGATAAATTATATCAGGCGCCCAATAAAAAATATTACATTAAGGGGACAACTACGCTTTTTACTGGCGATGTATACGAAAAGTATTCTGATGGTAAAACAGGAATGAAAGGTCAGGTGGTCAATGGCTTTTTCGAAGGCGTATGGATATGGTGGTACGAAGATGGTTCACGAAAACGCGAAACTACCTTTTTAAACGGGAAAAAGAACGGTATATCAGTTTGGTATCATAAAAAAGGACAAAAGAAACTCGAAGTAAAATTTGTAAACGATAAGAATATCGAGCAAAAACGCTGGGACGAAAAAGGAAATCGAGTTTCAAATCCAAAAATGGAAAAGGTATAGCATTCGATGGCTGGTTTGTATTTTCATATCCCTTTTTGTTCACAAAAATGTAATTACTGCGATTTTTATTCAATCGTTCCATTGCACCGTAAACCCGAATTTGTAAGTGCTTTAGCAAAAGAACTCGAAAATAGAGCAAATGAGCTCGATGGTGAAATTATTGATACCATTTATTTCGGTGGCGGAACACCCAGCTTACTGTCTATTAATGAGCTAAAGCTCATTAAAGATGCCATTGTCCATAATTACAAACTCAATTCTGATCTCGAATTTACATTTGAAGCCAATCCCGAAAATATCACTCAATCCTATTTGGTAGAACTTTTAAAGTTAAATATAAATCGTTTAAGCATTGGTATCCAGTCGTTTAGAAATGAAGATTTGGAATTTTTAAAACGCACTCACTCAGCACAAGATGCCATTCGGTCGGTTAAGTTAGCTTCGCAGTCTGGATTTTCAAATATCTCCATGGATTTAATTTATGGTTTGCCCAATTTAGATATTCTTGCTTGGTCAGAAAACCTTAAACAAGCTTTTGATCTGCCAATTCAGCATTTGTCGGCTTATCATTTAAGCTACGAATCGGGTACCCTATTGCATAAAAAACTTAAAAACGGGGCGTTTAAACCACTAGCCGAATCTAAAAGTACAGAGCAGTTCGAACTGTTATTAAAAATGGTAGACAACGCTCAATTCGAGATGTACGAAATTTCGAATTTTGCCCTTGCCAAAGCTTATTCGAATCATAATATGTCGTATTGGAAACAAAAAAAATACCTCGGATTTGGCCCATCGGCTCACTCTTTTAATTTGAAAGAACGCTCTTGGAATGTATCCAATCTAGTAGAATATAATCAAGGGGTTCTAAATGGGAAGTCGATACGCCAAATTGAAAAACTTTCTGTTGTCGATAGAGCTAACGAGATGATAATGACAAATTTGAGAACAAAATGGGGGATTGATTTATTTACCTTCGAAACCAATTTTGGAATCAATGCACTTAATAGATTGCTGTTAAATGCTGAACCGTTTATTCAAACAAAATGGATGGTAAAAGCTACAAATCAATTGCACTTAACCCAAGAAGGTTATTTAGTTTCAGATTTTATTATAGAAAGGTTGTTTGCAGTGGACTAGAATTTAATTCGACCCTTATCGAAATAAAAGAGCATTTTTTGTTAACTTTTGCCACTGAATATTGAATAATTCGATTGGTTTCTTTTCGGATGTCAATAAATCCAAAAGCTTGATTTATGGAACTATTTGCGGTTTCGTCGGTTAAGATTTGCTTATAAGTCAAATCAATTTCCGAAGGCGAAAGCGAATTGATATGGTCGATAAAATGACAAACTTGATCCACCTTTTCGTTGACAATGTAATTGCCCGTAGTAATCAGATAGTTAGAGTCAGATTGGCTGAGGTAGAAAATGCCGGGGTTTCCATTGTGGTTTAATTCAGTTTTTTCGCCATGCTTGACAATGTTTTTCAAAAGTTCGGCAATAATGTAAAAAAACTTGTTTTGAATGTTTTTTGACTCACTTATGTTTTTTTGTAGCGACAAAATCAAACTAGAATAACTTTCCTGATTGAAAATTCCGTTAAAAATCATCAACGCATCTTCTTTATTCAGCAGTTCGTGAATGTGGACAATGTGGTCTAATGAATTGCTTTGCCCATCTTTTTCAACAGCTTGGTCGTCCATCAAACTTGGAACTGTATGTAAATAGAAAAAGTTAAGGCCATCGGGAAGTGGTTTAAACTGGTACGATAATCGGTTACCCGATTTTTTAGCCATATCAATCAACCCTAAACCGGCACCGCCCTTTTTAGAAAGCGTTCCTTCCTCAAGCACTTGTTTGTAGTATTCTTTGAGCTCGTCTTTGTTAAGTCCGTTAATTTTCTCAATCAGCTCTTTGATATGTTGGATGTGTTGAGTCTCAATAATATTCCCAGTGGTAATGTAATATTTCTCGTCAACTTTTTGAATCACAAAAATACTTTTGTGGTCGCTAGATATTTCTGGGCTAGTGTCTTGATGGCGTGTGATATTTTGAAGACCTTCAACCATTATAGCATATACGCGCTTTTTTATTTTCGACGATTGTTCTTCGGTTTTCAAAGAAACCTCTGTCAGGTCGAGAATACTATCAGTAATGTCGTCGTTAAAACTACCTCTATAAATATAGCCGAGGTTGTCTTTAACCATGGCATTAAAGAGTTTTACTGCGTTTTTTAATTCAGAATGTTTAGTAACTTGGGCCATCGTTATAAAATCTGGTCATAAAAGTAATCATTTATAATTGTATCTCAAATTTTTTCAAAAAAAAATTAATTATATCGAAGTACTTTGTTTGGTGCAATTCGGGCAATGTAATTCGAGGGCAAAATCAGAAGCAGAAAAATAGCGAAAAAAGTCACTAAATTCAGCCAAAACAGAGCCATCCAATCAAAATGAATTGGAATAAATGAAATGTAATAATTTTCTGCATCGAGCGGAATAATTCGATAGGTAACTTGTAAATATGAGGAAATTATGGCGATAAAATTACCAATCAGTAACCCTCGAGCCGTTAAAAAAAGAGCAATATGTAGAAAAATCCCGCGTATTAATCGATTATCACCACCTATGGCTTTAAGCAATGCTATGGTATTTTTGTTTTCGATTATCACAATGAGTAAAGCTGAAATTAAATTAATTCCTGCTACTGCAACCATTAGCGAAATAATTACGGTAACATTGGTGTCGAATAAACTAAACCAGTAGTAAAACTCTGGATACCTTGTTTGTAAGTCATTAATCGACAATGCTGTGGGTTTGTTGTTGGGGTCGAACCACTGGGGTTTAATCACACTTTTTATCGATTCAATAGGGCTCGATTTTTCGACAAGTTCAATTTCATAACCACTATACTGCTCGGCACTCCATGCGTTAACTTTTTGTAACAGGTTGCTTCCGCAAATAACAAACAATTTGTCTAACTCAAATACATCGGTATTGTATATTCCACTGATTTTAGCTTTTCTAAATTTTATAGGTTCTTGAATAAAATAAATGATGACCGAAGAATCTACCGACAAATGCAACTTGTTAGCCATAGTTGAGGAAATTAACACCTCATTTTGTTCAAAGTTAGGGAGTCGACCCAAGGTTAAATTAGATTTAAAGAAATGATAATCTGATTCTTGTGCGTATGATTTAAGCACAATCCCTTCGATCAGTTGTTGATGTTTAATAATGGCAGGTTTGGTTATAAACGCTTTGATTTGTTTTATTTGAGATAACTTTTTTAAATCGTCAAATCGAACATCAGTGTTTTGAATGGGTTTATAATCATAAGTTTCACCAATATTTTCGGATACGATTTCAAGGTCAGATGAAAAACCTCTAACCTTTTGCTCAATGTTTTTTTTAAATCCTGAGCTAATAAAAACGGTTAATACCATTATGATCGTGCTTAATACAGTGCCAGCTGTGGCAATGTGCACAATGTTTTGAGTCGCTTTTTTTCGATTAGGAGCCGATTTTATTAATCTTCGAGCTATATAATAAGATTTATTCAAATGTATATGAGTTGATTTGTAAATATATTGAATTGAATATCTGGTGCTTGTGTTAAATTTTAATGCTAAATTGCTACTTTATTGATTTGTTTTAACATTCTTTAATTAAAGAAACCACTATGTTTTGAGCAATTTTCTGATCGAATCAATTATTTTTACAAATCTAAATAATTTTATAAGTATCCATCATGAGAATTCTGTTCTTTATTTTATTTCTTTTTTCTCAATCATACGCACTATATGCAGTTGAATATTCGAATGTAGTTGTTGGAGCTGAGCGAATGCACAAGTATTTGCCCATGTTGAAAGGGAAAAATGTGGCTGTAATTGCAAATCAGACCAGTATGGTTAAAGATAAACATTTGGTCGATGCTCTACTAGAGAAAGGAATCAAAATTAAAATTGTATTTTCTCCAGAGCATGGATTTCGAGGACTAGAAGATGCAGGGAAAGTAATTAATAACGATACCGATGTGCTTACTGGTTTACCCATTGTTTCGCTCTATGGTGCAAACAAAAAACCCAGTAAAGATCAACTAGAGGGTATCGATATTGTTGTGTTCGATATTCAAGATGTGGGTGTTAGGTTTTATACCTATATTTCGACCATGCATTATGCGATGGAAGCCTGTGCTGAAAAAGGCATTCCCTTTTTAGTTTTAGATCGGCCAAATCCAAATGGTTTTTTTGTCGATGGCCCTGTTTTGAAAAAAGAATATCAATCATTTGTTGGAATACACCCCATTCCGATTGTGCATGGACTCACTGTAGGCGAATTGGCTCAAATGATTAATGGAGAAAAATGGTTAGCCAATGGCTTACAATGTGATTTGAAAATTGTTACAGTTAAAAAGTACAATCATAAAAAACTTTATGAACTCCCCGTAAAGCCTTCTCCCAATTTGCCCAATATGACAGCTATTTTGTATTATCCAACAGTTGGCTTACTCGAAGGCACATCGATGAGTGTGGGCCGAGGTACCGAAAAACCATTTCAGTATGTGGGGCATCCCGAATTGACCGATGGTTATGTGAGCTTTACTCCGAAAAGTATGCAGGGAGCTCAGAACCCAGTTTGGGAGGGTCAAGAATGCAAAGGTTACGACGTAAACGATAACGGAATTGACTATATTGTAGCTAAAAAAGGAATTGGATTGGCATGTTTATTAAAGGCTTATCAGAGTTGCCCTAAAGACGATTTCTTCAACGATTTCTTTTACAAACTTTCAGGCAATAAAGAATTGCGAATGCAGCTCGAATTTCTCGAGCACGAAGAAGCGATTAGAGCCAGCTGGAAACCCGACCTTGATGCTTATAAATTGATGCGCAAAAAATATTTACTTTATGACGATTTTGAATAAACTAAGTACTTGGAATGTTACATTTTATTTTTCTAAACGACTGATAAAATGCTAGTTACAAAGCAAATAAATAGATCGAAGACCTTATTGTTGTGGTTCGCCCTTTTTGCGTCGATGTATACATTTTCGCAAGATGCGCCCGATTTCGAAATGACTGACGTCGATTCAGCCAATGTACATTTATATGAAGTATTGGGACAGGGCAAGCCTGTAGTGTTGTATATGTTTTCGTATTATTGTAGCTCTTGCTCAGACCATATGCCCTTGGTCGACAGCCTTTACACTGAATATGGTCAAGGCAATTTAGCCGAGATTTTAGCCATCGAAACCTCGGGATATAACGATTCGATGGTAAAACAATACCAAATTTCACATCAAGTTCAGTTTCCTTTTTTTAGTACACTAAGCAATACAGAGATTTTACAACTCTATCCAATTTCTTATACCCCTAGGTTTTATGTGATCTGTCCCGATAAAACATACCGAGATATGAGTTTCGAAAATGTCAGTTTGCACCTTGAGTCGTGTATAAGTTCACAGCAGCTCGTCGAGAAAGAAAACCAAGACCTACACCTTATATATAAGGACGGATTTTTGCATTTCGACAAACCATGCTCGTCCAATTCATATGGAGAGATTATTAATGTGAATGGGAGCGTGATATCAAAACTTTTCATCGAAGCGGGACAAAGCAAACTTCGAATTCACCAGACCCTACAACATGGGATTTATTGGGTTTGGATTAATCAGAAAAATACAAAGTTTATATATTAAGGACTTAAAATAATAGTTCGTTAAGTTCTTGAGATGGCTTCAGATTGATCAACCTTAGCAATGACGATGGTTCTGATTTTCAGGGTTATACGTCATTGCGAGCGGAGTGAAGCAAGCTATTGATTATTACTTCAGTCCAAAACTTAAACGAATTATTTTAAAAAAACATATTGTCAGAATATTTTCAATAAGATACTGTTTTAATGGTAGTTAAGCCTGTTCACGCGCCGGCATACCGCCTGCCTGACCAGTAGGTCGCTCAGGTCGGTTAGAAAAACATCATCTATATTATTAGTAATCATAAGCCTATCCGTGCTCAAATAGAGCCAAAAATCAACAAAAATCTATTTTGAGTATTGTTGCGATTTTTGTATTTTCTCTCGTTTCTATGTAGCAGCAAGGGCGTATAAAATTCCCTAAGCCTTGCAG
>DYOK01000258.1 GCA_020720565.1 Acetofilamentum sp.
CCGATTCAAAACTCAATTGCTAAAGCTGTTATTCTACCGTTTTATGAGCCAAATAGAAATCGGTCAGTTCGATGGTTTTATCTTACAAACGGGCATCCATTTCGTTTAATGTAGTTGGGGGCGGCACAATCACTTTATCGCCTTTTTTCCAATCCGGTGGCATGGCTACTTTGTATTTATCGGCAGTTTGCAAAGCGGTAAGAGCACGTAAAATCTCGTCCATGTTTTGTCCTACATTTAAAGGATAGTACATGATTAAGCGGATTTTTTTGTTTGGGTCGATAAAAAACACGGCTCTTACAGCAGCAGTTTCGCTCTCGTTGGGTTGCAACATGCCATACAATTTTGACACTTTCATGTCGAGGTCGGCAATAATGGGGAAATCGAAATATACTCCGGTGTTCTTGCGAACATTGTCTACCCAGCCCAAGTGTGCATGTATACTGTCGATGCTTAAACCGAGCAACTCGGTATTTAAGGCCGTAAACTCGCCTTTACGTTTTGCAAAACCTGTCATTTCGGTGGTGCAAACTGGTGTAAAATCGGCCGACAAAATAAGACCGCTCCTGCCCTTGGTAGCGTTCTGCCAAGTTAACAGATCAACCAAATGTTTTGTCAAAAAAAAGTCGCCCGTTTAAAGGCGACTTTTTGTATCAAGCTCAATATCAATTACTTTACAGGTGCATTTTTAAGCGTTTCTTGTAAGAAATCCCAAAATTTACCTACACTTTCAATATTGACTTTTTCGTCGGGTGAATGTGGGTATCGAATGGTCGGACCAAACGAAATTAAGTCTAAGTTTGGATATACTCCGGCTATTAAACCGCATTCTAAACCGGCGTGGATGGCTTTGATATCGGGTGTTTTTCCAAACTGAGTTTCGTAACCTTTTTTCATGGTTGCTAAAATTGGCGAGCCCGTATTGGGTTTCCATCCCGGATAACCGCCTTCGAATACTACTTCGGCACCGGCAAGCTCACATACTGCAGCCATCATTTCGGTCAAATCGTTTTTGGCACTGTCGACTGAACTACGCAACAAACAAGCCACCGATGTTTTTCCATTTTTCGACTTAACAATTGCCAAATTGGTTGAAGTTTCGGTTAAGCCCTCCATTTCGTTGCTCATACGCATCACACCGTTTGGCAATCCATAGATCAAATTAGTTAACGATAATTGTGAGGTTTTGCTAAAAATTTCACCGGTGTATTCGTTTTTCTCGGCCGATATTTTGAGTTCGGGGTCAACGGTTTTAATCTCGCTTCCGATAGTGAATTCCTGCTCGGCCAGAAACTCCATAAATTCAGGTGCTTTGGCTTTAGGTAATACCACTTGTGCGAACGATTCGCGTGGGATGGCATTGCGTAAACTACCTCCATCGACCGAAGCCAAACGCACATCGTATAATCGAGCGGCTTGTTTAAGCACTCGGAATAAAATTTTGTTCGAATTACCTCGTCCCAAGATGATATCCATCCCTGAATGACCGCCTTTTAATCCTTTAACCGACAATTTCATCGAAACAAAATCGGCAGGAATGCTTTCGGTTTGATAAGCCAAGTTAATGCTTGCGTCAATTCCGCCGGCACATCCGATATACAATTCGCCTTCGTCTTCCGAATCGAGGTTCATCAAAATATCACCTTTCAAAAAACCCTGTTTTAATCCGAACGCTCCGGTCATACCGGTTTCTTCGTCGATGGTAAACAAAGCCTCGATTGGGCCATGTTGTAAATTTTTAGCTTGTAAAACGGCCATTGCAGCGGCTACACCCATTCCGTTATCGGCTCCCAAAGTGGTTCCGCGAGCGGTAACCCATTCGCCATCGACATAGGCGTCGATAGGATCTTTAGCAAAATCGTGATTGGCGTCGCTGTTGGCTTGAGGTACCATATCGAGGTGTCCTTGCAAAATAATACCTTTTCGGTTTTCCATACCGGGCGTAGCCGGTTTACGAATCAACACATTACTCACTTCGTCGACTAAGGTTTCCAACCCCAACTCGTGTCCGAATTGTTTCATATACTCAATGACACGTTCTTCTTTTTTCGAAGGGCGAGGGATTTGAGTTAACTGATAAAAGTTTTCCCAAATTTCTTTGGGGTTAAGATTTTTAATTTCTGCGCTCATGATAATTGATAATTTTATTTCATTTATAATTCTCGTTCAATTTAGTATTTTTTAAAATTTGCTAATTATAGTTCTTAATCTAATAATACCAAAAATCTAAATTTAACAAACCCTAAAGGTAAGAAATCTAGAAACTAAAGCCGAATTTTTTTCATAAAAAGTAAAAAAAATCAACAAAGCAAAGCACTCTTTTTTGTACCTTCGTCTCAAATTATCGCAAATGGAGTATTGGATTATTATTTTAATATCCGCCACAGCTTTTGGAACTGCCATATTAACCTTCTTTTCAGGCTTTGGTCTGGGCACAATATTGTCGCCTGTTTTCGCCTTGTTCTTCCCAATCGACATTGCCATAGCCCTGACTGCTGTGGTTCACTTCAGTAGCAATTTGTTTAAACTGAGCTTGATGGGAAAGTTTGCATCAAAAGAAGTATTACTTAAATTTGCGCCTACTGCATTAATCGGAGCCTTAATTGGAGCATATGCTTTAGGATTTTTAAAAGACTTGACCCCGATAGAAACACATCAGTGGTTTGGTGTGACCGCCGAAATTACATGGGTTAAATTGATTATCGCTATTTTGCTTGCACTTTTTGCCATAGTTGAGTTACTCCCCATTTCGGAGCATTTTGAAATGAAAAATTCGCATTTTGTACTTGGTGGTTTACTCAGCGGATTTTTTGGCGGTCTATCGTCGATGCAAGGGGCTATTCGGTCGGCTTTTTTGGTTAAGGCGGGACTGAGTAAAGAAGCCTATATTGGCACTGGAGTGGTTATTGCTTCCGTTATCGATTTAGGGCGAATGAGCCTCTATTCGCAGCAAATCCCATTTTCTGACCTAAAAGCACAATGGCCGTTGATACTTTCCGCCATTGGTTCGGCTATTATAGGCAGCATTATTGGTAAACGCCTGCTCAAGAAAATTACTATAAAGTCGATTCAAATTACCGTAGCCGTTTTGTTATTATTGATTGCCGCAGCACTCGGTATCGGGATTATTTGATACTTACAATCATGCAATAGTTCGTTAATCTTTTTTAACTATCTAATAATTAGAACTTTTCAAAAG
>DYOK01000026.1 GCA_020720565.1 Acetofilamentum sp.
TTGGTAAAACAAGCTTTCGAAACGCTCGAAATGGACGATAATCTTGCAGAAATAGTTCATCGGCCTGTCCCGATTTATCGGGAGGTTACTCTCATATAAAGCAATAGAAGATTTAAAAAATCTTCTATTGCTTATTTGGGGTTAAACAATCATAATTGAAATACTCTTAAATAGTTTAACAAGAAACTCTATTTTAATGTCAAATTATAACTAAAATACGATGTTTTACTTTGAAATATGATAAACTTTAAGTTTATGTTAAAAATATCCGTCATTTTGTTTGGGTGGATTTGATCCAAAAACTAACTTTGCCAAAGAAATTCTGTATCAGTAATTATAAAGAGGAGTGGAGAGAACAGGCTCGACGAAGCTCCGGCAACCGACTGATTGTAAAGGTGCCAACACCTGCCCATAAGGGAATTATAATGTTAAATCGAAGTTATGACACATATTAAAGATATTTTGAAGCACCGAATTTTGGTGCTCGATGGTGCTATGGGCACAATGATTCAAAAATTCAATTTGAGTGAGCAAGATTTTAAACACCATTTGTGGTCGGACAATCCCATCGAACAAAAAGGAAATAACGATGTTTTGTCAATTTCTCGCCCCGATGTCATCGAAAACATTCATCGCCAGTACCTCGACGTGGGTGCCGATATTATCGAAACCAACACGTTTTCGGCCAATGCCATTTCGATGGAAGATTATGCTTTAATTCATTTGGTTAAGGAATTAAACTTGGCTTCGGCTCAACTGGCCAAAAAAGTTGCCGACGAATACACCCGATTGACGCCAAATAAACCAAGATTCGTTGCCGGTTCAATCGGGCCTACCAACCGCTCGGCAACCATGTCGCCCGATGTGAATCGACCGGGATATAGGGTGAAGTCTTTCGACGATTTTTTCAATGCCTATGCTGAGCAAATCGAAGCATTAATCAAAGGAGGTGTCGATATTTTATTGATCGAAACTATTTTTGATACTTTGAATGCCAAAGCTGCACTTATGGCAGCCAACCAGGTCATGGAAAACTTAAATGTTCGCATTCCAGTCATGATTTCGGGTACCATTACCGACCAGAGCGGACGAACCCTTTCCGGACAAACCTCCGAAGCGTTTTTAACTTCATTATCGCACCTTGATTTACTGAGCATTGGCTTTAATTGTGCCTTAGGTGCCGACCAAATGCAACCCTACTTAAAAGAATTATCAGAAAAATCGCATTTTAATATATCGGCCTATCCCAATGCAGGGCTTCCTAACGAATTTGGACAATACGACGAAACGGCAGATTTGATGGCCGGTAAAATGCAGAAAATAGTTTCAGATAAAAGCGTCAATATTATTGGTGGTTGTTGTGGTACGACACCAGAACACATTAGAAAAATGGTAGAATTGGCTGCATCGGCCGAAATACGCAAAGCTCCAAAGCCCGATATCACCACTAAACTAAGTGGTTTAGAGGTGCTTAGAATCGAGAAACTGAGCAATTTTATCAATATTGGCGAACGTACCAATGTGGCAGGTTCACGCCAATTTGCACGACTGATTCGCGAAAAAGAATTTGAAAAAGCCCTTGCAGTAGCCCGCCAACAGGTCGAAAATGGCGCAGGAATTATCGATGTCAATCTCGATGATGCCATGATTGATGCTGTTGAAATGATGCCGGAATTTCTAAATTTAGTAGCTTCGGAACCCGAAATTGCTCGTGTACCAATTATGATCGACAGTTCCGATTTCGAAGTGATCAAAGCTGGGTTAAAATGTGTACAGGGCAAAGCCATTGTCAATTCTATTTCGCTTAAAGAAGGAGAGGCCGAGTTTATTAAACGTGCCACATTTGTTAAGAATATGGGCGCTGCGGTTGTTGTGATGGCTTTCGACGAAAAAGGCCAAGCCGTTACATACAACGATAAAGTTTCCATTGCACAAAGAGCTTATCAAATATTAACACAAGTTGTTAAATTTCCGGAGTCCGATATTATTTTCGACTTAAATGTACTTACTATTGCAACGGGCATGTCGGAACATAATGCCTATGCAGTTGACTTTATTGAGGCGGTTCGAACCATTAAAAACACATATCCGAATGTCAAAACCAGTGGAGGCATCAGTAATCTTTCGTTTGCATTCAGAGGCCAAGAGCGTATTCGCGAGGCCATGCATGCCGTGTTTTTATACCATGCCGTTACGGCCGGTTTAGATATGGGAATTGTCAATGCTGGTAATCTTCCGGTGTACGACGATATCGATGAAAAACTTAGGAACTTATGCGAAGCCGTCATTCTAAATCAACACGAGTTGGCTGCCGATCAATTGGTTACTTATGCAGCCTCGTATATCGAAAGTCAAAAAGAAGATACCAAGCATTCGAATCGTAACGAAATACCTATTAACGAGCGATTAATTCACAGCTTAAAATCTGGAAATACAGAATTTCTATCGGTAGATATCGAAGAAGCAAGGCTTCAAAGTACTTTTGCACTCGATGTGATAGAAGGCCCTTTGATGGATGGGATGAATCAAGTTGGCGATTTGTTTGGCCAAGGGAAGATGTTTTTGCCTCAGGTTGTTAAATCGGCCAGGGTTATGAAGCAGGCTGTGTCGATATTATTGCCTTATATCGAAGCCGAAAAACAAGTTGGAGCTCAAACAGGAAATGGCACAGGGGTCTTTGCTACAGTAAAGGGCGACGTGCACGATATTGGTAAAAATATTGCATCCGTCGTATTGTCGTGTAACAATTACAATATTATCGATTTAGGCGTGATGGTGGAACGACAAATTATTTTGAAAGAAGCCCGACGACTTAATGCCGATTTTATTGGTTTAAGTGGTTTAATAACCCCTTCGTTACACGAAATGGTAGCCGTTGCAGAAGAAATGCAGCAGCAAGGCTTCGCTATTCCGTTGTTAATAAGCGGTGCCACAACTTCAAAAATCCATACTGCTGTTAAAATTGCACCATGTTACGATGGCCCTGTTGTTTATGTCAAAGATGCTTCGGAAAGCGTGGGGCTTTTGAATGCACTTCGGCTCGATTACCATCGTTTTGTAGAAAATAATAAAGCACAACAAGAGTTAATCCGAAAAGAGTACAGCGAAAAACAAATCGCTTATATCCCTTTAGAGCAAGCTCGAAAAAATGCTTTTAAAATTAATTGGGCACAATTTAAACCTGTCACACCTAAGAACATGGGTGTACAAGTTTGGAAAGATTTTCCCATCGAACAGATTATCCCTTACCTCGATTGGACTTACTTCTTTTTAAACTGGGGACTCAAGGGACGTTATCCCGAAATTTTAAATCATCCGCAAAAAGGAGAGGAGGCCACTAAATTATTTGCCGATGGTCAGAATATGCTCAAGCAAATTATCGATAAAAAGATGCTAAAAGCCTCTGCCGTTTTCGGTATTTCGAAAGCATCAAAAGTCAACGAACAAGTTACTGTAATTTCGGAAGAGGCCAATCGGGTAAAAGAATTTCAATTTAACTTTTTACGTCAACAACAAGCTGTAACCGACAGTAGCTTTAACCTGTCTTTATCCGATTTTATTGCACCAGAAGGCCTAGAAGATTATATGGGCGGGTTTGTGATTACTGCCGGATTAGATTCGGAACAGCACATAGCAGCATTTCAGGAGAGTGGCGACGATTATTCCGCCATAATGCTTAAAACACTTTCGGATAGATTAGCCGAAGCTTTTGCCGAATTGGTGCATCAGAAAGTACGAACAGAAATTTGGGCTTATGCACCCGACGAAAACTTGAATCACGACGAGCTAATTAAAGAACGCTATCGAGGTATTCGTCCCGCTTTAGGTTTTCCGGCTTGCCCAGACCATAGCGAAAAAGATGTGTTGTTCCAATGGCTCGATGCAGAGCGGGAAATTGGCGTTTCGTTAACTGAATCTAAAGCCATGTGGCCGGCAGCAAGTGTAAGCGGATTGTATTTGGCTCATCAACAAGCTCAGTATTTTAATGTTGGAAAGGTTCAAAACGACCAGAAAGAAGCTTACCGAAACAAAAAGAATTGGAGCGTTGAAGAGCTAAATAAGTGGATTGATTAAAGAATACTTGAAAGCGGATTTTAGATTCAGAAAAATTTGTCAAATTTTATAGAATTATTTTGAACTGATTCGAATTAGCCACAATCCAATAAATGTAATCAGGCCATTGATGATTAGTAGTTCAAAGCCAATTTGGTATGAATTATTAAAATGTTCGTTGGCAAACTTAATAGCAAAGGTGATAAACGGAGACGAAACTAAAATAGGAATCACTAGATTTTCACGAATTTTATATTTAGTAAGCAGCCCAAAAGCAAAAATCCCGAGTAGTGGCCCATAGGTATAACCCGCAGCATCGAGCAAGGATTTAATCACGCTATCGTCACTTATTTCGTTAAATATGACAATACTAATGGCCAATATAACCGAAAAAAGTATGTGAATTTGCTTTCTGATTTTAACTTGTTTGTGGGTATCGTGTTTTTTGTCAATTCGCAGAATATCAATCGAAAACGATGTGGTGAGTGCAGTTAATGCCCCATCGGCACTTGAATATGCTGCGGCAACTAATCCTAAAATGAAAACAATCCCAATATAATACGGAAACTCGCCTCCGGTTGCAAGAAAAGGGTAGAGCATATCGGCTTTTGCAGGCATGTGAATGGCATGGGCATCGACATACATATAGAGTAAAGCACCCAGCATCAGAAAAATAAAATTTACAGGCACCAAAAGTGCACTAAACCACATCATATTTTTTTTGGCCTCGCCAATATTTCGACATGTCAGATTTTTTTGCATCATATCTTGGTCTAAACCAGTCATTACTATGGTGATAAACATACCTGAGAAAAATTGTTTCCAGAAGAAATTGGCATTTTTAAAATCGTCGAAAAAGAAAATTTGACTATAATTAGAAGCCATAATTTTCGGACCAATTTGCATCCATCCAAAATCGAGTTGGTGGGCGATAAAACCAATGGTAAGAACCACAGCAACCAACATAAAAGTAGTTTGCAGTATGTCGGTATAGATAATGGTTTTAATTCCTCCTTTGGCTGTATAAACCCAAATAAGAAACACACTGATAAAAGCTGTGGCAAAAAAAGGGATTCCAAAATGTTCGAAAACCGTATGATGAAGTACGCCCGCCATTAAAAACATGCGAAACGATGCACCTACAACTCTAGATATAATAAAAAACATGGCTCCAGTTTGATAACTAACCAATCCAAAACGTTGTTCTAAATAGCCATAAATGGTGGTTAAATTGAGTCTGTAATATAGCGGAAGTAAGACGTGAGCAATTACCATGTAGCCAGCAAAGTACCCTAAAACCACTTGCATATACGAAAACTGTGATTGTCCTACCCAGCCAGGAATCGAAATAAAAGTTACACCCGAAAGTGAGGCCCCTAACATGCCATATGCCACCAAATACCATGGCGATTTTTTATTGGCCGAAAAAAAAGTCTGATTATCTGCTTTACGTGAAGTAAAATATGAAACACCATAAAGTACGACAAAGTAAATTAATATAATTAATAGGATAAACGAAGGATTCATCTTCAATAGTTCAAATAAATAAATATTGAGAATTCGAAAAAAATTAAAAAAATTAGATTTTTAATAAGCTCGCTTTCGAATTATTGCAAAAATAATCAAAAAAGATTAGCATGTAGGAAATATCAACAATTTGTTTCTGATAAAGCGTATGGTATATGATTAAAAAATTATATATTTGAAAAAGAATAAATTGAATTATTTTCAACAACCCAATCTGATTATAACTCATGGTAAAGGCAGAAAATCAAAAGATTAGAAATTTACTCGATCATATCGAAATTCCTAAGCATTCTGTTCCAGTGTACGAAGGAATAACTGTAGCTCCGCATATCAAAAAAGAATTTGCTCGATTATCTATTGCTTTGTCTGTACCTGAAGAGGTTTTATACAATCAAGCGTTTGAACTGTTTTTAAATCTAGAAGCTGAATGGATCAGTCAATCTAATATAACTCAAAATGATTGAAGTAAATGATTTAGATGCCCAGCAATTTGTCGATGCCATTAAGCATTGTTCAAATTACGATTTTTCTGAATATTCCGACAAATCGTTAAAGAGAAGAATTGAGCGCATTTTAGTCGAAAATAAAGTTAATTTAAAAGGATTAATACTAAAAATGCAACGCGATTCAGTATTTTTAGAACAAACAGTTAAAGATGTTACAGTAAACACAACCGAATTATTTCGCGACCCAGAAGTTTGGCATGAAATAAGACAAATAATTTTGTCGAAAATGGACGACAAAAATTCCATTTCGGTATGGCATGCGGGTTGCTCAACAGGTCAAGAGGTATATTCTTTAGAAATTTTGATGAACGAAATGGGTTTACTCGATAAGGCTCATATTTTTGCATCGGATCTTAACACTGACGTGATGGAAGCTGCTTTGAAAGGCGACTACAAATACCGCTTCAATCTGTCATACCTTCAAAATTTCGACAACGTCTTAAAAGAGAATACCTACGACTTTACGGTAAATAAAGATGTTGATTATCAAAAATACTTTTTTATCGACACCAAGAACGATAAAATAGTAATGCACGATTTCTTACGAAATAAGCCAATTTATAAAAAGATTGATTTGGTTCACACCGATAATTTATTTAATACCAAATTTGACATCATACTTTGTAGAAATGTGCTTATTTATTTCAATCTAAAGCTACAAAACAAAGTGATCGATTTTTTTCACTCTCAATTGAACGAAAATGGGTTCTTAATTTTAGGAAAACACGAAAGTTTACTAGGGTATCCTGAGAATAAATTTAATAAGAAAGGGAAATTCTATCAGAAAAAAAGTATTTAACAAGTTTTTAAAGATTTGATTTATAGAATACTGTACTTTGAAGCGAAAAAAAATCTAAAAAAATGGGTTCTCCTTTTTGAAATTCAGAAAAAAATATTTACCTTTGCCACCGCATTATTAGGATTGACCGATGGTGTAATGGCAACACTGCAGTTTTTGGTACTGCCTTTCTAGGTTCGAATCCTGGTCGGTCAACTTACAAAAAGAGCCTTAATTTAAGGCTCTTTTTTATTACACCGATTGCATCAAAAAAGAAAAGCCCCGATATTTTTGTATCGTGGCTTGATAATTTAACTAAATATTTCGAATAATCTCGGTTAAGAATTCCTAAATTCAATTAATAAGTCGACTTTTATCAAAAATATTAAATAGAAAAAAACCAGACTATTGTAATCTTAGGTTTTCCTTATTGGTGATTTTTTCGCAGTAATGGCATTTTAATGCAATATGTTCTTTGTCGACAACTGTAAATTTGGTTACAATGTTATCTTCAAAATTGGTGATGCATTTAGGATTAACACACTTGGCAATACCAATTACTTTATCTGGAACTTGTACTTTGCGTTTTTCGATTACCACATAATCTTTGATGATATTGAGTTTTGCATTTGGAGCTGCCAAAGCGATACGATCGATATCGTCGTTTTCGAAAAAAAGTTCTGCAATTTTAATAATGGCTTTTTTGCCTTGGGTTTTACTCTCTAAATTGGTTCCTAATGTCATCGTATTGGTGATGTTTTGTAAACCAAGAATTTTAATAACTTTAAACAAGTCGTTTGCAGGAATATGGTCTATTACTGTTCCATTTTTAATGGCATTGACTCTGAGTTCTTTTTTATCGCTGTTCATTGTTGTATTTTTTTTAGGTCTACGACCTGTTTTTGTATTTTCAAAAAAAAGTAAGAATTTAAAGGCATCATTAGCCTCGTTTTCGATTATAAATCGAGAATAGATGAAATGATTGCCTGACGGGTATAAACTCCATTAAGCGCTTGGTCAAAGTAATAAGCTTTTGGATTGTTATCAACGTCTACATTTATCTCATTTACTCGAGGAAGTGGATGCAACACCCTTAAGTTATCTTTTGTTCCCTCTAACATTTCGTTTCGTAAAATATAAACGTCTTTTACTTTTTCGTATTCGATGGGATCGGAGAAACGTTCTTTTTGTACGCGAGTCATGTATACAATATCGGCTTCTTTAATATATTCGGTAAAGTCTTCGTGTTCGTAATATTTGATTCCTTTTTTCTCGAGGAACAATTTATACTCTTTAGGCATTTTTAAAGACTCAGGCGAGATAAAGTTAAAAGTAGGATTAAAATGAGACATCGCCATAAGCAGCGAATGCACTGTACGGCCATATTTTAAATCGCCCACTAAGAAAATATTTAAATCTTCGAGTTTACCTTGAGTTTTGCGAATCGAATACATATCGAGCAATGTTTGAGTAGGGTGCTGATTGGCACCGTCGCCTGCGTTGACAACAGGAACTTTTGACACTTCGCTTGCATATCGAGCACTCCCTTCGATTGGGTGTCGCATGACAATTAGGTCGCTATAGTTAGCCACAGTTTTAATGGTATCTTTTAAGCTTTCGCCCTTTTGGACACTGCTCGATGAGGCATCGGTAAATCCAATAATTTTGCCACCGAGTTTATTTACGGCACTCTCAAAGCTTAAACGTGTTCGTGTCGACGGTTCGAAAAAGAGTGTGGCAACTACTTTGCCCGTTAAAATGTTTTGGACGGGATTAGCCTCAAAATAGGCGGCTTTGTCGAGAATACGAAGGTAATCTTCTTTGGTGTAATCGTCGATTGAAACTAGACTTTTATTCTTCATGAGCTGTGAAATTGGTTATTGTATATGTTGTATATGGATGCCTTGATATTCGTCGAAAAGATGTTGAATGGTATGTTCGTTACTTAATGGTACAAAGAAATCGATATAGCATAGTGCTGTAAATTGAGGTGCCGACGATTCAAAGTTATGCTCTTTAAGTTTTCGCATCACAATATTGGTGTGAATATATTCAAATTCAACCCGATAAGTCAGTTTGACCGTTTTAGTAATAATGCTATTTTGTTCAATGGCTTCCTTTGCAGCTGTTTTATATGCGTTGATTAAACCAGGAACGCCAAGCTTTGTACCACCGAAGTATCTAATTACCACTATAAGGATATCGCTAAGCTCGTACGAGCGAATTTGACCCAAAATGGGCATTCCTGACGAATTAGCCGGTTCACCATCGTCATTAGCTCTGCATTGATTATCGTCTAAACCCAATCGCCAGGCGTAAACATGATGTCGTGCATCAAAATATTGTTTACGAAGATCTTTAAGAATGTGTTTAATGTCGGTTTCGGATTGAACCGGAAATGCAAAGGATAAAAATCTACTGCCTTTTTCTTTGTAAAGGCCTTGGCTTGATTGAGCGATAGTTTGATATGTATCCTTTATTGTATTCATCCAGAAAAACTCATGGTGGCTATGGCCAAAATTGAGAGTATGATTCCAATAATATTGATGCTTGAAATTTTTTCTTTAAAAATAAATAATCCCGATAAAACCGACAATACGACAATACCCACATTGTTGGTACCAAAGATTAATGAATCGTCGATGGGAGCTAAGTTAAGTGCATTAATCAGAAAATAGATCGATCCATAATTGACAATGCCAAGTAAAATACCAAATCCTAAAGTGGGCCAATGAAAATATTGCTTTAATGTTTTGGGACTAAAAAAAGTATACACTAGCCCACTTAGAAATGCAATTCCAAATAAGGTGGACGAAAAAAATGCACTTTTCTCTGCCGTAATATAAATATCTTGTGTATACTTTATCAAACTATCGATAAAGCCCATTCCTACAAATAAGAATAATGGCAGCCACAAAGTTGAGGGATCAAACTTTTGATTGTGTTCTGTGGGTTTATAAACCGTAAACAGAACGCCGAGTAAGGCCAAAAGTATTCCACTTATTTTATAAATGGTTACAGATTCGTTAAAAAAAAGAATCGAAAATGCGATAGGAATGATTACACTCATTTTCGATGCTACCGTAGTAATAGCAATTCCTGCAATTTTAGAACTTACCCCGATCACAAAAAAGAAAATAATAAAAAGGATGCCAATTAGTAATGCCCAAATAATCCAAGGTTCCGAAATGGCTTTTACAGGATTATTGGTATTAGCAAACCAGCCAATGGTAAAGGCAATGAGGTAATTAATGGTAATAGTATGAGGAAGTGAAAGCTCGCGTTTGTTAATAAGTTTAAAAACGATAAAAATACTGGCCGAAGAAAGAATACTTAAAAGAATATAATTCATGCTAATTCTGGAATTTTATCCAGTATGTTGGTTGTGTTCTAAATTTAAATGGAGGTTGAATTGATTTTTTTTAGTTTTTTCACTTTTAGAATTTACATTTTTCCGGCCTAGGTCTCAGACCTTAAAAAAAACAGGAATCTTAAAGCAAAGAGTCCTGTTTTGATATGTTGGTTTAAATATTCATATTAGAGTTTTAGTTTTTTCTCAATTTCGTCGATAAAAGAACGGAATCGTTTATCGGTTTCAATGAGATTATTGACCGTTTTACAAGAGTGTAAAACTGTGGCGTGATCTTTACCACCGATTGATGTACCAATACTTGTAAGGGACGATTTGGTCAATGTTTTAGCAAAGTACATAGCAATCTGACGGGCTTGCACCACTTCTCTTTTTCTAGTTTTAGAGCGTAACACATCGACGGGCATTTCGAAATAATCGCAAACTACTTTTTGGATGTAGTCGATCGAAATTTCGCGCTTAGTATTTTTAACAAATTTGTCGACAATTTGCTTGGCCAGTTCCAGGGTGATATCCTTTTTAGTTAAAGTTGAATGGGCAATCAATCCAACCATTGCACCTTCTAAATCGCGAATGGTGGTAGTCAAATGCGAAGCGATGTACTCAAGGATATCATCGTTCATTTCGATGCCACTGTTGTAAATCTTATGTTTTAAGATTTTAACACGGGTTTCGAAATCGGGAATTTGAATATCGGCAGCCAAACCCCATTTAAATCGAGATAACAATCTTTGTTCAAGTCCTTGCATTTCGATTGGTGGACGATCAGAGGTAATAATCAACTGCTTACCCGATTGGTGTAGGTGATTAAATATCTGGAAGAACACATTTTGAGTACCTTCTTTACCAGCAAACTCGTGAACATCGTCGAGGATAAGTACATCGATAATTTGATAGAAATTGATAAAATCGTTTCTATTGCCATTAAGTTCTGCATCGGTATATTGCGTTTGGAACTTATGTGCTGTAACATAAAGAACAGTTTTATCGGGGAATTGTTTTTTAATTTCTATCCCGATGGCCTGTGCAAGATGGGTTTTCCCCAATCCAGAACCGCCATATATAAACAATGGATTAAAAGCAGATGAACCTGCTTGGTTAGTCGCAATAGCATAGCCAGCAGCACGTGCTAATCTGTTGCATTCGCCTTCGATAAAGTTTTCGAAGGAATAAATTTCGTTGAGTTGAGGATCGATATGCAATTTTTTAATACCAGGAATGATAAATGGATTGATATTCTTCTTTTCCATTGGCAAACTTACAGGGTTGTTCGAAACCTTGTTGTTTTCTTTTCCTGGCATTTTCATGGTCACAGATTTTTGTCCGTCGACCGATTCATTTTGCATGACTACACTGTACTCTAATTTTGCGTCTGGACCAATTTCTTTACGAATGGTTTTACGCAATAGGTCAATGTAATTTTCTTCCAAGTACTCATATACGAATGCACTTGGTACTCGTATGGTAAGAACCTGTTCGTGTAATTCTACAGGGACAATGGGCTCGAAAAACGTTTTGTAACTCACGCTGTGCACATTGTCTCTGATAATACTCAGGCATCTATTCCATATCTCTGTTACATTCTCTATCATCAGTAATTCGTGAATTTTTTATTAGTTGGATTTTCATGTTATCGAAAACGAGTGCAAGATGTCAAAAAAATACTTTAAAAAAAATTAAAATTTCTATTGTATTTTTCAAAAATTCCATATGGTTTTCGCTATCAGCTTTTTACGTTTTAATTTTTTTTTAATTATTTTTTAAATTTTTTAATTTGTTGGAGTTCAATGATTTATATTGTATTTTCTGATTTACAATTGATTAGCTCTTGCAATAATTTCAGCAATATCGAGTACTTGAATCGAATCTTCTTTTTCGTGTAATTTCACACCATCCGTTAACATGGTCATACAGAATGGACAAGCCGTAATTATTACTTTTGGATTGAGTTCTAGAGCATCCTTTGTTCTTAGTTCGAACACTTCCATTTCGCCTTTTTCGGGTTCTTTAAACATTTGTGCACCACCTGCTCCACAACATAAAGCTCTACTTCGATTCCGTTTCATTTCAACCAAATTTTCTGTTACTTGATTGATAATAAATCGTGGTTCCTCGTATATTTTATTTCCTCGACCTAAATAGCAGGGGTCATGATAGGTGATGGCATCGTGTCCGAAAGGTTTACTCTTAATGGATAGTTTCCCATTTTTAATAAGCTCAGCAATAAACTCGGTGTGATGATAGACTTTATAATTTCCACCATAAGCTGGGTACTCATTTTTTATCGTATTGTAGTCGTGAGGGTCACAGGTTATTATTTTTTGAATGCCATACATTTTGAAAGTTTCGATATTTTGAATGGCCTGCATTTGAAACAGAAATTCGTTTCCAGCACGACGTGCAGAATCGCCACTATCGGTTTCTTCGCTGCCGAGAACGGCATAATCGACTTTGGCCGATTCAAGTATTTTGACAAAATCGCGGGTTATCTTTTTGGCTCTATCGTCGAAGCTCCCAGCCGAACCCACCCAGAAGAGGTATTCGGGTGTTTTGTTTTGAGATAAACATTCTGAAAAAATGGGCACTTGTATTAATCGGGAATTTGAAGACATATTTTGAAATATTGATGTGATGGAATGTTAGAATTATTCGTTGATATAAAGCTGATCGGCCCACTTCATTCTATCGCTCGGAGGGTATTGCCACGGAGCACCATTGTTCTCGATATTGGTCGACATGGCGTTTAATAGGGAAGGTGCTTTTGATTCTTCCATAAAAATATAACGTCTCAATTCCAATATTATCGATGGATGATCGATGTTTACAGGACATTCTTGAGCACAAGCATTACAGGTTGTACAAGCCCATATTTCTTCGCGTGAGATATAATCATCTAAAAGCGACTTTTGATCGTTAAAGTTGGCATCTGCTTTCAAATGAGGCATTTTTTCATTCATTCTAGCTCGATAATCGATTAAAAGTTTTCGGGGAGAAAGCATTTTACCAGTTAAATTGGCCGGACAAACCGAAGTGCATCGTCCACACTGAGTGCAAGTTAAGCTATCGATATAATGTTTCCAAGTACCGTCTTCGACATCTTTCATTCCAAAACGTTCAATTTGATTTGGATGGCTGCTGGGAATTTCTGCACTTGGGTCGAGCATCAATTTAACTTCTTGTGTTACCCGATCCATATTACTCATTTGAGTAAGTGGTTCTAACTTGCTCAATAACACATTGGGCAACGACATAAAAACATGAAAATGTTTTGAGTAGGGCAGATAATTGGCAAAAAAGAAAATAAGTAAAATATGTGCCCACCAATTGATTTGCTCAAAAACATGCGAAAATTCAGGTGAATCTATCCAAAATATCGATACAAATAATGAGCTAACAGGGTAGATACTAGCATGTGATGTGTGATTGGCTACATACCCCATATTCATGCCCAATAAACTCACCATTAACAATAAAATTAAGGTCAGTGCAAAAGTGGCGTCTTTGTGGGTTTTGTGGGTCATTTCTATTCCTTCGAATCTTTTTACATGCATTAGCATCCTTCGGGATAAGAATACCAATATTAAAATTAAAATGATAAATGCAAATAAATCGCCGCTAAACATTAAGGCTTTGTGTGCAATTCCCAATATTGATAAAGATTTCTCTAAGCCAAACAAACCATCGATTAGCATTTCGGCTGAACCAAATAAAATAGCTAAAAATCCCCAAAAGACAAGGGCATGTAGAAAACCAATAAGTGGAAAACGAAGTATTTTAGTTTGTCCGAACCCCACATTAAGCAATAATCCTAATCGTTGATTCCATCTATCAAGTGGATATGCGGGTTTAAGCAGTTTAATATTGAGCCAAATATTTCTAACGGAATAAAAAAATACGCTTGCAGCAATAAGAACTGTTAATGAAAATATCAGTTGTTTAATCATGACTGTTTATTAATATTTCGATATAAATCGATCGGTTTATGGTCTTCGACTTATTTATTGTTTTTGTAACTGGCTATTTATCTATCTTCTAGCTTAATAAAATTCGACATTAAATCATTTACATAATACTTAAATTTACAAATTTATACATGTCTTCAAAATTAATCATTTGTACCTTTTATAACGAGTGTTTTTGAACATAAAAACAGAAACATGTTGTAAACCATATTTTATAGACAATCTTCTTTTCTAATTAAGATTTATGATGTAATTTTGTAAGTAATTTAGACTAAATAAAAATAACATGGCATCAATTCAGATTGTTTTACCAGCAATGGGAGAGGGTATTATAGAAGCCACTATAACCCAAATATTAAAGTCGGTAGGTGCATCGGTCGAACAAGACGAAACCATTTTCGAAATTGCAACAGATAAAGTAGATTCGGAAATAACAGCTCCCGAATCAGGCGTAATAACCGAAATTTTGGTTCAAGAAGGCGATGTAGTTAAAATTGGCTCTCTGCTTGCAATGCTACAAACCGAAGGCGAAGAAGAAGATACCAATCAAATGGCTGCCGTGATCGAAATTCCAAAAATTGAGTCTATCATACATCAACATTCAATAAATAAAGATGTGGTTCCTGAATTAGTAGAAAAAGTTGAAACTTTTTCGTCAGATCGCTTTTTATCACCCTTGGTTAGAAACATATTAAAACAAGAAAAAATTTCGGCATCTGAGCTCGAAACCATTAAAGGAACAGGCTTAAACGAACGTATTACAAAAGACGACATATTGTCATTTGTTCAAAATAGAACAAAAAATAATGGGTTTTCTAAACCTACCGAATCGGTACATGCAAATACATTATCGAAGTCTGAAAATAATTTAAATAAAACCGAGTTATCAGTTCCAAAAGCTAACGAAACAAAGATTGTATCAACAACAGAAGATGAGTTAATCGACATGGATAGAATGCGTAAATTGATAGCCGAGCATATGGTACATTCAATTCAAACAGCACCCCATGTGACTTCGTTTGTCGAAGCCGATCTAACGCCGATTGTTAATTGGCGAAATAAATATAAAGATGCTTTTGAAAAAAGAGAGGGTGAGAAACTTACGTTTATGCCTATTATTGTTGAGGCAATGACCAAGGCTATCAAAGATTTCCCGATGATTAATGTATCGGTTGTCGATCAGAAAATTCTCAAAAGAAAACGAATAAACATTGGTATGGCAGCAGCTTTACCATCTGGTAATCTAATTGTACCAGTGATTAAAAATGCCGACGAAAAAAATCTTGTTGGCTTAGCCAAAACAATAAACGATTTAGCTGCTCGTGCCCGAAACAATAAATTGCAACCCGACGAAATTCAAGGCTCAACCATAACCATCACTAATTTAGGGACTTTTGGTAACATTGCAGGTACACCCATTATCAATCAACCCAATGTGGCTATTTTAGCAGTCGGGGCAATTGTAAAAAAACCAGCAGTTATCGAAACACCAGAAGGCGACACCATCGGAATTCGTCATAAAATGATACTTTCTTTGGCATACGACCATAGAGTGGTAGATGGAGCTTTAGGAGGCCTGTTTTTGAAAAGAGTTGCCGATTATCTTGAGCAATTCGACACCAATAGACCGGGATAATAAATTGGACTTTTTTTAAGGAAAAAGTTATAAAACAGTATGGTTTAATAGTTTTTTATCGTTTAAAAACGACAATTGAAATTTCAAAGATTTCTCTAAATCGTTATTGTGGAATCGTATTTATAAAAAGGGTTAGCATGTAAAAGAGAAAAGCACCACGATAACGTGATGCTTTCACTAACAACTAAAACTTACTACTGCTTTTTTTCATGGTTGATAACCAGATCTTTTTTTATCCATAAGCTTAATGTTTTATTATGAATTTATGGTTAATGAATTCTTTGTTGGTGATGATTTGGCAAATGTATGAGCCTGTTTCGAAGTGGGTATTTAAGACAGTTACTGTATTAGCGTTTTGTGTCCAAGTATCTAAAATTTGTCCTTTCATGTCTACTATTTGAACGCTTGCTACTTGCCCGATTATTGAACCAATTTGTATGGTGATGTTTTCGTTTGCAATAGTTGGATATACTTTGCTAATTTTTTCGCTAATGGTTCCAACTTGTGTGTCAATGTGTTGAGTAATTCTAATTTGGTAGATGGAATCGGAACTATTATTTGCTACCCACAAATATTCACCGTCGAAAGTTAAACCATTTGGATATACTCCTCCTGGTGCTGCAATCATTCGGTCGCTTGCGAAATTATCTTTAGATATTCGATGGATCGTTTGAGTGATATTGTCGGTACACCAAAAATAATCGTCTTGCGAAGTTATTCCAGAAGGATATTGACCTACTGCAGGATATTCAACCATACAATTGGTATCGCATACAATGTTTCGGGTGATATCACCAGCAACATAAGCGTTCGGGCTGATGGCATCGTTGTACCAAATTGAACTACCGGAGATTTCTAAACCTGTAGGATAGGTATTGTCTTGTTGTAACACTTTGGTATAAACTTCTGCACCGGTATTTCTGTCAATCCCAACAATGGTTTTTGTGGCGTTATTTATGGTATAAATTACACCATTACTGTAAGTCATTCCATAAGGGCGTTGAATGCTAATGGCTATCGTTTCGACAATTTGACCAGATTGTGGATCCATCCCATAAAGCATGTATTCATTATATCCATTAATCCAGATCAATTCACCATCAAAACATATATCCGCAGTATATGGGCAAGGCGAAGCAAATACATTTACAATTTCAGCTTGTTCTACCTCTGTTGAAGCATCTCTATTATTAAGCTGTAATTCTGCGACATGCACTTTGTCGGTGGGCATTCCCATATAGTCTAAATATTGTGCGCTTACATTTATACTTAAGCTTACAATTGCCGATATTATAATTTGTGTTTTCATCATTTCTCAATTTCTGTTTCGCTACCTATTCTAACGCCAAGCAGATATCGTATGTTCATCGTTTTTTTTTGTGATATCGAAATGTAACCTTTTTAAATGTGCTAAATGCCAGATATACAATTATATAAAATACGAATTGCTCTACCACATACATTGCAAAACCGCTAAAACTCTTAGGATAGTTACACAAATTGATATTTGGCAGCTCATTTTGTTGAAATACAGTTTATTACGTAATACCAAATACACGCGTTTTTATCGCACTGATGTCGTTTTTATCAACAATCATTTGTTTTAGCATCGCAAATATCAGAATTTCAATAGAATACAATTTGTATTTTTGAACAAACTTGTTCTGTAAATTTTTTACTGACTCTTGCCGCTTATTGGGTTGATCATTCTTTCTCTGTTTTTGACTGAAATATTAAACTAAGAAACTACACGAATTATCAACGAGAAACGCCCAAAATATTAACTCTGAAACAAAAAGATATCAATATTTGATTGTCTACATTCTTTTTTGAGTGTTTCGTAAAAATCAATTTTTTGACTAACATAGTGTTCTTTCTATAATTCTAATCCGATAGTCTCTATATTCTATTGGACTTAATTACCTTTGCAGTCGAATATTTCAATTTAGAATGAATAATTTAGAAAGGCTAGCATTCGATAGACAACATATCTGGCATCCTTATACTTCGGCATTAGATCCACTACCGGTTTTCGAAGTCGAATCTGCGTCTGGTGTTGAAATTCGTTTGGCCGATGGTCGCGTATTGCTCGATGGCATGTCGTCGTGGTGGGCTGCAATCCACGGTTACAATCATCCAGAATTAAACAAGGCCGTTGAAAATCAGATTAAATCGATGAGTCATGTGATGTTTGGTGGTTTAACACATAAGCCGGCTATCGAATTGGCTCAAAAACTTATCGAAATTACGCCTGATGGTCTAGATTGGGTTTTTTATTCCGATTCTGGAAGTGTGGCCGTTGAGGTGGCTATGAAAATGGCACTTCAATATTGGCAATCGCAAAACAAGCCTGAGAAGAATGCTTTTGCTACACTTAAAAAAGGTTATCATGGCGATACCTGGCACGCCATGTCGGTTTGCGACCCAGAAACTGGTATGCATTCTATATATAATGACCGACTTCCAAAACAATTTTTTGTAGAGGAGCCTCAAATTTCGTTTTTCGGCGAATGGAATGATTCGGATATATTACCACTTGAGAAATTGCTTTCGGAAAATTACAAACAAATTGCTGCATTAATTTTGGAGCCCATTGTTCAGGGGGCTGGCGGTATGCGGTTTTATCATCCAAACTATTTAAAACAAGCCAGGCTACTTTGTAATCAATATGATATTTTGCTTATTGCAGACGAAATTGCAACCGGATTTGGGCGTACTGGGAAGCTTTTTGCCTGCGAACATGCCCATATTTCGCCAGATATTATGTGTCTAGGTAAAGCAATAACAGGTGGATATATGAGCTTTGCAGCCACTTTGACAAGCCAAAAGGTAGCTCAAACCATTTCTGAGGGTTCTGCAAAAGTTTTAATGCATGGGCCAACTTTTATGGCTAATCCTTTGGCTTGTGCTTTGGCTATTGCAAATTTAAAAATCTTAGCGTCTAATAAATGGAAAAATGAGGTATTGCAGCTTGAACAGACTATGAATCTATATTTTCCTGAATTTAAATCGTTTAAAGAAGTAAAAGATGTCAGGGTTTTGGGAGCGATAGGTGTGATAGAATTACACAAAGCTGTAGATATGAAAGTATTACAAGCAATTTTTGTGAACCATGGTATATGGCTTCGACCATTTGGAAAGTTAGTGTACACCATGCCACCTTATATAATGAGTACCGAACAAATGAAAGAATTGATACAAAAAACTAAATCAACACTTAATCAATATTTTAACAATTAAAAGCCTTCGGTTTAATTTGTAAATTGCTGCATATCAGCTTTTCATA
>DYOK01000259.1 GCA_020720565.1 Acetofilamentum sp.
CAATCTTTTTAAGGCATCAAATCTTAATGTTAAATACAAAACGAAGATACTCAACCAAATAAAAGAAAGGTTAAACTGATATGTTGGAATTAAATTATTTCCAAGCATTTTGTATGGAGCATACAAATGAGCTCGCCCCAATTTGTTTTCAGGAATTTGGTAAATAGGATCCGCTTTCTGAATTATTCTACCATCCGTTTTCGAAAACCGATTCAACTCTTTCTTAGCCGTCAAGAGTTCCGACAAACTTGTATTGTGATATTCATGTTTTAATGCTCTTAGAGCCTCTTGTCCCCCGATTTGTTTTTGGAGTTTGCTTATTTGGTTATCTAATTTATCGGAAAGTTTAAAGCGGCGTTGTGTATAGAATGTTTTAAGTTGGTCTAGATATGTTTTTATCAAACCTGATTTTTCTGTTGACCAATTGGCTCGACTTAGTGGGAGTTCAATTTCAAGTGTTTGTTTAGATTTTATCTGTAATCTTTGCAGTTCGTTTGACAAAATAAGTAAGGACTGGTCTACCACTTCTTTTTCTTTTTCGTTTTGATAGTTCTGATTCACAGAAGTAAGCAAGTTGTCGAGCTCTGGAATTAAACTATTGTAAATAAACAAATACTCACTTATTTTTTGGTCTAAATAGAATGTATTCTTGTCGTAATTGTTGTTCATTTGCTGATTAACCGTCAAAGCTTCGTAGGCCCATCGCGAGGTCATTAAATCGCCCACAAAAGGTACAACTTCTTTCGAAGAAATGCTTTTGTGTAATTTATCGAAATTGACAATTACACCACTAAGTAGCAGCTGAGGAACTAAAATAAATGGAATCAATATGTATATGGTAACCACAGAGTTCAAGCTTGCAGAGATATTTAAGCCAAGTATATTTGCAAATGCTGAGCTTGCAAACAATACCATCCAATAATCGATATTCATTCCTTGAATACCTAAAATAAAATTCCCTATAAGCACAAAAGTTAAAGTTTGAATAGCAGAAATAGCAAATTGAATTAGAATTTTACTGTGTAGGTAACTCGCTCTACTAAGATTTAGAAACTTTTCGCGTTGTAATATTTTGCGGTCTTTTATTATTTCTTCAGCACTAACCGTCAGACCGAGAAAAAGTGCTACCACAACCGACATAAAAATATATGCTGGCAAATTTTCGTTTTCGCTAAAAATATACTCGTCAACCGAAATATACTTTGTGAAATACCCCAGAATTATCGCCAATATAGGAGCCTCAAGAAAGGTGAGCAACAAATACTGGCGATTGGTTAATTTTGACTTAACATCGCGTAAGACAAAAATTTTAAACTGCTTTAATGCGTTTGGAATTTTAAACACATTGACAGGAAGTATCGATTTTTTGGGTTTCTCGATTTGAGTTTCAATTTCGTTTTTATATAATTTATACCATTCTGAGGCCTCAACTTTTCGGCTCGACGTCAACTTACCGTATTCATCGACCACTCTAGCTTCTACAATATGTAGTACCTGTTCGGGGTTGACATTACCACATGTGGTACATTCGCTTTCGTGGGCGTTTACATAATTCGAAGCTCTTTTAAAATAGGTTATGGCATCAATTGGATTCCCATAATAAATTGGATGGCCGCCTTTATCCATTACAATAAGTTTGTCGAACAATTTGTATATGTCTGACGAAGGTTGGTGGATATTGATAATAGCTAACTTGCCTTTTAATGTCTGTTCTTTAAGCAAGTCCATCACCATTTCCGAATCGTTAGACGAAAGCCCCGATGTGGGCTCGTCGACAAACAATACCGAAGGCTCTCTAATCAACTCTAATGCAATATTGAGCCGCTTTCGTTGCCCACCTGAAATATATTTATTTAGAGGAGAACCTACCTTGAGATGTTTAATTTCCAACAAATCGAGATCCGACAAAACTTTGTCTACCGTATTTACAATTTGCTCTTCGGAAAAATTATCTAAACATAATTTTGCATTATAATATAAGTTTTCAAAAACACTCAATTCTTCTATTAGCAAATCGTCTTGAGGCACAAACCCAATTATGCCTTCTATCGAGCTTTTTTCTTTATATACATCGTGGCCATTAATCAATACATTTCCTTTTTCAGGGGTTAGCATTCCGTTAAAAATATTAAGCAAGGTCGATTTACCAGCACCAGACCCCCCCATTACCCCAATCAGTTCACCCCCTTCGGCTTCGAAATTAAATTTCTGAAGCCCATTTGGACTGTTATGGAAGTGAAACTCTAAGTTATACGCGGTAAATCGAATGGTCTCTTGTGTTCTGTCTTGCAAAAAAGAACCTGCAATGTCGCTATAATAGATGGGTGCAATTTTTGGACTTCTGATAGATGAGCCCTTTACCAAGATATAAGCACGGTGCGGCACAATAAGCTGCCCATTTAAAAACAGGTTATCTTCGCCCACATATCCAAAAACGTATGTATTGGTACTTTTAATATTTAAAATGACTAAACTTCCGTTTAGATTTTCATGATGTCTGTGTTTGTAGCTTAATTGCCCATTGTTATCTTTTTTGTGGCTCACAATAAGCGTATTTCGCATGCCTTGAACATCTTCGAGACTGCTCGATAAAATAAGTGTTTTGCAATCTTGGTATTCTTCAGGAATCATGTTAAACGATTCCGCAACGGTGTCGACGAATTCAATTTCGAGCTCGTTCACTTCGCCAAAATGAATAAACTCAAGTAATTGAAGTAAAACAAGAATTTTTTGTTCTTGACGCAATTCTTCATTTATTTGAGAACAAATGGCCAGAACTTTAACCGAATTCGAAGAGATTCTCTTTTTCCCTTTGTTCCCACCCTGATATTTTTCGTAATATTCGTCGAAAAACTTCATGTATTCGTCGGTAAGTGATTGCCCGAATTGGTTCTTTAAAAAATTGGCTACAACATCTCTTGCACCGCCTGAAATACTATTGTGGTCGAAATTCGCAATTAAAGCAAATAATTGCACTAAGGCTTTTAAAATAGATTCACTCATCGATTTGGGATTGTTATTCTGTGATTTTCAAAGATAAACCAAAGCTTTCAATTCAAGAAACTAAGAGATGTAATTTTTGATAAGATTATTTTAACAGATTGAAAGTGAAATGAAGTATTAAACTTAAAATATTAGTATAACCACGAGGTTTAAACTGCACATTTCAATACAAATA
>DYOK01000260.1 GCA_020720565.1 Acetofilamentum sp.
TATAGACAGAAGACCACAATTTCAAAATCCATAATTCATAATTCATAATTTTTTGAGTTTGTTGTATCTTTGCAGGCTCATAACATAATAGATGATACAAGATTACGATGTAATAGTAGTGGGAGCTGGCCACGCAGGAAGCGAAGCCGCAGTTGCCGCCGCCAAAATGGGGGTAAAAACATTACTCATTACAATGGACATGACCAAAATGGCGCAAATGTCTTGCAACCCAGCCATTGGAGGAATTGCTAAAGGTCAGATTGTTCGCGAAATTGACGCTTTGGGTGGGTACTCGGGTATAGTTACCGACCGGACTACCATTCAGTTTAGAATGCTCAATCTATCTAAAGGTCCTGCGATGTGGAGCCCTAGAGCCCAATGCGATCGCAGTCTTTTTAGTTTGGAATGGCGTAAGTTAATGGAACAAACGCCAGGTCTCGACATGTGGCAGGAGCCTGTTACCGAACTTTTTTTCGAAAACGATGCGGTTTCGGGTGTAAAAACCCAATTTGGGGTTACGTTTCGTGCAAAAACCGTTGTTTTAACCAATGGAACGTTTTTAAATGGCTTGATGCATGTGGGTAAAAGCCAAGTTGCAGGTGGCCGAAGTTCAGACCCTGCATCGTACGGACTTTCGGAGCAATTAAAAGAAAAAGGACTCAGCGTAGCTCGTATGAAAACGGGTACACCAGCTCGCCTCGATGGACGATCGATCGATTTTTCAGTGTTAAACGAACAATTAGGCGATGAGCATCCATATAAGTTTTCGTTCGATCCATCGACTCATGTGGCCGAAAAACAACGAAGCTGTTATATTGCCTATACCGACCTCGAAGTGCATGGGATCTTAAAGTCTGGATTTTCCGAATCACCACTCTTTAATGGTATCATACAGGGGATTGGTCCTCGATATTGCCCAAGCATCGAAGATAAATTGGTTACTTTTGCATCTAAAGACCAGCATCAGCTATTTTTAGAACCCGAAGGCTTCGATACCGAGGAGTACTATATTAATGGGTTTTCATCTTCATTGCCTTGGGATGTTCAATATCAAGCGCTTCGCAAGATTAAAGGGTTAGAACAAGTCAAAATATTTAGACCAGGTTATGCCATTGAGTACGATTATTTCGATCCCACTCAACTATATCACACCTTAGAAACCAAAAAAGTTAAAAATTTATACTTTGCTGGGCAAATAAATGGAACCACAGGCTACGAAGAAGCCGCCGCTCAAGGTCAAATGGCAGGTATTAATGCGGCCTTGCGAGCAAAAGGTGAGGGCGAATTTATTCTCCAACGCGACGAAGCTTACATTGGGGTGCTAATCGACGATTTGGTAACCAAAGGTGTCGACGAACCTTATCGTATGTTTACTTCGAGAGCAGAATTTAGAATTTTGCTTCGCCAAGATAATGCCGATAGAAGATTAACCGAGAAGGGGTATCAATTGGGACTTATTTCAGAATCGAGATACCAATATTACTTGGCCAAAAAACACAAAGTAGACGCACTGATTGAATTTCTAAATTCTTTTTCAGTAAAGCCCGAGTTTATTAATTCGAAATTAAGCGAATTGGGTTCGAGCGAGATTAAAAACAGAGTCAAATTAAAAGATTTATTGGTTAGACCCGAAGTTCAATTATCGGATTTGGTCGAAGCCCTCGATCCACTTAAGAAACACATCAAAACCATCGATGTAGCGTTGGACGAAGTCATGCAATCAGCCGAAATTGAAATTAAGTATGCCGGTTACATTGAGCGAGAACGACAAATGGCAGATAAAATTCTGAGGCTCGAGAAAATTTTGATTCCAGCTCATTTCGACTTCGACCAAATAAAATCGATTTCGATGGAAGCACGCCAAAAACTTAAACGCATTCAACCGAAAACCATTGGTCAAGCTTCTCGAATTACAGGGGTGTCGCCAGCCGACATCAATGTATTATTGGTTATGATGGGGCGTTAAATATACTTTACAAACATAAGTATGATAGAAAAAGGAAAATATTGACAACAACCAGAATTTGGTTTGTTCAGATATTGTCTTTTTGGTAAAAATGCAGATTTATAGAATTACTATGTTCTGCAACATAGATGATAATAATCATATTTAAGATTTTACATATATAATAATTTTAGACCCATTAACTAAAATATGTATATATGTTACGATTAAAAATGACCCTTGTGTTAGTATGGGCTGTTGGCCTATTAGGTTTTTCACAGAAAATTGCGCCTTACTACAATTGTGGTTCGGTTGCTGGAACTATTGCAACAGTAAAAGAAAATGTAGTCACTGCACTAGCAGCAAAAGGATTTACTGTAATTGGAGGTTATAATGTGTCGTCCAAATCGAATCTTTATGTTTTGGCCGTATCGTCAAAAGAATTGCAAGCGGTTTGTTTAAAAGTAAAGGAAAAAGGAATTTTAGCAAGTAATTTACGAATTGGATTCGAGCAAAAAGGAACCAATGTAGAGATTACCATTTTAAACCCTCGTTACTTGTTTTTAGGTTATTTAAGAAAATCTTACGATACCAATAAAGCAGCTTTAGATAAAATCGATACCGATTTTAAGACCGTAATGAAAGCTGTGGCCAACGTACAAACCCCGTTTGGTGGCGAAGTGGCGGAGTCGGAGCTTAAAAACTATCATTACATGGCCATGATGCCTTATTTCGAAGACGATATCGAATTAAAGTCGTTCGATACCTACGAACAAGCCATAGCCGCAATCGATAAAAATTTAAATGCAAAGGCTGGTGGTTGTAAAAAAGTGTACAAATTAGCTTTTAACAGTCAAAAGATGGCCGTTTATGGCATAGCTTTACACGACAAAGAATTGGGAGAGCCCCACATTATGCCCATCATTGGAGAAAAACATTTTGTGGCCATGCCATACGAAATTGTTGTGATGAATAATAAGGTGTACATGTTGCACGGTAAATTTAGATTTGCAATGTATTGGCCAGCCTTGACCATGGGTACTTTTACAAAAATTATGAGTACACCTGGCGATGTCGAAGATACTTTCGAGCTTCTTGTTAAATAAAAAAATTGCTTATAATTTCTACATTAAAGCAATCAATACAGAAAAAATAACTCAATTAAGTTTTTAATTTAAGTTCTAAAAAAGCCCTAATAGGGCTTTTTTAGTTGTATATGATATGCAAGGTGCG
>DYOK01000261.1 GCA_020720565.1 Acetofilamentum sp.
ATATTCAGATATGGATAAAATATTAAACTATAAAAACGAAAGGTAAGTATTTAGAATAATTTAATACTGTATTTTTTTAATAATGAATATTGACAAATAGACAGCTACAAAAACAAAAAATAGGTCGAAGACCTTAAATAAATTATAATGGAAATAAAAAAAATAGATGGGGCACAACCCGACAATGAGGCTTGTTCGGTTCCCGTTCAAGAATCGGAATCGGTGCCACGATTAACTCAGTTTAGCCCCGGTGCCGGATGAGGTTGCAAGATTTCGCCTCAGGATTTAGCCATCATCTTAGCCTCTCAAGTGCATTACCCCGCACAAGCAGGTTTGATAGTGGGCAACGATAAAAGAGACGATGCAGCTGTATTTGACCTCGGCGACGGCAAATCCATCATCAGCACCACCGACTTTTTTACACCTATTGTTGACGACCCCTACGAATTTGGTCGGATTGCTTCGGTCAATGCCATCAGCGATATATACGCGATGGGCGGTAAACCGATTATGGCTATTGCAATTTTAGGATGGCCAGTGAGTAAGTTACCGCTTTCTGTTGCTCAAAAAGTGATAGAAGGAGCTCGTTCGGTCTGTAATGAGGCTGGTATGACTTTAGCTGGCGGACACAGCATCGAAATTGGCGATCCTGTTTTTGGATTAGCCGTTACAGGCGTTATCGATACCAAAAAAGTAAAACAAAACGGCGGTGCGAGTCCCGACAATGTTTTGTTTTTAACCAAGCCACTCGGTATAGGAATTATGGCTACAGCCGAAAAACAAGGTAAAATAGAAGTGCAACACCGTGAGGAAATCATCAAATGGATGTCTACATTAAACAAAGTTGGACAAGAGTTATCCAATTTTGATTCGGTTAAAACCATTACAGATGTAACCGGTTTTGGTTTGCTCGGGCATTTACTCGAAATTTGCGAAGGTAGCCATGTAAATGCACGAATTTTCTTCGATAAAATTCCTAAAATTGATGGGCTCGATAAATATATCGAACTTAAAACTTTTCCGGGCGGCTTGTTCAAAAACTATAAAAGTTATAAATCGCAAGTTTATGAATTGACCGATATGCAAAAGTATTTGCTTTGCGATGCCCAAACCAGTGGCGGACTATTGGTTGCGGTCGACCGAAAAGGAGTTGATGAGGTAAAAGCATTTATGGAACAAATCAATCATCCATTTTTCGAAATCGGGGAAACTTTGCCGTGGTCGGGAGACGATAGGTTGGTGAAAGTTGAATAATCTTTATAAAATAAATTGAAATGCAAACAGATATCAGATGGCAACAAAGGTTTTCAAATTTTAAAAAAGCTTATGCAAAGTTGGATGAGGCGGTTCAATTATTAAACAATCATTCAGAAAATATTAACCAAAAAGATATTAAACTTATCGAAATATATAGAGAGGGATTGATTCAACGATTTGAATATACACATGAATTGGCATGGAATGTAATGAAAGATTTTTTAGCCGAGTCAGGAAATGCAGAAATATTTGGATCAAAAGATGCGAGTCGTGCAGCTTTTAAAGCCGGTTTGATAACAGATGGAGACATGTGGATGGAAATGATTAAATGCAGAAATTTAACCTCTCATTCCTATGATGAACAAACTGTCGATCAGATATTTTTGAAGATAATTAATGAATTTCACCCGATATTAGAAAAATTTCTAATTTCGATGAATAAAAAACTGAAGTAATGTTTGGATTAGCTGTCAATACAATCAATTCAATAAATTCAATTTTTCAGAAATATGAGCAAATCGAATCGGTCATTATATATGGTTCGAGAGCTAAAGGAAATTATAAATCGGGTTCCGATATCG
Organism: Acetofilamentum sp.; assembly: GCA_020720565.1. Lineage (GTDB taxonomy): Bacteria > Bacteroidota > Bacteroidia > Bacteroidales > JAFGXI01 > JAFGXI01. The sequence continues at coordinate 1,839 of DYOK01000261.1, forward strand.
ACTTAACCTTAAACGGAAACAATATTAATATGGCATTGCTTACCCGTATCGAAAATGAATTAGATGACCTATTATTACCTTATTCAATCGATTTATCGATCTTTGACAAACTCAATCAGAAAGATTTGATTGAACATATAGAAAGAGTGGGGAAAAAGTTTTATCAAAAAAGTTAAATAGAAAATTAAAATATACATGAGAATTAAAGGAATAGGGTTTTCGGTGGCCATAATCGTATTATTAGCTTCGTGCTCGTCGTTAAAAATTAGTAAATTACCACTCGAAAAACCGATAAAAAAATCGTATTTAAAGTATCAATTGCCTCAACAAGCCATTCAGGTTCGGTTTATATTAACAAAAAAACAAGCCATACCAGGACCTTATAAAGATTTTGCAAAATCATTTTTAGAGATTGAACCCAGCATTACTACAGAATCGATTCAATGGAGTTTAACAGTTGATACCGTAAAATTGGTTTCATTACCAGATACTTCGCAGCAATATATTTTGACCGGTGATGTCGATAAAATTAAAGCGAGCAATAGGCAACAACTTTTCCAAATGCAATCGATCGAAACATTTGTACCCGATGGTCAAAGCATTTTATCTGATGCCACAACCGAAAATTTGTTTATAGAGCAAACCATTAAAAATATATTAATCGAAGAATCGGAAACGTCTTATAAAACTGTTGTTGAAGATAGCACTACTAAAAAGATACCAGTAGTCAACAAAGTGCTAAGAAACAAAACCATAGAAGAAAGGGCTAAAGATGCTTCAAAAACTTTAACCAAAACCCGCAAGCGATATTACCGCTTGATAGCAGGCTTAAACGAAAAAACGCCCGAACTCGAAACCATGAAAATGATGTTGAACGAGCTAAAACAAAAAGAAACCCAATATTTAGAATTATTTATGGGAAAAACGCTCGAAAGCCGCTTTGAACTTGTTAAAACATATTTGCCTACTCAAGGAGGAACAATCGATTGGTTCCGTTTTTCTAGTCAAAAAGGGCTTGTAGAAACTGGTGGACAAGTTGTTCAGTTGTTACTTTCAAATCCAATGCTCCCAAGCAAAGCAGACAGCTCGTTAATGAGCTCAAATCTAAAGGGCTTGCCCTATCGAAATTCTGAACAGACTCAATTAAGTATCGAATGGAATCATAATCAACTCTATCGCAATTCGATTGTATTACCTCAGTGGGGTAGTATTCGATATATCGAATTAAAGAAATTAATTAAAAATGATATCATTTTTGATACCCCAAAAGGTGGCATTATTAGCTA
>DYOK01000262.1 GCA_020720565.1 Acetofilamentum sp.
AGTAATCTCATCTACAGCTTTACAACTTTGGGGCTACCTTTATACTCAATATCGCCAGAACCGGTATTCGAAATATAAAGTTCTTTTTGTGCATTGACGTTAAAATCGCCCGATCCTTTGTTGGTAATACGCACCATTGGGCAAGTTAATTCGACCGAGTTAAAATCGCCACTACCTGAATTTTGAATATCTAATTGATTGGCAAGTCCTTGAACTTTAAAATCGCCACTTCCAGAGTTTTTGATCTCTAAATTTTCTAATTTTAAATTTTTTCCTAAAAAGTCGCCACTCCCGCTATTCTTAATACGAACCGATTGCACGACCAAGCCATCTAACACAAAATCGCCACTACCCGAATTCTCAACGGTCAGTTCGCTGTTATTTAACTTATTGAGTACAAAGTCCCCACTACCAGAATTTCTGATATAATTGAGTTGCTTGACATAAACTTTAACTTGGCATTTGGTTGGGTTGATGCCTGTTACGGTATTTGTACGCTTTAGACTTATTTCTAATTTATTTTGCTCAACTTTACATTCGATTAATGGTATAATGTTATCATCGGCTTCGATAAGCACATATTCCGAATCGCTTCTGAACACTTGTACATCGATTGAACTCAACTGAGATATTTCAGATATATGCTTAATATCTAATACCTTAGCTATTACAACGCCACTCCCTTTAAGAGTGTCGCCATCTAGAAAATTGGGTTGGAAATACAAAACAATGGCTACAAGCAACAGAATAATTGCACTCTTTTTCATAAAAAATTGATTTTAAGGATAAATTTAAAATAACACAAACCAAAGATATAATTTTATTCTATCAATTCAAACCAAAAATCCGCAATTAAAAATACTAACTTGGGGGTTGATGCAAAGCTCAAGTTTCTTAATCAACATCAAATCCCGAAGCTTTAAAATTATCGATATCTTCTCGAACACCCGAAGAGCCCAGAGTTGTTAACAAATCGCCCACCACTGCAGAGCTAATGCCTGCTTGTAATGCCTTATCTTGGTACGATTTTAAAATTTGACGACCGCCCGCAAATCGCAAATTGGCTTTGGGATTAATCCATCTAAAAAGTGCTATTGTGGTTAAAATTTCTTCTTGACTTAATGCGCTTGCACCCGAAAGCGGTGTACCTTCGATGGGATTAAGAATATTAATTGGAATCGACTGCACGCCTAATCCCGCTAAATCGAAAGCCATTTGCAATCGGTCGAGCATGCTTTCGCCCATGCCGATAATTCCACCCGAACAAATTTTTAGTCCAATGTTTTGAGCCATTTTAATGGTTTCTATTTTGTCGTCGTATGTGTGTGTGGTACATACTTTAGGGAAATAAGCACGGGACGTTTCTAAATTGCAATGATAATGCTCCACGCCAACTTCTTTAAGTTGAGTTAATTGCGAGGCTGTAAGTAAGCCCATCGACGCACAAAAACTAATGTTGGATGCTTGACGAATTGCTTGATAGGTTTTAATCATTTCGGTGAGCGTTTTCTGGCTCACACCTCTCCCACTGGTTACTAGCGAATATCTTTTAACACCGTAGGCTTCGTTTCGTTTAGCCATTTCGACGGCATTTTTTTGGTCTACCAATTCGTAAACCTCTACTTGAGCAGAATGGTGAGCCGATTGTGAGCACCATTTGCAATCTTCGGAACATTTGCCCGATTTGGCATTTTCGATCGAACATAAATCGAATTTGTTACCTAAAAAGGCCATTCTAATTTCGTTTGCCGACTGGTAAACCAATTCTTTATGCTCCGAATTTGATAAGTCAATAGCTTGCTCCAAAGTGATAAGCCCACCCTTCAAAACGCTATTTTTTAATTCTAATATTTGATCTTTATTCATCATTTCTGATTTTATTTATAACGACATCTAAGCAATTTTGTAAACGCATCACTTAAAAGGCGAATCGGGTTCTTTGGCTAGATCGTTATAAACAAGTTTATCCATTAATTTGGGAAAAAATTTATTCAATAAAACCGTAAGTTTACCCACTGGAGTAAGAATAATGGTACGTTTTCTTTTAATCACCCCTTCGTATAGATATTCTGCTACAGTCTCAGAGCTCATCATTTTATTTTCGTGTCGTGGCGATTGACCTTGTGCTTGTCCATTGGCTAAAAGAGCCGTTTGACGAATATTTGATGCCGTGAATCCTGGAGCAATTAACATAACATGTAAGCCTGTTTTAAAATTTTCGGTTCTAAGTACATCTAAAAAACCATGCATGGCAAATTTACTGGCCGAATAGCCTACTCGAGCAGGCAATCCTTTGAACCCTGCAATAGACGATACACCAACTACAGAACCGTTTTGTTCGAGCAAATGCGGCATAGCATATTTAGTGCAGTAAACCATTCCCCAAAAATTCACATCCATCAATCGCTTAATGACATCAATATCCACATCATTAAACAAAGCACGCATCGAAATACCCGCATTATTAATCAACACGTCAATTTTACCAAAAGTATGAATCGTTTTTTCGATCAATATTTTACAATCTTGCTCAACGGTCACATCGATGTTTAAGGTCAGATACATGTCTTTGAAAGACTCCAAGTCCATTAAAATATTTTTATCGAAAGTTCTGGCTGCTAAAACCACAAACGAACCTTGTTTTAAAAATTTTAAAGCCGTTGCTCTTCCAATCCCCGAAGAAGCTCCTGTTATCACCACAACTTTGCCTTTCATATTCCTTTTTAAGTGCTTTTATTTACAAAAAGGTTGCAAAGGTAGGAACATTATATAGAAAAGCACGTATAAATGTTCTTTTTTTAAACTCTGATTATTAAGACATTAAACGTTTATTAAAAAAAAGTTACTTATAAGACTTGGATTTATCAATAAAACCAGTATCTTTGCAACGCTTTTTAAAAGGATGATCAATTAGCTCAGTTGGTAGAGCATTTGACTTTTAATCAAAGGGTCCTGGGTTCGAATCCCAGATTGATCACCAAAAATATACTGTATAGTATATGTATCGATTAGGAGGAAAATGATATAGTTTTCCTCCTATTTTATTTTCCGACCGTCCTCTCGCACCACCGTACGTACCGTTCGGTATACGGCGGTTTCTTAATTTACACAACGAACT
>DYOK01000263.1 GCA_020720565.1 Acetofilamentum sp.
GGAGCTACAAATTATATTTGGAGTTTTGGCAATGGGGACAGCAGTTTAGTGGTTAATCCCGAACAAACTTACCTAGCGACTGCATCGGATTATAATGTGGGTCTTCTTGCTTCTAATCAATTTGGATGTACCGACTTTAGCGAACAAACTGTCCATGTAGTTGAAGATGTAACCTTTTATACGCCTACCGCTTTTTCGCCTGATGGCGACTCACACAACGAGGTTTTCAATGTTAAAGGCAATGGTATAAAAGAAGAAGGATTCGAAATGCAAGTGTTCGACCGCTGGGGTTCTTTAATATTTTCGACTCATGACATTAAAGAGGGTTGGAACGGCAAAACTCCGCTTGGATCGTATGTTCAGAATGGAAGTTACTCATGGCATATTCGTTTTGTCGACGTGTTTGGTATCCCACACGAGAAAAACGGGAATATTAATGTAATACGTTAAAAAGAACCTTAATAAGCGATTAAAAGCTGTGATTTTTTGTCACAGCTTTTTCGTTATTAAACGTTTCGATTAGATAACAGAAATGTTCAATATTTTTATAATTTTGCAAAACATTAAAAAATAGACTCCATTATTATGTTTGATAATTTATCCGATAAACTCGAACGTTCGTTTAAGCTCTTAAAAGGACAAGGTAAAATAACCGAAATTAACGTAGCCGAAACTTTAAAAGAAGTACGTAAAGCTTTGCTCGATGCCGACGTCAACTTTAAAATAGCCAAACAATTTACCGAAAATGTCAAACAAAAAGCACTTGGTGGCGATGTGCTAACAGCCGTTAAGCCTGGCGAAATGATGGTTAAAATTGTTCACGACGAGCTTACCATGCTCATGGGTGAAGAACATAAAGAAATCAATTTAAAAAACACTCCTACTATCATTCTTATAGCTGGTTTACAAGGTTCTGGTAAAACTACTTTTTCGGGTAAATTAGCCAATTTGATTAAAAATAAAAAAGGGCGTCAACCAATGTTGGTTGCTGGCGACGTGTATCGTCCCGCTGCTATCGATCAACTTAAAGTTTTGGGCGAACAAATTGGCGTGCCAGTTTATACCGAAGAAGGTAATAAAAACCCAGTCGAAATAGCTAAAAATGGTATTGCCGAGGCCAAAAGAACAGGTCGAGATGTGATTATTATCGATACGGCAGGTCGTTTGGCTATCGACGAACAGATGATGAACGAAATCGAAGCCGTAAAAAAAGCAGTGAATCCTAACGAAATTTTGTTTGTAGTAGATTCTATGACCGGACAAGATGCTGTGAATACCGCGAAAGAATTTAACGACCGTCTCGATTTTGATGGTGTGGTATTAACCAAACTCGATGGTGATACCAGAGGGGGTGCTGCCCTCTCAATTCGTTCTGTGGTGAATAAACCCATTAAATTTGTGGGTACAGGCGAAAAAATGGAAGCACTCGATGTCTTCTACCCCAAACGTATGGCCGACCGTATATTAGGTATGGGCGATATCGTTTCTCTGGTCGAAAGAGCTCAAGAGCAATTCGACGTAGAAGAAGCTCAAAAACTACAAAAGAAAATTGCCAAAGACCAGTTTAATTTTAACGACTTTATCAGCCAGATTCAGCAAATTAAAAAAATGGGTAACCTAAAAGATTTGGCTTCGATGATTCCTGGTGTTGGGAAAGCCCTCAAAGATATTGATATCGACGACGATGCATTTAAAAGCATAGAGGCAATTATTCAATCGATGACCCCTAACGAAAGAGAACGCCCAGAGGTTTTAGACGGTAGTCGACGAAAACGAATTGCTAAAGGAAGCGGAACCGATATACAAGAAGTGAATCGTTTAATTAAACAATTTGACGAGACCCGCAAAATGATGAAACTTTTGCAAGGAGGACCTAAAAATATGCGCAAACTAATGGGCAATATGCCAAAGGCAAGATAGAAATGCAAATTCTTAATTTTAAATTCTGAATTTACTCAAGCCCGATTCTCTGCCTGTACTGAGTATCGGAGGGACAGGAAAATAAATCAACATTTCCTCATCAATCAACAATCATCAATCAACAATCAAATTAACCTGCATCAATATAAACTATGGAACTAATCGACGGAAAAAAAGTGGCTGACCACATCAAAGGCGAGATAGCTAAAGAAGTGGAGATTTTATTAAACGAAGGTAAGAAAAAACCGCATTTGGCTGCAATTTTAGTCGGACACGACGGCGGTAGCGAAACCTATGTGGCTCATAAGGTAAAAGCCTGTGAGCAAGTCGGATTCGACTCTACCCTATTGCGTTTCGAAGATGATATTACCGAAGCTGAACTTTTGAAACAAGTCGATTTATTAAATCTTAACCCTGATATCGATGGTTTTATTGTTCAATTACCACTGCCTAAACACATCGACGAGCAAAAAGTAATCGAAGCCATTTCGTCCGATAAAGATGTCGATGGATTCCATCCGGTTAATGTAGGCAAAATGGTTATTGGCTTAGATGCTTTTGTATCGGCAACTCCTGCAGGAATTGTAGATTTACTCAACTTCTATAAAATTTCGACCAAAGGCAAACACGTTGTCGTTTTAGGCAGAAGCAATATTGTGGGGCGCCCAATGAGTGTATTATTATCTCAAAAAGGTATGGATGCTACCGTTACAGTTTGTCACTCCAGAACCGAAAATCTCAAAGAAATTACCAATACAGCCGATATTATTATCGCTGCCATTGGCATACCCGAATTTGTGACCGCCGATATGGTAAAAACAGGTGCCGTTATTGTCGATGTGGGCACTACACGAGTGGCAAGCACCGAAACCAAAAGTGGATGGAAACTCAAAGGCGATGTTAAGTTTGACGAAGTAGCTCCAAAATGTAGCTTTATTACACCAGTGCCCGGTGGTGTTGGTCCTATGACGATTGTTTCGCTTCTCAAAAACACATTAAAAGCCGGAAAAAAAAGAGTAAAATAATAGGTTAAAAAGAAGCTGTTTAAGTTTTACACCCTTCACTTGTCACGTATTCTCACCTGATAACTTGTATTTTCATTTTTTCATGAACCAGAATAAAATTCTCAAGAGTGAGACATTTAATCTTTTGGATTAAACTCTCCGAAGCTCTGCTGAGATGTCGTTTGTTATT
>DYOK01000264.1 GCA_020720565.1 Acetofilamentum sp.
TAAACTTCGTTCTCGAATTAATTTATTAAAAAACATTAAAATATTTATCTTCACAAACAGTTTTGTGTATTTTTGCCTAAAACTACACCAAAGAAGTCAACTTATCTTTTCATTATTAAACAGGTCGAAGACCTTAACGCTTCATGAAAAAAACAACTTTTTATTACTCGCTTATTTTTACTTTGCTATTTAACGGAGCCTTTGCCCAGATGCCCGCAAAGCTCGATATTAAAGGCACGGTACGCGATACCACCAAAGAATCGGTTCCGTTTGCAACCATTATGCTTTTAAATGCAGCCGACTCGTCGCTTTTGCATTACACCATTACGAATTATCAAGGGGAGTTTGCATTCAATAACATTAAAAACGCTTCGATGTTATTGAAAATCTCACATGTCAGTTATTTGCCTTTAATTAAATCGATTAAACCTTCGGAAGTCGGCCTGTTGCAGTTGCCCAATATTGTTCTAAAACCAATTTCGCAAGAATTGATGGAGGTGGTGATTAAGGCAGCCAAAGCCCCCATCAGTATTCGCGGCGACACGGTAGAATACGACGCTTCTACTTTTCAAGTGCCTCCCGGATCGACGGTTGAAGATTTGTTAAGACGATTGCCCGGTATCGATGTAGATGCCGATGGAAATATCAGCACCCAAGGTAAAGATGTCAAACGATTGTACGTCGATGGTAAAACGTTTTTTGGCAACGATCCCAAAAGTATTACCAAAAATTTTGATGCCAATGCGGTTTCGAAAGTTCAGGTCTATAACGAACAATCGGAGCAATCGAAGTTAACAGGGATCGACGATGGTACCAAAGAAAAAGCCATGAATATTGAGTTGAAAAACGAATACAAAAAAGGTTCGTTCGGTAAAATTACCATTGCCGGTGGTACCGACGAACGGGTAGCTGCTCGCGGAAATTTTAATCGGTTCAACGAAAAAATGCAATTTTCTGTTTTGGCATTTGGGAATAATATCAATCAAACAGGTGTCAATTGGGAAGATTATGGCGAGTTTAAAGGCAACAACTCCTTTTCTGGTTACGATAACGGCGATTTCGGTTTTGGAGGATTCGGCGAAAGAGGCTATTATGTGATCGGAGGTAGTGGTTCAATATTTAATAATTACGATGGGAGAGGCATGACCGAGAATTTTGGAGCCGGAACCAATTTTAATTACGACCATAAAAAAACCAAATTCAACAGCTCGTATTTTTACAATCAAACGCACTTAAATTACATCTCGCAAAGCGAAAGATTGACCCATATCGATAGCTTAAATTCGTACAAAAACAACGATACTACACAATATGCCGATTTTCGAACCAACCACAGCGTCAATGCCCGATTGGAACACGAGCCCGACTCGATGAACCGCATAATTGCCAAAGCTGATTTCCGATTTTCGACCGATGCTAATCAAAATATAAACGATCAGCATTATACCGATTATCAATTGGTGCCATACAATGTTTTAAGTCTGAATAATAAAAGTGAATTGAAGTCGTATGCATTTAGCAGCTCGTTGATATTACGTCATAAATTTAAGAAAAAAGGCCGTGTAGTTGCTGCAAGTGGAGGCTACAATACCAATCAATCGGACGGAAAGGACTCGATGGTGTCGGTTAATCGTTATCTAAATCCGTTAACACCCACACAGCAAATCAGACAATGGGTATCGACCCCGAAAAATTCGGATGAGTTCAAGGCTTCGGCACTTTACACCGAGTCGTTTGGTAAAAGAGTAAGTTCAGAACTGTTCTATAACTTCAGGCACATTGCAACTCGTAACAACCGACAAGCTTATCCGTTTGGTAGCGAATTGCCTATAGACAGCTTAAGCCGATATTTTGAACAAGTGGTCGATTACAACAGAATCGGTACCGAAGTGAGGTACAACTACAATGGTTTAAACGCTTCTGCCGGCGTTGCCCTTCAACAGCTAACTTTGGGCGGACGGTATGCGCTCGACAAAGGCATGGATTGGAACGACGAACAGATTGATAAGTCGTATTTGAATATCACCCCCAGTATCGATATCGACTACGAAATAAACGACTTTGTAAGTTTAAACGTGGGGTACGAAAACGAGATTAATGCCCCTGAATTTAGCGATTTGTTGCCGGTGCTCAATATCGGGAACCCATCTTATCAGGTATTGGGGAATATGAATTTAAAACCCGAAAATAGGCATTCGATGAGCATGAATATGTACTATTCGAATGAAGCCAGTTTAAATTCCTTCGGTTTGTATGGCGATTATACCATAACTCAAAACCCGATTATTTATAACCAATACACTGAATTTGACAGCATTTCCGGTGTAAAAACCATTAGCATGCCCGAAAACATGAGTCAAAGTCGTTCGTTTTATATGGGCTTATGGTCAGATTTTAATGTGTATCAAAACAAACTTTCGGTGAGCCCCGGTTTTAACATCAGTAACAGTCAATCGCCCATTCAAATTAATCAGGAGGAAGATCAAAGCTCGTCGGTCGGCTATTCGGCAAGTTTGTCCATTAACATCAAACCTTCTAAAAAGCTGATGCTTCGCCTTAGAGTGGCACCAGAAATACAAATCAGCAAATACGAACTTAATTCGGAATATGACCAAACCATGCAGGAATGGTCGGCCAGTGCTTCGATTAAATGGCAAGTTATCGAAAAAACATTTTTCGAAAGTTCGTTCTCGTATTCAAACTACAAAAGCACACTCAACAACTACGAGGAAAAGGTTCCTTTGTGGCATGCGTCGATACGCCGTTTATTAGGCAAAACCAATAAATTCGAAGTTCGCTTTTCGGTATTCGATATTTTTAATAAAAACATCAGCTATCAGCAGTTTTCTAACTTGAATTATTCTCAAATTACCAAAACCAACACTTTAGCTCGCTATTTTATGCTCAGTTTGAGCTACAATATGAAAGGGTACGATGCTAAACTTAAACAAAACAACTATTTTTAAATTTATGATTAAAGACAATTATGATTTTTGAATTAAAAATCTATCTGGCGCCTGCCTGCCGCCTGCCTGCCGGTAGGTAGGTCAGGCAGGATAGA
>DYOK01000027.1 GCA_020720565.1 Acetofilamentum sp.
CCGTTAGATAAAAGGAGAATTATTATTGTGAGGAATTTATTGATTGTTGTATTTTGGGGTGTCTTTTGTACGGGGAGTTGGGCTCAAGACCCATCTAACCCATACAGTTTAGCCGAATATCCATTTATTCGATACGATGTCAACAAAATCGATTTTCCGGGCGACAGTGCGGCTTTCAAACCCTTGACACAAGCTGTCGACCGCTTAATATCTAAAGGCGAAGGGAAAATTGAAATCCTTCAAATTGGGGGCTCTCATATTCAAGCCGATGTGTATTCGAATATTGCTCGCATTCGTTTGCAAACTTTTTATCCTGGATTAAATGGTGGACGTGGCTTTGTGTTCCCTTATTCTGTGGCCAAAACAAACAATCCTGCCAATTTAAAATCGACCGCTACTGGACTATGGACTGCTTGTAGAAATGTTCAACGGGAAAAAACCTGTTTGCTTGGAATAGCTGGAATTTCGATTTCGACAGCCGATAGCCTTGCTGGTCTTAAAATCTATACCTCGAAACATTATCAAACCTACGATTTTAATCGGGTGAGTGTGTTTTACTTCGAAGACAGCACGCATTACCAAATGTCGGTAGCCGATTCTATGTTGGTCGACTCGGTTCGTATCGACACCGCGCACCACATGGCTACTTTTTATCTGAATCAATACATCGATACTTTTAACTTAAAACTGACAAAAACAGATACATGTTCGGGCAAATTTACCTTTATGGGTGCCTTGCTCCAAACAGACGATCCAGGTGTAGTTTATCATAGTATAGGAATTAATGGAGCAAGCATTCCTTCCTTTTTAAGATGTCAATTATTTGAAGAACAGTTGGATGCTCTAAAGCCCGATTTGGTTGTTTTGTCGCTTGGTACGAACGATGGCTACAGTAAAAAGTTTGATCCCGAGGTTTATAGAGCCAATTACGACTCTTTAATTCGGGAAATCCTTTCAATTAATCCCAAGGTATCCATCATCATTACGGTTCCAAACGACGATTATTTATACAAACGCTACCCCAACAAAGCCACTGCTCTACAAGAAACTGTTATATACGACTTGGCTAAGAAATATGGTGCTGGTGTATGGAATTTCTACCAAATTATGGGCGGTTATAATTCATCGTACACTTGGTATAAGAATGGTTTGATGAATTATGATAGAATCCATTTTACCAAAATCGGATACCAACACAAGGGTCATTTGTTTTTTAATGCTTTGTTAAAAATGTATGACAATCACCTCGAAGCCCCCGATTCACCTAGCAAAAGTTTATTGGATTAATTACACGATAAAATTTTAAAAGAACGATGGTTTAAATATCAATTTAATTATCTTTGTAAATAGAGCTTTCAAATGCAGGTCTTTAGCGCGAGTTAAATTACCATAACACACTAGCATATTACACTCTAACTCAACAAAATTATTTAAACCAAAATATTTTTTTATGAATTTCGAACCCAAACAAATCAGCTTTTTAGAATCGAAAGGTTTAACACTTGCTGCTATTGAGGAACAAATTGCACGTTATAAAAAAGGGACTCAGTTTATCGATTTGGTACGTCCAGCAAGGCTTATCGATGGAATACGTCGAATTAACACAGATGAACAAAAAAAATATCAAGCCATATACGACAATAATATTGATACTTTAAAAGTTGCCAAATTTATTCCAGCTTCTGGTGCCGCAACCCGAATGTTTAAGGCCTTGTACGAATATCTTGAATTTGGGAAAACATCTGAATTTGTAGAAATCTTCATTAAAAATATTCAAAATTTTGCATTTTTTCCCAAACTTAAGCTCAAACTCAAAGATTCAGGTTTCGAAATCGACACGTTGTTGAAACAAAACGACTATCAAACAATTATTCGATTTTTATTAAAAAAGGAAGGCCTTGCATATGGCGAATTACCAAAGGGTCTACTCGATTTCCACCCTTATAAATCGCAAAGTGCTACACCTATAGAAGAGCATGTAAAAGAAGCCATTTCGTATGCTGGTCAAAATGCGGAACTTGTGTTTACGATAAGCGAAGAATTTAAAACACAGTTCGAAGCTGAGGTACAATTAGCACTCAAACGTCACAACGCCACTCATTTTACGAGTAAACTCACCTACCAAAAACCGAAAACCGATACCATTGCAGTTTATCCCGATTTAAAACCAGTTTGTCCAAAACCGAATGAGTTTATGCTCCGACCTGGTGGACACGGTTCGTTAATCGAGAATCTTAACGATGTCGATTCCGATATTATATTTATTAAAAATATCGACAATGTATCATCGGAACAATACTTGGCACAAACCAGTCAATGGAAAAAAATTCTTGCTGGTGTTTTGCTTGAATTACAGTCAAAAATTTTTAAATACCTTGAATTTTTGGAAACCTACGATGGCACCAGTGAAAAAACAAATTTCGAGTTGCGTGAATTTATGGAACAAGAACTCGGAATATTTGCTCGAAAATTCTGTGGTATGAGTCCCGAAGACAAACTTAAATTTATTAAATCGAAGCTAAATAGGCCTATTCGAATTTGTGGAATGGTCAAAAACGAAGGCGAGCCTGGTGGTGGGCCATTTTGGGTTAGAGATATCGATCAAACTGTAAGTTTGCAAATTGTCGAAAGTTCGCAAATTAACATCAAAGACGAGAATCAAGAATTGATTTTTTCGCAGTCGACCCATTTTAATCCTGTCGACCTCGTATGTTCGGTAAGAACACATTCTAAAAGCAAATTCGACCTCAATGAGTTTGTCGACAAATCGGCTTACTTTATTGCAGAAAAATCTTATCAAGGGCAAACTATTTTAGCACTCGAGCACCCTGGTTTATGGAATGGTGGTATGGCCAATTGGAATACTGTTTTTATAGAAGTTCCAATGATTACTTTTAATCCTGTTAAAACCATTAACGATTTGTTACGTAAAGAGCATCAAAATTAAAATGTATGTTTGGATACAAAGATAGCAGTATTAATATCTACATTGTCGACGACGATGTATTACTGCTTAAAATTTTAGAAAATAAATTTAAAAAAAGTACTGGCTACAACATTTATACGTTTACCAGTGGCGAAGATTTTTTGCATTTTTACATCAGTAATCCAGTAAAAAAATCGCATATTCAAATTGTTTTGCTCGATTACAACTTAAGTACTATGGACAGCCATACCAAAGATGGTATTGAAATTTTAAAATATATTAAAGAAATTTCGAGAAAAGTCGAAGTGATCGTGCTTTCTGGCTACGCCACTGAGTTAATCTCCGACAAAATGATGCGTCTGGGTGCTGCGGCTTGTATCAAAAAAAATGAGAACTCGCATATTAGAATCCAAAACACCATCAAATGGATTATTAGCGAACAATTGATAAAGGATAAGAAAAAACAATCCAAAATTACATTTGTTATTTTTGCCGTAATCTTATTTGCAATAGTTTTGACTGCGATTTTCAATGTGTTTGATATAGCAATCTAAAATAAGTTTTAAAATCTGAATTTTTTTAATATAAAAATCTTTAACTTTTACGTGTATTACCTTCGTCAAGACAAAGTCAATAATGATTTCTAAAATTTTCTGAAACATTTCCTATAATTAAAATATTACAGTAAGCCTTGCCCCATCCAAAAAGAAAAATAGTGCCCCCTACCCGTAAAAAAAGCAAAGCTAAAAGCTCGTCAAAGCATATCAAAATAATTTTAGGTCTAGTTGCGATTTCAATATTCATTATAGGTGCAGTTGCCATTAAAAGTCCGAGATTTAGAAGAAATCTTGAAAGAAAATATCATTTGGCTATTGAATATTGGGGATTATCAAATTCACAGGAATCTATTCAAAAACAGCAAATCAAACCAAAGCAATCCAATTATCCTTATCAAATTTCGAGAGTTTTCGAAATGTATCCCGACTATTATTTTGGCATTGATATCTCCCATTATCAAGGCGTTATTAATTGGAAAAAAATCGGTCAATTCGATAATAAAAAACCAATTTCTTTTATTATTTTCAGAGCAAGTATGAGTCAGAATATCGACAAACACTATAAGCGAAACAATGCACAATGTCGGAAAAAAGGCATTAAAATGGGTGCATATCATTTTTTTAGTAACCATATTTCGCCCGAGAAACAAGCCCAAATATTTATAGCCCACGCCCAACTTAAACCAGGCGATTTGCGCCCAATTTTGGATGTGGAAAAAAGCAGTGTAAGATATAGTCATAAAAACCTGCAAAAAAATGTTCGGAAAATTCTCGATATTTTAGAAGTACACTATCGTGTTAAACCGATCATCTATAGTGGCGATAACTTTTTTAATGAACATTTAAAATCGGAGGTCTTTTTAGATTATCCATTGTGGATTGCAAACTACAATTTAGTCGACCATCCATCAATTTCTGAATGGAGTATTTGGCAATTTAGCGAAACGGCAAAGATTGAAGGGGTTAATACCAAGGTCGATTTTAACGTAATTAACAACGAAAAAAGCAGTTTCGAATCGTTGACATTGCATTAAAATCGTCAAGTACAAATCTATTTTAAATGAATTTAAACTTGAAACCATGTTATCAAATGCACTAGGAGATAATCATTAGGCCAAGCACAACGGCATATATGCAATTAACATATTTTCAATATAAGATAGCATCATAACCAAAAATCCTCTTGCAAAACTGAAAGCAATTTGATCCACAAATAACCACTTTGCTCTGTGTTCGAAACTTGTTAAATACTTCGTCGATTTGTTAATAAAGACCAAAATATAATAGCCCTATGCCCATTAAAGTTTTATATTTTTGACCCTCACAAAACTAAAAAACAATACCAAATGAATTTTGTAATTTCCAGCAGTGACTTATTAAGCAGCTTACAACTTGTAAGTAAAGTGATTAAATCGAAAAACACTCAACCTATACTCGATAATTTTCTATTCAAATTAGAACAAGATACACTAACTATAACAGCCAGTGATTTAGAGTCGACATTAAGCACTAAACATGTTCTTAGTAATTACAGCGAAGAAGGTTCTATAGCTATCGATGCCAAACGATTGATCGATATTGTAAAAGAATTTCCCGATCAACCCATCACGTTTAAAATCGACCAAACCAATCGCAACATTGATTTAACTACCGAAAACGGGAAATTTAGTGTGGTTGGCGTCGACGCTTCGGACTTCCCTACTCCACATCAGATTGTAAGTGAGCAACGTCATGCATTTGTGTTTAAATCGGACTTAGTACTCGAAGGGATTAACAAAACCATTTTTGCTGTCGCCAACGACGAACTAAGACCAGTTATGAACGGAATATTTATTCAGATTTCTCCAGAAGCTGGTATTAAATTCGTAGCGACAGATTCTCATAAATTGGTACGTTACACTAGAACCGATGTCGAATTGAATGACGAAGGCAGCTTTATTCTCCCTCAGAAACCCGCTAGTTTACTTCGATCCATTTTACCAAAAGAAAAAGGTGAGTTACGTTTGGAAATTGATTCGAGAAATGCAATTTTTTCGACCGAACACTACACTTTAGTTTGTCGGTTGATCGAGGGAACCTACCCAAATTATTCCGCAGTTATTCCGGCACAGAACCCCATACAAGTTACTGTCGATCGTTTGGATTTTTACAATTCACTTAAACGCGTTTCTGCCTGTTCTAGCCAAGCTAGCAATTTGATTCGTATCGATTTTATGACCAACAACACTAAAATTTCAGCTCAAGATATCGACTTCTCTATAGCTGGTCACGAAACCATTCCAAGCACAATGAATGGCGAAGACATTACCATTGGATTTAAATCGTTGTTTCTAATTGAGATTATCAATAATTTAACCACTCCAGAGGTTAGCGTTGAATTATCGGATCCAGCAAGAGCAGGTATTATCATTCCAAAAGGTGGCGAAAACCCAGCGGAGGATACTTTGATGTTGCTCATGCCCATGATGATTACCTACTAGACACTATCACATATAGAAAAAAGCTGTCATTAAACTGGCAGCTTTTTTTATGCTTAATATATTAAAAAGAGTCTTAAAAAAAAGTACATTTGTACCGATTTAAACCATGTGATAATTTCTCAGACAAAATAACTTTATTTACAGTCAACTTAAAATTGAAAATCCTTGGTTTATTTTAATAAGTATTTAGAATTAATTAAAGTCGCATTTCATTATACAAATAGATTGATTTAATGCTAGTTAGAAAAATATTTAAATAGGTCGAATCCCTTAATTTTGCCAATTCGATAAGAATAAATGAATACACTTATTTTTGCTGGTATTGCCGCGGGTCTTTTAATCTCGGTTCCTTTAGGGCCCGTAGGCGTGCTTATTATCCGCAAAACAATGAACCGTGGTCGCTTTTCGGGATACGCAGGTGGGATTGGTGCCACTGTTGCGGATGCGTTTTTTGCCATCATTGCAGGCTTTGGCGTGTCGATTATCACCAACTTTATCGATACTTATCAGATGGAAATTAGGATTCTTGGAGGACTTATTTTAGGTATTTTGGCCTACCGAATCTTCAGTTCAAATGTAGTTAACGAAATTCGTCAAAAAGGCAAAAAAAGCAACCTTTGGTCCGACTTTATGCACACCTATTTCTTAACCCTTTCGAATCCTTTAACAATCATTGTGATTGGAGCAATTTTCGCAGCTGGTGGCCCTGGGAGAAATGCTGGTGAATCGGAGATATTAACCTTAATCTCAGGGGTGATGATTGGTGCTGCTTCTTGGTGGTTGGTCTTGGTTACTTTGGTGAATCTATTTCGAAAAAACATAAGACTTAAAACCTTATGGTATTTGAATAAAATCACAGGAATTCTCATTTTTGTCTTTGCTTTTTTGGTATTTCTATCGGCATTTGAACACCAAATTAAATCTTGGTCAATATTCAATTGATCTCAAATCAAGAATTATTTTCTAACACCAATAAGTGACTAAGGGTACGCTCATAGAAACTTTTTAGTAAAATTAATCCTGATGTGTAAATACAAAACACAAAAACCTTTCACTCTTTTAAAAATCAGCTTGTTGTATCTTAGTTTGCCACAAAATCGAGTGCTGCCGAATTGACGGAATAGTGTGTGTTTTTTTGAGTAAATGTTGTGCCATTTTTAACGTAACCCAAATGACCTTTACAATTGATACACGATACTTCGGTTTGTTCGTTGGCTGGGATTTTTTGTTCCAAAACTGAACCTGGAATCACTTCGTCGAAAGCGGGCCATCCATCTTGACTATCGAATTTAGAATCCGACTCGAACAAAGGCTTATGACATTGTTTACAACGATAAACCCCTTTTTCGAAATGTAAATTATACTTGCCGGTAAAGGGTGTTTCAGTACCTTTTTTGAGCATTACAAAGCGCTCTAGATGGTCGAGAGGACTCCACATAGTTGAATATTTTTTTGAAGGTTTAAAAAATTGCAGTTAATAAATGATACGATAAAGACTTTACTATTTATAGTGTCTTTTGAAACTATCCAAGAATTCTGTGCAAATTTTCGATTTGAGTTCCCCAAAGATCAATATTATCCATTTTTTCGTCGGGTTCGCAAAAATCCGTAATTACTAAGGTTACGTCTTGAGTAAGTTCATCGACAGCGATTTTAAATTCGAAATACAATCTTTCGTCATCGTCGTCAAGCCAACGAAATCGCACATATGAATTTTCTTTTTTATGTAATAGTTTGGCAACTTGCTCATCGCCATCCCACATAAAGCAAAACTGATCACCTTTGGGCATCACGTCGTCACAAAACCATTCAGATAATCCATCTGGAGTACTAATTCGTGTGTACAGAAGTTTTATTGATGTTTTAAAACTATGCTCTATAATATATTTTTCTTTACTCATTTTCTTTTCTAAGGTCAATAATAACAGAGTGCAATATAGAAAAAAAAAATTCAAATCAAAATTAAATTTATCCTTATAAAGTTTTCTAAAAAGAAAATATAATTTAGCTTTGCAAACGCTTTTCAAAAGGCATTAAACAATGCCGAGGTAGCTCAGCTGGTTAGAGCGCATGATTCATAATCATGAGGTCGGCGGTTCAATCCCGCCTCTCGGTACCCATAAAATCAAGCCTTTCAGGATTTTCTGTAAGGCTTATTTTTTTGACGTGAATACAATTATCAAAGATATGTTTTCTGTTTATATTCAATACAGTGTACAGTTTGATAAATATTATGTCGACTATACGAACCATGTTGAAGAACGATTAGTACAACATAATGCAGGTAGGACACCATCTGCCAAACCGAATCGCCCATGGGCTTTGGTATACACAGCGGTATATCATTCAAAAACTGAAGCGATAAAACGTGAACATGATATCAAACGCAAAAAGAGTAAAACATTAGAATTAAACATTTAACATCCAGTGATTAACATTTCAACAATAATCATTAATAACTTCTAATTAATAGTTTTTTTTAACTGGTTATTATTCAATTTAAAAGTATGTTTGTATCTTAAATTAATAAAAAAAATGGCTATAACTTTCGGTAAAACTTGGTGGGGCGAACACTGGCTTAAATCTTTACAAAATGTGGATTATGACAACAGATTACCTCGTGGCATGTCGTATGCCAGAAACAATTATGTCAAAAAGATAGAAATAAAAGCAAACGAAATTACTGCAAAAGTAGCTGGCTCTAGACCAAGCCCTTACAAGATAAACATCATTATTCCTCCGTTTTTCGATGAACAAATCGAGAAATTAATGGGAAGCATTATAACTCGTCCAGCTTTAATTTCAAAATTACTTAACCGTGAATTAGACCCTGAATTACTAGAAATATCTGAATCCTTAGGGTTAAAAATTTTCCCACAACAATGGACTGACTTTAAAATGCAATGTTCATGCCCTGACTGGGCGGTGCCTTGCAAACATTTGGCAGCGGTTATATATATGGTCAGTCGAGAGATTGACAACAATCCTTTTAAAGTTTTTGAGTTCCACAGAGTTGACTTGCTCGAAGAGCTAAGAAAACGAGGAATTTATATCGAAAATCGGAAGCAAAACGAAATCCCTTTTTTGAGCGAATTATGGGACATTAGTACAAAGAAGCCTCCCATTTTTGACCAAGAACTGGTGTACCAAAAAATAGATTATTCGACCCTAAATCCTATTGCAGAATCCATTGTGCAACTTTTGCCAGACTCACCTCCATTCTACGCATTAGGAAATTTCAAAGAAAAGTACAAGTTGCAGTATCTAAGAAATACCAAGGAGAGTAAACGAGTTCTCTCAAAAAAACTTGACTTCGAATCTCTATATCAGCCCCATAAATCACAAAAAAAAGAAATTAATTATCACACAGAATTTGGATTAATCATAGACGAGAATTACCAGTTGACTATCGAAACCCAATTAGATATATTTCAAAAAATAGATGACTTAATTCCTGCCCTTTTTCGTTTAAATCCAGACCATTTATTTGACTATCAGCCATCGACAGTGAGTCTTTACAAGGTATTTATGGCCTCGTTACACCTAATTTCGAATGGGAATACCGTACCTCAGCTCCTCAAACTCAACAACAAGGACTACATTATACGATGGATACCTGCACAAATCGACCAAGAGGTAAGAAAATTAATCGAACATCTTAACTCGACCATAAGCCCCGATGTTTTTCGTGTAATAAATTCATCAAAAAAGAAAACTGTATTATCAAAACTTGAGAATCAGGCCTTCGAATTGTGTTCGCTATTTTTATCCCATCTGATAGAAAAGTTTTCGAAGCCATCTAACTATGACAATATCGAAGATCTATTTTTTAAAAATAAACCCTACAAATTTGATAATATTAGCGAGCAAGAATTGGCAGGCGGCATTAAAATTTGGCTCGATAGATATTATATTTCCTCGTCGGAATATAAACCGATTATTAAAATTATAGATTTAGAAAATGATTGGTTCGATATTCAGATTGATATATCAGAAAAAACAGCACTTAATAAAGCTCCCGTGAGCTTAACCGATATTCTAAGCTTATCTACGTACGATAAACAACGGTATAAAATTTTACAATCATTAAGTTTGCTTTCGTCTTTTGTCAAGGGACTGGATCAACACATTAACTCATTGGGGAAATCGCCTATCCAATTCAACATCAAAGAATTTGCCCCATTTTTAACTGAAATACTGCCTGCGGTTCGTTTGCTCGATATCGAAATTTTGTTGCCCAAATCGCTCGAACATCTTATCAAACCCAAAACCTCCGTCAAACTTAAACGTTCCGTACAAAACGATTCTCAAATTCGTTTAGAAGATTTGTTGTCATTCGATTGGCAAATTGCCCTTGGCGACCAATTGCTTTCACCTGCCGAGTTCCAAGAATTAGTTAAAAACGCCTCTGGATTGTTCAGATACAAGGAGCAATTCGTCTATGTGAATGAACTTGAGTTAGAAAAAATTGAGAAGTTTTTTAGAGATGGAGGCAAAACCCTCAACTCATTTCAATTGTTAAACATCGCTTTAGCCGAAGAGTTCGACGGTGCACCTGTTTCATTAACACCCGAGGTAAAAGAATTAATTTCCGAATTAACGTCAAATCAAGCCATTGAATTACCCAATGGTCTCAACGCTCAATTACGCCCCTATCAAGAACGTGGTTTTTCGTGGATGTATCGCAATAGCAGAATCGGTTTTGGAAGCATCATTGCCGACGATATGGGTTTGGGTAAAACCTTACAGGTGATTACACTTATTCTTAAATTGAAGGAAGAAAACTACATTAATTCCAAACACAAAGCACTCGTGGTTGTCCCAACCGGATTATTAACCAATTGGCAAGCCGAGATAACAAAATTTGCACCATCGGTATCTACATTTATTTTCCATGGTGGGGCAAGAAAAATCGATACATTCGATGCCGATGTGATGATAACCACTTATGGTGTGGTACGCAGCGATTTCGACGTGTTGAAAAAGCACAAATGGCAATTGTTGGTTATTGACGAAGCTCAAAATATTAAAAACAACATTACCGCCCAAACAAAAGCGGTTAAAAGCATTCATGCTCAAATTAAAATTGCAATGAGCGGAACACCCGTTGAAAATCGATTAAGTGAATTCTGGTCTATAATGGACTATGCCAATAAGGGATATTTAGGTAATATCAACAAATTTAAAGAAGACTATTCTGACCCAATTCAGACATTTAATGACGAACATGTAATCAATAAATTCCGCAGAGTAACCTCACCTTTTATGATGAGGCGAATGAAAACCGATAAATCTATTATCTCCGATTTGCCCGACAAAATTGAACTAAACCAATATGCGATATTGTCAAAAAATCAGGCCGCTTTATACGAAAAAACAATGATGGCTGCCATGTCCGAAATTGAAGGGTCAAACGATTCGGAAACCAAATCGCTGTTTAAACGTCAAGGTTTGATATTACAAATGATATTGGCTCTCAAACAAATATGCAACCACCCAAGCAATTTTTTAAAAAACAAAAACTACGACCCCGGATTATCAGGCAAAGTCGATCTTTTATTCGAATTGCTCGATAGCATTTCCGAATCGGGCGATAAAGTACTGATATTTACACAATTCAGTGAAATGGGCGAATTGCTGCAAAGATTTATCGACGAGCGTTTTGGCGAGAAACCCATGTTTTACCATGGGGGATGTAATATCGACCAAAGAGAAGATATGGTTAAGCGATTCCAGAACAATAGAGCTGATAAAATATTTATTTTGTCGCTTAAAGCCGCCGGTACTGGTCTAAATCTGACCGCTGCTTCGCACGTCATTCATTTTGACCTTTGGTGGAACCCTGCCGTCGAAAATCAAGCCACTGACAGAGCCTATAGAATTGGGCAAAATAAAAACGTAATGGTTCATCGCTTGATTACAAAGAACACATTCGAAGAAAAAATTGACGAAATGATTCAGCGAAAAAAACACCTTGCCGATATGACCGTCGCTACTGGCGAAAATTGGATTGGTAAGCTTAGCAACAAAGAATTGCGCGAGATTTTTTCTTAAAATCTAATGAGTCTGAATTAGGTTTGATGATAAATTAACGCTTGCTTCTTTTTTGTTATATCGTTAAATCATTGTGAATTTGCGATAAGTTTGTAACTTTATACCTTGCCAAAAATCTGGTATGATTTTGGCAATATATCACGTTTTATAAAAACTCGAACTTATATGAAAACAAGATTCACCATTATTGGTTCTTCGCTATTACTAGCCATTTTTTCCGCACTGGGTATCAATTCTTTACAAAATATTCCACCTAAAGGATTAAGCACCAAAACCAGTTTTGAACAGCTTTGGAAAGAAGTAAGTAAACTTGAAAATGACGATTTGCCCAAATCCGCCATCGAGGTAGTTACAATTATCTACCAAAAAGCAAACGCCGAGAAAAATTACGGCGAGTTTATTAAGTCAATTATATATAAAAACAAACTAACTGCCGAATTCGAAGAAAACGGACTTCTTTTGGCAATAACCGATGTCGAAAAAGAAATCGCACTGGCCAAATCGCCCGTCAAAGAAATATTATATTCCATACAAGGCGAGTTATATTTTAAATATTTCCAACAAAACCGATATAAAATATTGGGACGAACCAATTTAGAATTGCCCGATTATAGTTTAAGCCCCGAAGAATGGACGCCCCGACAGTTCACCACAAAAATTACCGAATTATACCGCAAGTCTATCGAGCCATACGAATTGTTACTAAAAGAACCCATAGAAAAATACGAAGTTTTAATTACTTATGGTAAGGTCGATCTCAAAACCATCCAACCCAATTTGTATTACTTTCTGGCCATACGAGCCATCGATGCATTTTCGAACGAGATGAATAATCTGTTCCCCAATACCGATACTTTTGAGCTAAACCAAAACGAACTATTTGGAACTGCTGATCGGTTTCTTAGCCTACATATTATTAAACCCAAAGATACCGAATCGACACGTTACATAAGTTACTTTCATCTAAAACAACTGTACGAACGTACTAAATCTGATAGAAGTTCGTCGGTATTTTTCTATTTAGAAGAATTCCGCTTGAAAAAGATGCGTCAACTTTCTAATATCGAAGACAAAGAGCAATTGTATTTTGATGCCTTAAAACGTCTTGTTAATCAAAACCATAATTCGCCTTATCTATCTAGTTTGCGTATCGAGTTAGCCGCTACTGCTATTCAAATGTCGAATCGCTATAACAGTTCGGAACACGACAAAGCCCATTTCGACGAGCTCATTCATTTGGCACTACAACAATTAGATACCATCATTTTACTCAATCAAGCCACGATTTACACCGAAAAGGCCGAATATATGAAGGCCGAAATCCAAATCCCTAGCATTCGATTCAATACCGAAAAATACATCAATCCCAATGTGCATACCCCTCTGTTTTTTGAATACCGAAATCTAACAAAGGTAAAAGTCAGTATTTCGAGTATCGCTTTTAACGACTATCAACATGTTTTGGAATCGAATACCTATGGAAAAGAGCGGTACAATATGCTAAAAATATATTCAAAGCCTTTTGGACAGCAAGAGATGAACTTAAAAACCTGGGCCGATTATAGACCCCACAGTTCTGAATTGATATTAAACCCCATGCCAGCAGGAATATATATTATTTCTGTCGAAGGAATTGGTCTCGACGGCAGCGCTGTGGTTCAAAACTTTTCGGTGATGAACGTAACCCGAATGGCTATTCTAAAAAGTGTTGATCAAAATACAGTCAATATACTTGTTTCCGACCGAAATACAGGTTATCCTATAGGAAATGCAACCGTTAAATTATGGAAAAACGAATATTCGTATGCTTCGAAAAAATACGAAAAATCGCTACTTTATGCTCTAAAAACCGATATCAATGGTAAAATAACACAAACATTAACAGATAGCAGACAAGTGTATATCGAAGCCGAAATATCGGGCGATTATTACTTATCTGAACAAGGGCTCTATTTAAACAACTATAACGAGCCCGAATCGCATCCACAAACCTATATTTTTACCGACAGAGCCATTTATCGCCCTGGACAAACAGTGTATTTTAAAGCCATTCACTTTACCGATAATACCGAAAATCCGAAAGTAATTGCACAAAAAGAACTCGAATTCACTCTGTCGGACGCAAACTATCAAGAGGTTGCAACAGTAAAAGCCAAGACAAACGAATATGGTTCGGTTACCGGAAGTTTTACCATTCCTCAAGGACGACTGAATGGTGAATATAGAATCGAAAGTTCTCATGGTTCCCTGTCGTTTAAAGTGGAAGAGTATAAACGCCCTCGTTTCGAAGTCAGTATTGACCCATTTAAAGGTCAATACCGATTTAACGACAAGGTCGAAGTTATTGGCCGAGCCACAGCTTACGCTGGGAATTTTATCAGTGGGTCTGCTTTTAAATATAGAGTTGAACGGGTGGCCTATCGATACCGATATTGGGGTGCGAGTAGTCAGCAGAAATATACCGTTTCCAATGGAACGGGGGTAACCGATTCGATTGGGCAATTCAAATTCGAATTTGTTGCCGAAGCCGAAAGCGATAAAACAAAGGCCGACGATACCTATTTTTACAAAATATATGTCGATGTCATCGATATTTCTGGTGAAAGCCAATCGACCGAAGACCAAATAACTGTAGGGCAAACGGCAATCAATCTATGGGCTAGCATTCCTTCTGAGCTACAATTAAGCCAAATCGATAGCTTTTTGGTAGGAGCTCGAAATCTCGATGGTCAAAATGTAGAATCGGAACTCAACTGGGAATTATTCCGGGTCGAAACGCCCAAAGTAGCACTCAAAAACGCACGTTTTTGGGAATTACCGTCAACACCTTTGGTCGATGAAGCCGAATGGAATTCAAAATTGCCCAACTATTGGTACCAAACTCAGCCTATCGAAAAATTGAAAGATCAATTGGTGGCCAAAGAACAAATAACCAAATCGGACATCACATTTTGGAAACCACAAAAAAGTTGGTTGACAACTGGAACCTATCGATTGGTATTACATTCCAAAGATGCTTTTGGCAGAGCAATTCAACACGAAGAATATTTCGATGTTATTGATTATCAATCTAAACAAATTAAATCGAATCAAACGATTAAATTAAAGGCAATAAAGGCTTCCTTGGAACAAGGTAATGATTTAGAATTACTTGTGGGCACTGCGTTCGACAAAGCCTTCATCGTGTTGGAAATCGCCTACCCCAACGGAACAAAAGACCAACAAAATATTAAGTTGTCGAACGAACAAAAAATAATACGTATGCCCCTATCCGACAAAGGTTTTGGCAACATTCAGATACAAGCTACGATATTAAAAAATGGCAGAATATATGCCACTTCGGAATATGTGAGTTTAAGAGAACCTAATCGAAGCCTAGATGTTAAATTTATGACCTTCCGGAATAAACTGTATCCTGGGCAAAAAGAAACATGGACAGTAACCATAAAGGGTGAAAAAGGCGAAAAAGCTGCTGCCGAGTTTTTAGCCGGTATGTACGACGCTTCGCTCGATGCTTTTCATCAACAAGACTGGTATTTATATGCCCGCAAACCATATCAGCATATCAGTTTATATGCAAGTTCCGACTTTACATTGGCCTACGATAATTATGTGAGACAGGTACAAAACAACAAACTTTATAGTAACATATCTGAGCCTGAATTAAATTGGTTTGGGTTTAATATGTACTCTACTAACCGTATGTACAAAACGGCTGGACGTGCACGAAGCGAATCAGCCAAGAGTTTAGAGATTGAAGAAGAAAACGGGGCAATTCCTAGTCCTACCACCACTGCTTATACTCAATCTTTAATTGCAGAAGATGCCTTATCTGGTAAAGAGTCGGCTAAGAAACTAGACGACAGCTCGATTGAACAAGATGGCGAGACCAAAAATACCGATAAAAACAATGGGTTAAAACAGCCTACCGAACAAAGAATTGTCGTCAAACCTCGCAAAAACTTTAACGAAACAGCATTTTTCTATCCACAGCTTAGCACCGATGCCGAAGGTAATGTGTCGTTTAGTTTTACTATGCCAGAGAGTTTAACTGAATGGAAATTCAGAGGATTGGCCCACACAAAAAATTTAGTGACCGGTTTGATTAACGAAACCATTCAAACCCAAAAAGATTTGATGGTGATGCCCAATGTTCCTCGATTCTTTAGAGAGGGTGACCGTGCACAATTCAAAGTTAAGGTGGTCAATCTGTCCGACAAAGCACTCGAAGCTTCTACTATGGTTCGTTTCTACGATGCCTCGACAATGAAAGAAATCACCAGCGAAATCAGCTCGCAATTGCAAGCCGTGAAAACAAAATTAGCAAAAGGTGAGTCTAAAATTGTAGAATTAACCATCAATGTACCTTTTGATTATCAAGCCATTACGTATCGTATAGTGTCTTCTGCTGGTCAATTTGCCGATGCCGAAGAACAAGCTATACCTGTTTTAAGCAATCGAATGCTCGTCACCGAAAGTTTGCCTTTGCCTATGAATGGTCCTGGTAGTAAAAACTTTGAATTTGAGCGTTTTAACAACATCCAATCGAGCACTTTAAAGCATTTTAGCTATACGCTTGAAATGAGCTCGAACCCTGCTTGGTATGCTGTTCAAGCACTACCCTATCTAACCGACTATCCTTATGAGTGTGCCGAACAAACCTTTAGCCGTTTTTACGCCCACGCCCTTGCTGCACACATTGCAAATTCGAATCCTAAAATAAAGGCTATTTTCGAACAATGGCAAAACACGCCCAATTCTGAAGCATTGCTTTCGAATTTGGACAAAAATCAAGAATTGAAAAGTTTGCTTCTGCAAGAAACCCCTTGGGTATTAGAAAGTCAAAACGAGGGCGAACGTAAGCGACGTTTGGCATTATTGTTCGATGTCAATAATTTGGCGGCTCAACAAGAACAAACACTTAAAAAACTGCTCGATATGCAATCGGAAAGTGGGGCATGGTCTTGGTTCGAAGGCATGCCCGATAACCGGTATATCACTCAATTGATTATTACAGGGATGGGGCGTTTAAAATTCTTAAATGTACTTAAGCCCGACGAAAATGCAGCTCTAAATTCGGCTATCAACAAAGCCATGCAATATATGGATCGTGAATTGGCCAAAGATTACAAACAACTCAAAAGCCATTACGACGACAAGCAATTATCACAAAGTTTGTTTACCGGAACCACCGAAATCCAATATCTCTATGGCCGTTCATTTTTTGATGCATCGTACAAGGTATTGCCCGAAGCCATTCCTGCTATCAAATATTATCAAAGTAATGCTACACAATATTGGTCAAACTTATCGCCATACATGCAAGCCATGTTTTCACTATCATTAATCAGAAGTAAAGAAGATAAAAACTATCCTATCGCCACAAAAGTTTTGGCGGCACTAAAAGAACATAGTTTACACTCCGAGGAAATGGGTATGTATTGGAAATCGGAAGATTCGTACTATTGGTATCAAGCCCCTATCGAACGACAAGCCATGTTTATTGAGTTTTTCGACGCTATAGGTGGTGAAAATCAAAATATTAACGACATGCGCTTGTGGTTGTTAAAACAGAAACAAACTCAAAATTGGCCCAGTACCCGTTCTACTACCGATGCCATTTACGCCCTACTGCTTAAAGGCACCGATTTTTTATCGACAGAGCAAAACGTAAAGGTGTTTTTCGATCAAAAATTGATTAACCCAAAAGATTTTGACGTTAGACCCGAACAAGGCACTGGACATTTTAAAGTGAATTGGAAAGGCGATGCCATTGAAAAAGATTTTGGACATATTCGAGTCGAAAAAACAGGCGATGGGCCAGCTTGGGGCGCTGTTTATTGGCAATACTTCGAAGATTTGGATAAAATAACCGCAAGCCAAAACGCACTACAAATTCAAAAAAAGATATTTGTTATCGAACAAACCATATCAGGTGCAAACCTGGTCGCATTAGATTCAAAACCTATTAAAATAGGCGACAAAATCAGAATCCAATTGACACTCAAAGTGGATAGAGATATGGAATACGTTCATCTAAAAGACCTGAGAGCCTCCGGCTTAGAACCTGTCGACGTAATTTCTAGTTACCGCTGGAACAATGGACTTGGTTATTATCAAAGTACCAAAGATGCCTCTACCAATTTCTTTTTCGAATCCTTGCATAAAGGCACATATGTGTTCGAATACGAATTAAAAGCCAATATGGAAGGCGAATTTTCGAATGGAATAACCAGTATTCAATGTATGTATGCACCTGAATTTACAAGTCATTCGCAAGGACAACGAATCACCATTCAATCGAACTAAGTGTTCGAGCTATTTATTGTTTTTGTAATACCAAATACATTTTCAAATGACTGATAAATAAAATGCAATGAACGAAGTGAATTCATGAACACCATAAAT
>DYOK01000265.1 GCA_020720565.1 Acetofilamentum sp.
TCCGAAGGAGGATTTATCGTCCGAAGGAGGATTTATCGTCCGAAGGAGGACAGGCCAATCACCAATTAAACATGAAAGTAGGGATATTAACAAGTACACGAGCAGATTTTGGTATTTATTTGCCATTATTAAAGACACTGGACCAAGACAAACATTTCGATACAGAACTGATTGTTTTCGGAACGCACTTGTCAAAACTACACGGCTTTACCGTCGACGAAATTGTGGCTTCCGGTTTTAAAGCTCATCATAAAATTGAGACAGTCCCCAACGGCGACAGCCCGAAAGATATCGGCAAGTCGATTGCCAAAACGGTCGATCGGTTTACCAATTTCTGGTCGGAGCATACCTTCGATTTGGTTTTTGCTTTAGGCGACCGATACGAAATGTTTGCCGCAGTGTCGGCCGGTTTCCCATTCGGTGTCAAATTTGCACACCTACACGCCGGCGAAACTACCCTTGGAGCCATTGATAACGCCTATCGGCACAGTATTTCGCTAATGTCGGAACTTTTGTTGGTTTCTAACGATATCTATCGTAATCGAGCTATAGAAATTAACCAAAACCCCCAAAACGTGGTTAATGTCGGAGCACTAAGTATCGACAATTTAACTTCTGTTGAGCTGTTTGATACAGACACATTTTACCAAAAATTTAATATCAGATTAGATAAACCGACCATTTTAACGACATTTCACCCCGAAACTGTATCGCTCGATAAAAACGTAAAATATATTTCGGAATTAATTCAAGCATTAGATGAACTTAAATCCCGTTATCAAATTGTGATTACCATGCCCAATGCCGATACGATGGGGATGATTATCAGACAAAAACTTGAAACATTTGGGCAAAAGTATCCAGAAATAAAAATGATTGAATCTTTTGGAATGAAAGGCTATTTGACTTGTATGAAACATGCCTCTTTTTTGCTCGGGAACACCTCCAGCGGCTTTGTAGAAGCGGCTTACTTCCCCAAATGGGTCATCAATCTTGGCGAAAGGCAAAGGGGACGAATCGAAACCGAACACATTATCACGGTAGCAGTTGAAAAATCCGAAATTATTAAAGCTGTCGAAAAAATTGAAAATTCCGAACTTCCCATAAATTGTAATATATACGGCAATGGCAAAGCAGCAGAGCAAATAATTGACTTATTAAAAGAACGATATGTATAGCGATTTGAATAAATACACAGTTTCGATTAACGATAGCTTGACCGAAGTACTCAAAAAAATTAACGATTTACCCGATGTGTTAACTGTTTTTGTGGCAGATCTAAATTTGAAAATTGTCGGAACAATAACCGACGGCGATATCCGACGAGGTTTGATACATGGTTTGGGAATGAACGATGCCATAGAGCAATTTATGTTTACGTCTTTCAGTTTCCTCACGCAAGGCGAGAATAATTTCGAAAAGCTTAAAACATTCAGACAAAGAAGGTTAAAGGTCGTTCCATTACTCGATTCAAAAGGCAGATTGGTTAAAATCTATAATTTTACCGAAATAAAGTCCATTTTACCGATCGATGCCGTATTAATGGCCGGAGGCGAGGGCATTCGCTTACGCCCTTTAACCGAAAACACCCCCAAACCTTTACTTAAAATCGGAACCAAGGAAATAATAGCATATAATATCGACCGATTGTACCAATTTGGAATATCGAAACAACACATTACTGTTAATTATTTGGCAGACCAAATAGTAAGCTACTGTCAATCGTACCAAAATCATGCGGTTCGATTTGATTTGATTCACGAAAAAGAACTCAAAGGCACAGCAGGTGCCTTGTCGCTGATTGAACATTTCGAAAACGAACATGTGCTGTTGATGAATTCCGATTTGCTGACCAACGTCAATTACGAAGATTTGTACATCACTTTTGTAGAAAGTAAAGCAGATATGTTGGTTGTTTCGACACCCTACGAGGTCAATTTGCCTTATGCCATTTTCGATACCAACGACACCGAAGTTTTATCGTTTAAAGAAAAACCAAGTTATCGGTACTTTGCCAATGCAGGAATTTATCTGTTCAAAAAAGAATTGATTGGTTTAATTCCAAAAGACCGAATGTACCACGCCACCGATTTTATGAACGACGTTATAGCCTCCGGCAAGAAACTGATTCATTTCCCAATTCGTGGTTATTGGCTCGATATCGGCAAACACAACGATTTCGAAAAGGCACAGAAAGATGTTCTGCATATTAATTGGGAATAAGTTGTTCAGCATGCGGTCACTGCAACATTCAACTGTGAGAAATAATAAAAAAGAAAGATAAAATAAAAAATTAACGATAAGAGATTAGTTATGAGTGATTTGATTAAATGCCCCACCTGTAAAACTGATTACGAAACTCAACCTGACAAGTGTAATAATTGTGGCTATCCTTTTAACGGGACTGATATGGAGAAATCACACTTTGTTGCACATCAGATTATGAAAAAAGGTAAAATATCTGACACAAAGGATAGTATTAAAAGGACAAGGACAATTCTATTCGTGATAGCAGGATTTTACATTGTGATTCCATTCTTTAAATTCGCTAACGCCCAATATGGTGGACTAATGATTGCAATGAGCATATTTATCGGATTGATTTTTTTGGTTTTTGGTTTTACAGCAAAGAAAAAGCCATTTATTTCAATAATAATTCCCTTAATTCTTCTTATAATTTTTTATGTGATTGATGCAATTATAGAACCGACAACCCTGATACGTGGGATTGTTTGGAAGATTTTATTCATCGGTAGCATGATTTATAGCCTGATTAGCATCATTGAATCTGAGAAAATTAAAAGAGAAAGTGAACATTTAGCAACTAAAGATTATAAATAAGGCACGACTGCACAACACATAATATACGTATGCCGTGGGTTGCGGGAAATTTAAACTTTTGTACATTTACTATAATTTGTAACGGCTTGACAGGTTAGTGCTTTGAAAACCCTGCCTACGCATATTATCATCGTTATCGTTAAAACCTAAAATAAATGTCAGAACTAATAAAACAGCACGAAATTCAAGGTAAAATTTATCTTA
>DYOK01000028.1:0-14302 GCA_020720565.1 Acetofilamentum sp.
TAATATAGGTCTAATACCTTAAGTGATTGAATATGAATATAGATTTATTAAAAAAATACTTTCCGCTTAACGAGCAGCAAGCCCGTTTATTTGAACAAGCAACTGAACTTTATCTAGATTGGAATGCAAAAATTAATGTGATTTCGCGAAAGGACTCTGAATTTTTGGTCGAAAGGCACATTTTACATGCCTTAGCCATTGCCAAATTCATTCAATTTAAACCACAAACTCAGATTTTAGATGTGGGAACGGGTGGGGGATTTCCTGGAATACCCTTAGCCATTATGTTTCCCGATGTGCAGTTTACTTTGATCGATGGTATTGCCAAAAAAATTAAAGTGGTTTCCGAAGTGAGCCAAGCACTTGATTTGAAAAATGTTGAAGCAAAAGCTGGACGAGCCGAAGAATTAAAAACAAAATACGATTTTGTAGTGAGTCGTGCTGTAACATCCTTTCCTGCTTTTGTCAATTTTGTTAATGGAAAATTTAAAACGCATGGAATTAATGGATTGCCAAATGGAATTATTTATCTCAAAGGAGGCGATTTTTCTGATGAATTAAAACCATTTAAGAAAAATGCTCAGGTTTTCGACCTTTCAGATTATTTTACCGAAGAATTTTTCGAAACTAAAAAGATCATTTATCTTCCAATGTAAGTAGTTGATTACGATTTGAATTCAATACATAAGATTTCGGAAGTAGAGTCCGTAATCTTAAAGCGATCGTCCAATCTCATTCCAACAACCCATACGATGTCACTATCCGAAACGACTACGTAAACTTGTTTCTTTTGATGCAATGGGATTTTATTATCAATCAGGAAATCGCTTAGTTTTTTCATGCGATTCATTCCCAAGGGCATAAAAAAATCACCAGCCTGCCAAGGTCTAAGCAATAACGGAAACTTTAATTTGTCAAAATCAATAAAAGCAAAATTCTTGGATGGGTCAATGTCTAAAGGAAGTTTAATTTTGCTAATATTTAGCTGGATTGGAGACTCAATTAATGTTTGATTTTCGTCGAAAAAACAAGTTTCAGTACTCCGAATCTCTTTGGATTGTATGAACCACGATTCACGGTCTTTGTATGCCACATGAGTCGAAGAAAAAAACTGCTTACCCGATTCTCCATTCATGTTGGTAATCATCTGATTAATAATTTCTTTATCGAAATTATAAGGCTTTAATATTTCGTACAGATAAGCATCGAGCGGATTTAAACTCTTTATTCGTTCAAAATCAATTTTGTATCCTTCCGACAACGGAATCATGGTCTTCTGCCTCAGCCATTTAATTTGCTGATTTAATATGGTTTTTGATTCGTTAAAATGTTCGAAGTTACTCAACATGGTTTGGTTGAATCCAGCCGAAATGTTTTTTAACTCTGGGATGATGTGGTGCCGAATTTTATTTCGAAGATACTTGTCGCTCTCATTCGATGCATCATCTCGATGAGGTAACTGAAATGATTTTGCGTATTGTTCAATTTCGGTTCGGTCAATCTCGAGTAAAGGCCTAACAATCTCATTACGCTGGATTTGAATCCCATTAATGCCATCTAGCCCAGTGCCTCTAATTAAATTAATAAAAAATGTCTCGATTTGGTCGTCTAAATGGTGTGCAATTGCGACAAAGTGAAAGTTATTTGCTATTTTGGTTTTTTCGAACCAATTGTACCGTAGATTTCTTGCGGCCACCTGAATCGAAAGCCCATTATCATGTGCGTATTTTTGAGTATCGAAATATTCAACAAAATATGGAACATTAAGTTGTTTAGCCCAATTGCAAACAAATTGCTCGTCAAGTTCCGAATCTTGTGCTCTTAATCGAAAATTAACATGGGCTATGCCAATCTCGTAGCCCATAGATTTTAGTAAATGACTTAAAACAACGGAATCAATCCCCCCGCTCACCCCAACCAGAATTTTATGGTTGGATTCGAACAGTCGATATTTTTCAATGGTTTGTTTAACCTTGTTTAACATGAGTGTATGGATGAAATTGTCAAGTTCGCAGTTTGTAATTTTTCAAGTCACTCGATATCAAAAATAGAATTTAATATTCAACAAGACTAATTTTTAGAAACACACAACATAATTATGATTGTCAATGTGATAATTATGGTCTTGTTGTAAATTGCAGCAAACTAGAAAGCTTCGCTAAAGCCAAAGAACAATATATACGTATTTTTTCCAAATCCTGCATCGAAACGTATGTTCGTTCTGTTTTTTTGATCGACTGTTAATCGAATACCTAGACCAGCGGTAGTTCTTAGATTGTCAAAATCCATTGTTTCATACGATTCCGAAACCAAACCGCTACTTGCAAATACAACCCCACCAAGTAACCAAAACAGTGGAAATCGGTATTCAACTTGAGAGTCGAGAATACTTTTGTCGCGATATTTTCCTTCGTAATACCCTCTCATTCGGTTGGTTCCTCCCATAAACGACAAAGAATAAAAAGGAACATTTCCTAAATGAGTTCTTGTATATATTTGATATCCAAAATATTGATTGCGTACCACGTGAAAGAATTGTCTAAAATCTAGGGTGTAACGATTAAAAACAAAATCGGAACCGAAGTACTTCGTAAAGTAAGCAGATTCGAAGTTTAAATAGTATCCTTTATGAGCATTGTATGGATTGTCGCGGAAATCGATACTAGCATTAAAACCAAAGCCTGAGTTTAGACCGCCATCTATCCCTGTCAATTTATGAGTTTCTGGGAAAGTTTCGTACTCATATTTCATGTCAAAATAATTGCTATAATTATAGTTTAATCCTAAAAACACGTGTTTTATTATCTGGTGCTGATAAATAAGTTTTGTTTTTAAGTACGATGGCGTTACTTTAAAGCTGTTTTTAACTATTTCGTTGCCTATACCATAAAAATCTTCAGGGAATTGCCCGAGACTAAATTCGAATTGTAATCTATTCTTGTTTTGTCCAAAAAACAAACTGCTTCCGATACCAAGAAAAGCCTGTCCGTTTAGTGAAAAACCAGCAATCCCATTAATGCTAGCAGCGTGTGATAAGCTGTCTTTTTTACTCAATCTAAATGCTTGAAATTTTGCCAAACCAAAAACCCAACTGGTTTCTGTAGAATACGTAACAATGGGAGCAGGGTACACCATCATTATTTTGTAAATTTTATTGTTAACCCTGATGAAACCTTGAATAAGAGAGTCTCTTTTGTTTTTAGGGAGGATTTGAGCATCAGAAGAGTTTGGTAAACCGACCATCAATATAAGTCCTAACCAAAGGCTAAGTGAAAAGATTCTGAAGAAATTGAACTGTGCCATTTTATTGGTGTTTGTAATTTGAACAAAAATAATAAACTTACAGGACTGGATCCTATAAATGTTTAACAAAAAATAAGACCTCTAAATTAAAAGAGGCCTCAAAACCAAATATAAACTAAATTTACTTACTTCCTGCTTTAAAAGAGACTGACTTAACTTTTGTAAGTCGAGCCAGCCTCATCGAATCTCTCATAGTGCATTGACATGTTTAAAATGCCAAAAAAATCTTTATTAATATGCTTAGTTTGTTTTCGATACAAAGTAAAATCATTTAGCATAGTAAATGCAAGTTAAAATCGGTAACAAAACGGTAACATGTGTAAATAAATGTAAAACAATATGTTAGCTATTTAAAAAAAATTTATTGTTTAATAAAGTTTAGCTATCTTTGTTATTGTTAAATAATTTAAAAATTTGAATCTTGCCTTAACACTAAGGTTCGCCATAAATTGTTTTAAAATCTTCGGCCTATTTATTATTTTTCTAACTTACATTAAAACAATCTCTTTGCTCAATAAAAAGCAGCATTAAGTTATTTCTAAGTACTTATATCACTTTTAAATGCTCAAAGACCATAAACGGAGAATTTGCATGAAGCAACTCATCATATTGTTTATACTATCACTTGCAAACTTTAACCCCATTTTTGCATCGCAGGCACTCAATGCCAATGATAGCGCTGCATATTTCTTAGATAAATCGTATTCATATGCCGAAGCCGATAAGGCCAAGAGCATGAGTTTACTCAATAAAGCCTTAGGTGGATATCTCAAAACTAATTCCGAAAAGGGTCTTGCCGAAACATATAACGCTATTTCTCGATGGTTTGCAAACGAAAGTCAATGGGATACCTCTATGTCATTGGCATTGAAATCGTTAAATTATGGCGAAAAATCGGGTGATAAAACAATAATTGCTAAAGCTTGTCTCAATTTAGGTAATATTTATTACAACCTCAAAAACATAGAAAAGTCGAAATCTTTTTACCAGATGGCTATTCGTACAGGGCATCCTCATACTGTGGCCAGCGCAACCTCAAATTTAGGTTTGATATACTCTTATCAAGGGCAGATAGACAGTGCCAAATATATGCTCACCAAAGCTCTGGCAATGTTCGATAATTTGAAAGATTCCAGCCTTTTGGTGCTTTCGAATATAGCCATAACCAATCTCAATTTAGGAACCATTTCGTACGACGAAAAGGAATATGGATTAGCAAAAAAATATTTTAACACCAGTTTAAGAACCAGTTATAAAATAAAAGATTTTAATAACATAGTGCTTAATTATCTGAATTTTGGGCAAGTTTTTATTGCAGAAAAAAACTTCACTTTGGCATTCGAAGTCATCGATAGAGCATCCAATATATCGGATTCATTAAAAATGCACCACTTGTTAAACTATTGCAATTATGCTATGAGTCAATTAAAATTTGCTCAAGGC
Source organism: Acetofilamentum sp. (assembly GCA_020720565.1). Classification (GTDB taxonomy): domain Bacteria; phylum Bacteroidota; class Bacteroidia; order Bacteroidales; family JAFGXI01; genus JAFGXI01. The sequence continues at coordinate 4,747 of DYOK01000028.1, forward strand.
GATTTTAAAACTGCTTACGAAATGTTGGCTCAATTTTTTTCTACAAAAGATAGTTTAAGTGCAAAGGATATTGAAAATAAAATTGCCAACTTGCAAATGAAGTACGAAAGCGAAAAGTCTCAGCAACAAATTGTGAATCTTAAAAATGCCACTCAAATTGAACGATATCGAACCGCAAGCATTATTATCTTTCTGGTATTTAGTTCTTTGTTAGTTATTTTCTACTTGAATAAACGCAGAGTCGTTGCTCGAAATAGAATGGAGGTTTTAAATAAGCAAAAAGTAGAAGCTCAGAAAAACTTCGAAAAGGCCCAAAACGATATCGTGTATTTTACCAAATTAATTCAAGAAAATACCGAGAGAATTGAATGCTTCGAGAAAGAGTTGCTTTCTTCATACAGAAATTCTGATGAAGTTACCCAAAAACAAGAGAAGCTGCGCACTATGAAAATATTACGCGACGAAGATTGGGTCTATTACAAAACCTTATTCAGCGAAGTTTATAGCAGTTTTTATAATAAAATGATGTCCATTCCAGATTTGTCAGAAGGTGATAGAAGGCAGGTATTATTGTTAAAAATGGGTTACACACATAAAATGTCTGCAGATGTGTTGGGAATTTCGACCGAAGGCATTAAAAGAGCTCGACAAAGATTGGCAAGAAAGCTTAATCTTTTAGATGCCAGTAAATTAGAAGAATATATACAAAAATTATAATACTATGGACTATAAACAAACTTTATATTGGGTTGTTGCGGTCGTTTTGGCTCATTTTATTTTTGCAGTGGTTTGGTTGTGGTTTAAAATTTGGAAAAAGCCAAAAAAATAGCAGCCTGTAATTTACAAGCTGCTTTTCTTATTTATTCGATTTGCTGAATTAAGGTCTTTGACCTATGTCTTATTTTTTAACTAGCTATTTATACAAAACTCTAGCTTAATAAAATACGGCATTAAATTATTCATTTACTTACTTAGTAACCTTCAAAACGTCGGCAATAGCTTTAGTAAAAGTCTCTTTTGGTAATGCACCCATAGCCATTTGTGGCTGAGCATCCATAGGTACAAATAATAAAGATGGGATACTTTGAATTCCAAAAACACCAGCTAATTCTTGTTGTTCTTCGGTGTTGATTTTGTAAATGTTTATTTTACCTTGGTATTCGGCTTGTAATTCCTCTAAAATGGGAGCAACCATTTTACAAGGTTGGCACCAATCTGCATAGAAATCTATCAAACAAGGTTTGTCGCCTTCAAATTTCCATTCTTGGTTTGCGGTGTAATCGAAAACTTTCGCTTTGAAGCTTTCTACAGTTAAGTGTTCTAACATTATCTAAAATTTAATTGTGTGGATACTAAGGCCTTTGACCTGTTTGTTTTTAATGAATTGATTATTCAATACTCTGTTTGTTTTCTGATATTTTAACTTGGGCATGTGTTTTTCAAACTTTATACCATTAAATTATTATTTTGTATACTAAACACCATTCGATATTGATTAATAAAGCATAAATAGCATATTATCAATAAAATAGAAGCACTTTTTGGTTTAGTTGTTGTTTATTTCAATGCCAAAACCAATTGCATGTTTATCTAAAAAAATTATGACAACTTTACAAAAATACGACATATTGGCAAAAAATGGCAGTCATTCGTTTCGATTCTGTCAGCTATAAGCACTACTTTTGCGAAGTGTACAAAGCATATTTAAATCATATCGTTTTTAAAACCATTTCGGAAGTTATTGCACAAACAGGTCAACAAGCGTTTGTGATAGGAGGTTTTGTGCGCGATATCATTTTAAACCGACCATCACAAGATATAGATATTGTTACATTAGGTAGTGGGTTAGCATTAGCCGATAAAGTTGCCCATAAACTTGGGGTCAAAAAAGTGACTGTGTTTAAAAACTTTGGTACTGCCATGTTTTACTATCAAGGTCTGGAAATAGAGTTTGTCGGTGCACGCAAAGAGTCTTACGAGCGTCATTCTCGAAAACCAATTGTAGAAAATGGGAGTCTCGAAGACGACCAAAACCGAAGAGATTTTACCATCAATGCTTTAGCTCTAGATTTATCGCCTGAACGTTTTGGTCAATTGGTCGACCCTTTTGGGGGCTTAGACGATATCGAAAATCTTAGAATTGTAACACCACTTGACCCTGTAATTACATTCTCTGACGACCCACTTAGAATGATGAGGGCTATTCGCTTTTCGACTCAATTAGGTTTTTTTATCGACGATAAAACCATTGAAGCAATCGAAAACCAGGCCAGTAGAATCGAAATTGTTTCGAAAGAACGCATCACCGATGAACTGAATAAAATAATTATGTCACCTCGCCCATCTGAAGGTTTTAAGTTGCTTTTTAGTACGGGATTATTGAATTTTATTTTTCCAGAAATGGTTAAATTGCATGGTGTTCAAACTATTGGAAAATGGGCTCACAAAGACAATTTCTTTCATACTCTCGAAGTCCTCGATAATATTTCTGCCCATACAAAAAATTTGTGGTTGCGATGGGCTGCTATTTTACACGATATTGGTAAGCCTTCGACCCAACGGTTTGTCGAGGGGCAAGGTTGGACATTCCATGCCCACGAAGTAGTAGGCTCAAAAATGACCAACAGCATATTTTTTAATTTGAAATTGCCAATGAACGAAAAAATGAAATACGTTCAGAAATTGGTTTTTTTACATCTTCGCCCCATAGTTTTGGCATCGGAACATATTAGCGATTCGGCAGTACGTAGAATGCTTTTCGAAGCGGGCGACGATATCGAAGATCTAATGCTTTTGGCCGAGGCCGACGTAACTTCGAAAAACGAAGCAAAGGTTCACAAGTACCTAAAAAATTTTAAAATTGTACGTCAAAAGCTAATCGAAATTGAAGAAAAAGATAGGGTTCGTAATTGGCAAGCACCTATTGATGGTGAAGAAATAATGCGAATTTTTGCCCTTCAACCATCAAAGCAAGTTGGAATCTTAAAAGAGCAAATAAAAGAGGCTGTTTTAGATGGTTTGATTCCGAATGAGCGAGAAGCAGTGTATCAATTTTTAGTAAACCAAGCTCAGAAAATAGGATTAGAAGTTATCGTTCCAATCGAAAAGCTATAATTTAATCGTGTTCTCACGATTTTTTTTAATCTGGAACAGAAAGCAGCGTTAAGTAGATTCAAGCTTACAATTTACTTTTTAGAACCGAAATTAAAATTCAGAATCACAGGCAAGTGGTCGGAATAACCTGCGTTATATTTAAAGCCAATATACGAACGTTTGGTTTTTTTACCACCATTCTTAGTATCATCTTCAAGTAAAAAATCGGCATCGAAAGGATATGCATTTTCAGGGCTAGTATAAATTCCATTACTCTGATTGAGTAAATTCCCCGAAACAATCAAATGATCTAATACAGCCCAATGGCCTTGGTAATTGTGAGTCCCTTTTTGGGTATGAACCAAAGGATATAAAAGACTATACAATTCGTTGTCGACATAAGGAGGCTTGGGAGGTAATGAACGTAACTTCTCAGATACGCTGATATCAGTTGGAGCATCATTCAAATCGCCAATTATCATTACATTCGATAACATATTGGTAGATTTGATTGAATCGACCAAATGCCTTATTTTGAGGGCTACAAATTGACGTCGTCCTTCGGTTTTCATTTGCCCTCCATATCTCGACGGCCAATGGTTAACAAAAATATGCAAAGTGTCGGACTGCGTTGTTAAACCTTTAACGTACAAAATGTCACGAGTGGTTGAGTTGGGGCTTTCGGGGAATTTTACATTATAAAATTCGTAATAAATCGGACTAAATTGCTTTGGGTCATATAACATAGCCACATCAATCCCTCTTTTGTCGGGCGATTCTTTATGTATAAAGCGGTAATTTAGTTTCTTAAGAGGTGACCGTGTGGTCAGTTCTTCGAGTACAAAAGCGTTTTCGATTTCGCAAAGTCCAATTACGGCCGCATTGTTCCATCCGCCAACAGCAGTGAGCACTTTTGCAATATTCTTCAATTTGTGGTCGTATTTAAAATATGACCAGTGTTTATCGCCGTTGGGCAAAAACTGAGCATCATTGGTTAGCGAGTCGTCGTAGATATCGAATAGGTTTTCGACATTGTAAAATGCAAGTCTAAAATCGCTTTCTTTTTGCTCTTGAGCCCAAATAAACCCGAAATAAAACAGGAGGCTTATCAATGTATAATTTTGTTTATTCATTCAGGTATATTTCGTTGCTGTAATCAATATTACTTTGGTGTAAGCCTCTGTCGTAAATAAAATATTTAAAACGCGTGGTGTCTTTAAATTGAATAAATGATGTAATGTCTATTTCAACAATCATTTCCCCTTTAAGTAAATGGTTGGTTGTATTTTCGTTAGAAATATTTACAAATCTGTAATTGCCTTTAAATATAGGATTTGCGATCCATACACCATTTTCTTTTTCGTCGATTTGAACCATCAAATTGTAATAAAAGGCTTCGCCAGGAGCAAATTCGCCTATGGTGTCGGACGGATTAAGGCCTAAATCGCCATCGCCATCGACAAAAGTAAAGGCAAGTAAGGCACGTTGTACAGGATTCCCTAGAGTATCTTGCGTTTGTTCGATACTCACACTTTTGAATTTAATTTCAGGTATCTCGCTGTAAGTGGTTGGTTTTTCGCACGACCATAAAAGCAAAACAAAAGTCAATATAGATAAAATAATGTTTTGAAGTTTGATCATAGACATAATTTGTTTTCCGTCAATGCTTTATGAGAGATCAATTCTATTTACTTTCTGTCGTTCTTGACCTTTGTAGTTGACGAGTTAAATTTAAAAAATAATAATTCATATATCAAAATTATTTAACTGGTCGAGGACCTTATTTTTGACGGAAGTAAATTCGAATAGGAACACCTGTAAAATTGTATTGCTCCCGTAGTTTGTTTTCTAAAAATCGTCGGTAAGCTTCTTTTAGTGCTTGTGGTGTATTGGCGTAAAATGCAAAACTTGGAACAGGAGTAGGGAGTTGTGTTACATATTTAATTTTAATGTATTTGCCTTTGTTCGAAGGAGGAGGGTATTTTTCGATTATAGGTAAAAAGAAGTCGTTAAGGGCAGACGTGCTTATTTTCTGATTCTTATTTTCATACACTTGCAGTGCAACTTCGAGCACTTTGTGGATCCTTTGTTTGGTTAGAGTCGATGTAAACAAAATTGGGACGTCGTCGTTTGGCGATATTCTTTCTTTAATTTTTTTGATATACTCTTTTGTCGAATTGGTCTCTTTCTCGTACAAATCCCATTTGTTAACTAAAATAACCAAGCCTTTTTTGTTTTTCTCGATGATGCTATATATGTTCACATCTTGTGCTTCCATTCCAAGCGTAGCATCTAGCAACAGCAAACACACATCAGCGTTTTCGATCGATCTAATGGCTCGCATTACCGAATAAAACTCTAAGTCTTCGTGAACTTTTTGTTTTTTGCGAATACCGGCAGTATCGATAATGTAAAAATCGAAGCCATATTTATTAAATCGTGTATGAATTGCATCTCGAGTAGTACCAGAAATTGGGGTAACAATGTTTCTGTTTTCGTCGAGAAGGGCATTAATTAATGACGATTTTCCAGCATTTGGACGACCAACCACAGCTATTTTAGGTAAACTATCGTCGTACACGTCGGTGCCCGATTTTTCGAACAATTTCAGCGTGTCGTCTAGCAAATCGCCAGTTCCACTGCCACTTGCCGAAGCAATTTTGTGCAATTTTTCCATGCCAAAAGCATAAAACTGATCGGCATCTAAATATTCGTGAGCATTGTCCACTTTGTTAACCACCACAATGGTTTTTGAAGCTTTTGAACGAAGCAATTTGGCTACTTCTTCGTCGAGGTCGGTTATACCGGTTTTAACTTCTACCACAAAGTATATCACATCGGCTTCTTCAATTGCAATTTTAACTTGCTTTTGAATTTCTTCTTCGAAAATATCTTCGGAATTAGAGATGTATCCGCCAGTGTCAATAATCGAAAATTCTTCGCCATTCCAGTCAACTTTGCCGTAATGTCGATCTCTAGTCACACCGCTAAATTCATCGACAATGGCATGTCGTTGACCTGTGAGTCTGTTAAAAAGAGTAGATTTCCCTACATTTGGTCTTCCGACGATTGCAACTATATTGGCCATTTCGAATAAATTTTGAATTGTGAACTGTTTCGACCTACCAAAACGGAACGGTTTGATGAGTCATTATATTGGATTGAAAAGCTCGATTTGTGTAAATCGGTACTCTTCTAATTTAGGTCAACGACCTATTTGGTTTTTTAATAAACTTCTAAATATCAACTTTCAAGATTGTGAAAACTTCTGATTTATGACTTCTGTTTAAGTTGTATCGAATATCTTACAAAAAAGTATAACAAAGCTGCAAAAATGGATAATATCAAAGCTACCGTCATAGTCTCGACTAAGCTGTTGGCTTTGCGCAGCGAGTTAGCATCTTGATTAACCACAGTTACGGCTAAGTCGAGTTCCAGTTCTGCGGCAAGTTCTTGGCGGAGTTGTATCATTTCGACTTTGTCTTTATGAATTCCGCTAATCGAATTAATCGAAATTTCCCCATCGGTCAATCGTTTAAGTATTTGATTCTGAAACACACCTATATTATTAATCTCATTGTCGATTAAAGCAATTTGTGCTTCGAGACTTTTTTTCTTTTGGGCTTGTTGGCTGACGATATAAGGTTGTTTGTTAATAAATCGGACTAAGCCAGCAATAAATGGACTGAGTGCGATATCGGAACGAGAAATCACCTTTATAGCTATAGCATTTTCGGTGGTGTCTGTTTTGATTTCTTTAATAAACTTTAAAGTGTCTTGACCTACATTCAGTTCTTTTTGCATACCCTGATAATCGCCCGTTTCGACCAGAAAAGCGATTCTGTCGGTCAAACTCATTACAAACTCTTTACTTACCGTTTTACTTTCTGCTAAAAAGTTGGTCTTAACTTCGGCTTTTTTATATTGATGGTATGCGAATCCGCCTGCAAAACCAAGTACAATAAAAAGTAAAAACGTATATTTCTTTTCCGAAATAAAAACCAATATTTTTCGATATAACTCAATTAAGTCGATTTCGTTCTGATTCTGTTCCATATTCGTTTTTAATAGTAAAATATTTTTTATTATATCAATTATTTTATTTTCAGGCAATTGTAATTAGTCATAAAATAATGTTCTTAATTAGTTTTTGATTAAAAAACAGCGTGCAAAGATACAATAATTTATCGAATATCTGGTCAATTACTGTGATTTTGGTATAATCTCTTGTAGTGTATTCGTGAAGGGAATGGATATAGTGTCGAGAGTTCTCGAAGAGAATGGAGTCATGTCGAGTGTTCCCTTTGGGAACGTATCGAGACATGAAAGGGCTCTGGAATAGTTTAACCCAGATTATGCACCTGTCTGCCGCCAGGCAGGTGCGTAATCTGGGTTAAAGCGTTCTCGATACGCTTTCTAAGGAAAGCTACTCGAACGGAAATAGAATCTATTAAAAAAAGTGTGTACTTGTCCTGATTTATCAGGCTTTGTACAATGGACTAAGAATACAGAATTTGGACATTTACTCCGTAAATTTGTATCCCACGCCTTTTATGGTTCTAATGACATCGTCACCAAATTTTTTGCGTAACTTTCTGATATGTACATCAATTGTTCTATCACCGACAAAGCTGTTGTCGCCCCATACTTGCGTGTAGATTTCGTCTCTTAGAAAAACTTTATCTGGCTGAGACGCTAACAAAAAAAGTAGCTCAAATTCTTTTTTGGGTAATATAAATTCGGTCTGATCCTTAGTAACTACATATCGATCTTTGTCGATGTAAATATTATTAACAGATTTAACATTTGAATCTACCAAAACATTTGATTGATCCAATATGGCGGCTTGTCTTTTGAGTAAGGCCTTAATTTTTGAAATTAATATTTTGGGTTTGATTGGCTTCGTGATATAATCGTCGGCTCCTGCGTCGTAACCAGCTAAAAGCGAAAAATCTTCAGAACGGGCACTTAAAAATGTAATTAAAACATTTTTTATACTTGGGGTGAGTCTTATTTGCTCACACAATTCTATGCCATCAATATTGGGCATCATCACATCTAATATAATGAGATGTGGTTGAAAGCTTATGGCTTTCTGAATGACTTTGTCAGGGTTTTTTAGACTTTCGACAATAAAGCCAGCGGCTTTTAAATTGTAACTTACAAACTCTAGAATATCATCGTCATCGTCGACTATTAGTATCTTTTCCTGACTCATATTGTATTTTTCTGATTTATTGGTAAAGCTAAGAGACCAGTGTTAAATTTATGTTAATGACAGTTTAAGTCTACAAGAAGTTAAGTCGATATATTTTACTTTTTCTTAAGGCTAATTTTATGTTCAGTTTTACTTGTAACGATTTCTTTGCATCGAGAAAGATTTAAAAGTTGATGGCCTAAAGATTTTTAATTCTATATCAAAATAATTGAAAATAATTTAATAAATAACATGATCGATAATCGATCGCAAAACTAAAAAACTTAAAACAATTTTTAACATGAAAAAGCTATTCTTAATGTTTGCTATGAGTGCCTTTTTAGGGGCATCTATGCTAAGTTCTTGTAAAAAAGACAAAGCTGAAGAACCAACTCCTGACACTACTTCAACTGTTTACACAACTTCGGGTACCGAAGTGACTGTTTTAGACCGTGGTAAAGGCACTGGAACAATGACTTGGACAAAAGATAAAGTGTGGATTTTAGATGGATTAGTTTTCGTTAACGAAGGTCAAACATTAACCATCGAGGCAGGAACAACCATTAAAGGTACACCAGGTACAGGAGTTGATGCTTCGGCATTAATTGTAGCTCGTGGTGCTAAAATTATGGCAGAAGGAACTGCTGCTTTACCCATTGTTTTGACTGGTCAAGGTACTTTGACTACCGAAAAAGGTACTTGGGGTGGATTAATTTTATTAGGTAAAGCAGTTTTAAACACTACACCAACCGTTCAACAAGTTGAAGGGATTGATACCTCTGAGCCTCGTGCAGAATATGGTGGCACTGACGATCACGATAATTCAGGTGTACTTAAGTATGTAAGTATTCGTCATGGAGGTACTAACATTGGAGCTGATAACGAAATTAATGGATTAACTTTAGGAGCAATTGGTGATGCCACTATTATCGAACATGTCGAAATTGCTTATAACGAAGACGATGGTATCGAGTTTTTTGGAGGAACAGTCAACGTTAAATGGGCTTTGGTAGCCAATTGTGGTGACGACTCTTACGACTACGATATGGGTTACAGAGGCAAAGGTCAATTTTGGGCGTCAATAAACCAACACGATAGAGCTGGTGAGCACGATGGAGGTACTACTGTAGAAACAGCTCAGCCTTATGCTACTCCAACCATCTTCAATGCAACTTATATTGGAACTAACAATGGTAGAATCTTAACATTCCGCGATAATGCAGGAGGTTATTATTATAATTCAATCTTTGCCGATTTTGCAAAAGG
>DYOK01000028.1:14402-18418 GCA_020720565.1 Acetofilamentum sp.
ACCGATTCGTTCTTTACTCAAGTAAACTACAATGGTGCATTCGGATCTACAAACTGGGCACAAGGTTGGACTAAAACTTTTGGTAACTAAACATATTCATAACCATCATTTTACAAGCATGAAGGTTCAGCAAGCTACTTCGGTAGCTTGCTGTGTTTATTGAGTAAATTCTGAGTAATGTCATAAGTATTTGAAAAATTCCATCAACTTGTAAAAAAAGTTATATCAATCTACACATGTTTAGGTCATCTAAATTTAAATTTTTATGTGGAGATAATGAAGATAAAAGTGTAAATCAAATTATTTCAAAAGAGTTAGAGACCAAAAAAATCAATTAGCTTTAAAAAAAATTCATGCTTGTAAAAATGAAAATAAGTTTAATCGTTATTTTATCACTTTTTGTACTGACCGTTTCGGCACAAAAGGCGAAAATATCTGGCATTGTAAAGGATGCCAAATCTGGAGAATTACTTTTTGGGACCAATGTTTTTATACAAGGAACCACGATCGGTGCCATGTCCGATTTCGATGGACATTATAGTTTGGAGCTCGAAAAAGGAACCTATACCTTAGTATGTTCATTTGTGTCGTATGAGTCGCAAAAAATTGAAATTACAGTAAAGGCAGGTGAAAGTAAATCGGTTAATTTTAGTTTAAAAGAATCGACCCTCCAATTGCAAGATGTGCAGGTAAGTGCCAAACGTGTAGAACGCACCGAAGCAGCAGTAACCAGTATGCAAAAGAAAGCGGCCGGTGTTATTTCGGGTATTTCGTCACAAGAGATTCTTAAAGCTGGAGCGGGTGATGCCGCTTCAGCACTCAAAAAAGTAACTGGCGTTACCGTTCAAGGCGGGAAATATGTGTTTGTTCGAGGCTTGTCGGATCGTTATAGTAAAACAACGCTCAACGGTGCCGAAATACCTGGTTTAGACCCAGAGCGAAATACCGTTCAAATGGATTTGTTCCCTAGTAATATTTTGGAAAATATGCTCGTTTTTAAATCGTTCCAAGCCGATTTGCCTGGCGATTTTACGGGTGGACTGATCGATATTAAAACCAAAGATTTTCCCGAAAAATTCACTTTGGGTTTTTCAGCCGAAGTAGGTTATAATCCACAATCGAACTTAATCGATAACTTTATTACCCACCAAGGTGGCGGTTTAGATTTTTTAGGAATTGATGATGGACAACGTGCATTGCCAGTAGAGGCAGAGGGTACAATACCCTATAGAGGACAAGGGCAAGATGCACAGTTAAACACGATAACTAAATCGTTTAACAAAGATTGGGAAATCTACCAAAAAACAAGTGGGCTTAATCAAAAATATTCTTTTAATGTTGGGAATAATTCAAAAATTGGGAAGAAAGAGTTGGGTTATTCACTGGCAGGAACTTATTCTAACCAATACCAATTCGATGATAACATGAGTTATGGTCGCTATGAGTTGGTAAGTGCTGAAAATACATCACTAAATCCAATCAGTGCATCCAACCAATTTTCTAGCTCAATACATGAATCCATTTGGTCATTAATGGGTGTGCTAGGTTTTAAAATAAACGATAAAAACAATTTGGGTTTATCAATTATAAACAACCACAAAGGTGCTCAGCAAACCAGTTATTTGCTATTTCAAAATTTTAAAAATGGACAAGGCGAATATCGCGAGCGACGTGTTTTGGAGTTTAGTGCTCGAAATTTATTGGTGGCTCAGTTAAAAGGAAATCACGAAATGGGTACAATTAAAACATCTTGGGTATTATCAGCTTCCAATGCTTCTCAAAATGAACCCGATGTCAGATTTCTCACCAATCAGCGTGAGATTACCTCAACAGATACCTTATATTATATCGATGCATCTACGATTCAAACACCCCGTCGGTTTTATAGGACAATGAGCGAAAATGTTTGGTTTGCACGTTTAGATTTCGAAAAAGGATTCAAGTTGATGGGTGCGGATTCTAAACTGAAATTTGGTGTGGCACACAATTATAAAGTAAGAAGCTATTTGCAAAAACAAATTGGATTTTACGAGGCTCAAAGCGAGATTTATCAGAATATTTTCGACTTTTTTGATGATAGTAATATTGATGCTACTACTGGAATTAGAGCTCAAGGGTCTACTAAAGATGACGAAAAGAATTCATACAATGGAACTCAGAGTATAAGCTCAGGATACATAATGGGCGATTTGCCTTTATATGAGAAGTATAGACTATTATTGGGTGCACGTGTCGAAAAAGTGGATATGTTAACCGAAAGTCTCAGGGAACAGGTTGGAACTCAAGATAACAAAGGTACTTTGAACGAATGGTCAGTATTACCATCGGTAAGTTTTACTTATATGCCAACGGAAAAAACAAACTGGCGTTTGGCTTATTCTAGAACGGTAGCTCGCCCTTCGTTTCGAGAAAAATCGCCTATGGCTATCGAAAGTAAAACTGGCGATATTGTGATTGGTAATATCAATCTAAAGCAAACCGATATTGATAATCTGGACTTTAGGTGGGAACATTATTTTAAAGCTGGCGAAGCACTTTCTTTAGGAGGGTTTTATAAACATTTTTCAAATCCGATCGAAAAAACTTTCAATACCAAAGCCCAAAATCCTGAACTCACATGGCGAAATGTGCCAAAAGCTCAAATGTGGGGTGTCGAAATTGAATTTTCGAAAAAACTAGATTTTATTTCGTTACTTAAAGATTTTAAAATCTCGACCAATTTTACTTATGTCTATTCTCAAGTTGATATCGACCCTCAAGAGCTAGAGATTAAAAAAGTATATGATCCTAACATTGCTTCGACTCGTTTTATGACAGAACAATCACCATTTGTGTTTAACGCACTTCTGGCTTATAAAACGGATAGCTCAAAATGGGATGTTAATCTATCTTATACATACAATGCAAAAACATTGGTCTTGATAAATCCTACTGGCATTCCAGATGTATATCAATCGGCAACCAACGAATTGAATTTTAATGTATCAAAAGGATTTGGAAAACATATTTCTGTCCAATTTTCGATAAAAAATATTTTGGACGACCGCACCAATCGGTATTACGAATATATGGAAAGCGAATACATTTATGAGAACTACGGATGGGGGAGAACCTTTGTGTTAAAGTTAAGCTATAATTTGTAAAATTGATTAAGTATCTTATTTACAAAACCTTGTATCGTCTCCATAGCCTTATTTCATTATTAGAATTAACCTTAAGTTAACAAACAAATAAAGTAATGGAAACAACCAGTGTATGCAGCACCCTTACCTTTGTTATACATAAAAACAAAAAACCAACCACATGAAAAAATTAAGTTTAATCCTCGTAGTTTTAAGTTTAGCTTTAGTAAGTTTTGCTGAAAATGGTGACGATAAAAACAATAAAAATACCAAATCAGAATCAAGTACAACTACACAAGGTTCGATTAGTGGTAAAGTGATTGACCAAACTACTGGCGAAGCTTTGGCTGGCGTTAAAGTAGTTTTAGCAGGTACACAAATGGTAGCATATACCGATTTTGATGGTAACTTTGTGTTTCAAAGTGTTCAAAATGGAAAATACAGCCTAGAAGTGAATTTTATTTCGTACAAACAAAGTGTTCATCAAAATGTGACTACCGAATTAGAAAATCCACTCGAAATTAAAATGTTAGGTTTATAATAGATTTAAATTCTTTAAAATATTATTAAGCTGCAAGAGTTAAAACTTGCAGCTTTTTTGTAACTTTACAATTCGGTACGATCTGCGTAAAAAAGCGATATTTTGTGCCTTTTGTCAAGCAGTCAGAAGATGGATGTAAAAATATATCTTCAATAAATCAATTATATAAATCATTAAGAATTTAAGAAACATTTAAAATTTCAAATAACCTTCAAACCTACCTGACACCAGATTTGTTGGGCGATGTTGGACTGGACATTGGTAATAAACAAATCAACAATCATTAATTTTTTGACAAATGAAAAATATATTGATCATTTTCGCATTATTAATTTCGAGTCTCTCTTTTTCAC